>CACXPT010000182.1 GCA_902769585.1 uncultured bacterium
CAGGTACGGCGCGGAGGGCTTGAATCCCACGAAGAAGCTGCGCTGCGCCCACCAGAGGTCGCCGCTCCACACGAGACGGTCGCGCTTCGCGCCGTCCGCGAGGTAGGGCAGCGTGCGCACAGGTTTCGGACCCCACACGGAATCATACGACGGAATGGCGGAGATTTCGCACGTGCGTACGCTCGCCTCCCAGATTTCCGCAAACTGGCGGTCCGCGCAGTCGAACGTGCCCGCGCGCTCGCCGGCGGAGTGGACGCGGTCGTTCGCGAACGCGAAGGACGCGAGCGAGACCGGCTTCGACGCGCCGTCGAGACGAAGGCGCACGTAGCGCACGAGTCCCTGCAGGAGCGGGGCGCGGTAGACGGCGTTCGACGCGAGCTGATAGCTTTCGTAGCGGTCGATGTTCGCGGGGAGGATCGGCAGGTCAATGTCGGGGCCGAGGTAGCGCGCGGCCGTCTCGCGCCAGAAGTCGCCCTTGGGTCCGAGTCCGTCCGGATGGCACGCGTAGGAGATGCGCAGCGTGGCGGCGGGGTCGTTCGCGGTCACGCGGAAGACGGGATAGCCGCCCACGCCGGCGCCGCCGTAGTCGAGCTTCACGTCCGCGCCCGGCGCAAGCGTGAGCGCGGGCAGTTCGGTGACGACGAGCGCCCAGTCCGCCGCGTCGGGCTTCGGCGGCAGCTCGAGGTTGCCGCGGTCGTCGGAGACGAACGTGACGTCCACATCCTTCCACTCGCCCGTGCGCGTGTTGAACCAGCGCACGGAGTGGAAGCGGTCGGGCGTGAGGTCGTGGACCGTGCCCGTGAGGCGATTCGTGCCGTAGAAGTAGAACACGGCGCGATTCGGGTTCGCGAGCTTGGCGAACACGTAGGCGATGCCGTGTGCGGGCGCGCGCGCCGTGCCAGAGCGTGGGGTAAAGCGCGCGCCGTCGCCGAAGCCGGGCTTGAGGTTCCACCAGTCAAAGGAGTTGAAGAACTTCTTGAAGTGCGCCATCTGGTGAGCGCTGGGGAACTCCACGGATTGACACCACGGCACCTGCTTGTCTTCGATGGAAATCTTGTCCACGCCGTCGTGGCTTGCCCGCTTCACATCGTACGTGCTCAGGTAGAGCCAGATGTCGATCGCGCCGTAGCCGTAGCCGAACATGCCGCTGAGGAACGAGATGTAGCCCTGCGCGCGCGCGCCGAAGTCCTTGGTCCAGAGGTAGCAGTAGCGCCCCTCGTAGTTGACCGCCGGCCGCGGATCGGCCCAGTAGTCACGTGCGGCCTCGCAGTCGGGCGACGCGGTGAGCGACGGCGACCACTGCACGCCCCACCACGAATGGCCCGTGCGTGCAGCGACGGCCGCGTCCGCAAACGCGGAACGTCCGCCGAACTTGTCGGGGCCGCCCTTCTCCGTGCCGCGTCCCGTCACGGTCGTGTGCTTCGTGTTCTCCTGGTGCGCCGTGAGCGGATGACTGTAGGCGTCCGCGCGGTGGAGGCACTCCGCCACGACCACCCACGGGTTGTTGGTGGCGCAATAGAAGTTATGCCCGCCATGGCGTTCGTGGTAGAAGTCGTTGTCCGACTCCTGCGCGAGCGTCCACATCACGGGATACGCGCCGAAGCGCGCCACCCAGTAGCGCGCGAGGCGGTCGATCGCAATGGGATCGTCGGCGAGCTTCTTGCTCATCTGGGACGCGAAGAAGAACTCGGCGTTGGCGTGGACGAGTCCCTTCTCGGCGAGGTACTGGTAATAGCGGTCGGCGAGCTGGAAGCCGGGGATGTCGGCGGCGTCCACCTTGCCGTCCTGGACGTTGAACTTCGCACCGATGGGTTCGGACTGGAGCACGGTGAAACCCTGCGCCGCGCGCCGGTCGACGATGTATTTGAAGTGCGAGGCGGCGCCCGTCGCGCCCGCGTGCGGGCCGGGTTCGTCGATCTCCTCCTTGTAGAGGCCCCAGTGCGTGTCGCCGAGGTAGAAGAACGGCGTGCCGTCCGCGTAGGTGAAGTGCTTGGCGCCTTTCGCCGTCTTCACGAAGCCGCGCTTGCAGATCTCGAGGTCGCCCGCGTATGGCTTCGCCTCCAGCGCGCCGGTCTTGCCGTCGAGCGCGGCGTCGCCGCGGCAGGTGGTGGACCAGCTCCAGCGACCGGGCTTCGTGGGCGCGAAGCGGACGCGGAAGGTCTTGCCGCCGTCCCAGAAGCCGGGACGCGACACCTTCTCGCCCGACGCGTGCATAAACACGGCATCGAACGTCACGGCGTCCGCGCCCGTCGCATCGTAGTCTGTGCCTGCCTCGAAGGCAAGCTCCGTCGCGCGCCACGTTTCCGCATCTGCGGCAAGCGCGGCCATCCCGTGTGTGATAACGGCCGCACTCGCGGCCACTACGAGAATGAACATTGTTCTTTTCATAGGTGGATTCTAGCACATCTTACGTCATGCCGCAAGCGCCACGGGGCAGTCTGACGCTAACCGTCCATTCTCGCCAAGAATTATTCCGTGCTCGTATTATTCCTGTCGTGCATAATACTGCCAGATATTACTCGGTTTCGTCAAGGGGGATCTTTACGGCGCGCGCGAAGCGCAGGGGCGGACGCGCCAGGCGCAGGATGCCGCGGACGGCTTCACGCCGTGCGGGACCGTGATCTCAAAGACGCGGCCGGTGGCGCGTTGGTCCGGCATCGATCCCATGTGGCGGCGCCAGGAACCGCTTCGTTCCTCGATCCGCACCTGCGCGTTCGACGGCAGTTCGTAGCGGATCGCGCCGTTGACGGCCACGATGCCGTCCTTCTCGCGCCAGGACGCGGCGTTCGGTTGGGCGAGGGACTGCTCGACGGTTGTGACCACGGGGTGTTCGCTCGTCGACGTGACGCCCGTCACCGACACGTCGACGCCCTCCGCCGAGAAACGCCAGCGCGTGCGGGCCGTGAGCCCGGCGCGGTCCAGCGTGAAATGGACAGTCGTCCCTTCCGCGGCGCAGTCTTCCGCGCGGTTGCGGCTCTTCCAGTCCACCGTGTCGACGTCGTAGGAGGTCGTGCCGGGGATGTGCCGCCAGTTCCAGAGCGGGAAGATGTCGCGGCAATTCGACAAGTCTTCATCTTTGCAACGCTCCTGTTTCTACTACTCCGCCACTGCCTGCCAGGCGCCGAAAAGCCGACATGATTGCATGGAATCGTTCCTCGGGAGCATTCTCCGTCTGGACGAATCCAAGAACGGCATCCTCTAGATCTGCATTCTTTACGTATCTGGAAAACTTCGTCCGGATTCCATTGCAGACAACGGCTTCCGAAATGATCTCGTCGACAACACCCGGTCGTCCATTGAAAAGACAGATCACATCCTCAAAGTCCGTACTGGCGATGAAATCCCCGTTCCCCCTGTCCTCAAACGCCTCGAGTTTCAATGCCACAAAGAACGGCGCCGTGACTACCTTGACCACGTGGCCTTCTATGTCCACAGTCTGGGCGGCATGAAGCGCCTGTTCAAACCATTCCGACTTCCATCCAAGAACTTCCTCGCGTACCGGCAGTACATCCACCTCAACACCATCTGCGAGCCAACGGCAGATCGGTGCGCCCTCGCTCGTGTCATGCTTAAATCCGAGCGCTTCAAGTTCCCGCTCCTCTTTATGGAACTCGCTTCTCGTGCGAACGCCCACGACCACGTCAACATCCTTCGTGACGCGGATGGCATCGACTGTCGGGTCGTTGACGAGAAGCGACAACACCGAGCCGCCAAGAAAGGCGAAGTCAAACGAAATCCCTGTCAGTTTTTCATTCAATGCAACTATTGAGGCCGCGATTCCGTTCATGGGATCATCTCCGCGATTTTCGACTCTGCAAACCTCCGTTCGCGCAATCGTCCTCCGCGAAGCATATCAATGACGGCGAGGCGATCATACAGATCCCTGTCCTTGGCTGCCGCACTCGGCGCAGTGTCATACAAAGGCTCAAACGCCTGCCCGAATATTTGACCAGATTGCGAACGCCAGACCGGACACGTCCCGGCAACGGCAAACGCGCCATCTGCCACAGGCGCCGCATACGAGGTCGGCATTCCTTTTGCCATCACGCCTGTCGAACGAAACGGAAAGGCATATCGAATTCCATGGATGAGGAATTCAAGCACGTTGCGCTTCAGCACATGCCGATCCGGGGCAATCAAGTAGGCGTCCTGCAGACGTTTCACCGCAGCGTGGGTTTCCGAGACGCTCAAACAGGTATGCGCACCCAATTGGGCATACGATTCACCCTGCCGCCGACCATCCATCATTGCAGCCAACACGACTATGTCCTGCCCTTTAAGCATTTCAAACTCTCTTTCATTCGCAGTTCGCGAATAGAATACCACATCTCCTAACAGGGGGCAAGCCCGATGTCGCCGTGGCGCGGTCGGTTCGGAGGTTCGGCATGCAGAACTTCTGCATCATCCATTAGTTTGCTGAAACGAGCTTGAAATCCATCGGCGAGACGGTCACGCCGTCGGCCGACTGCGGCTTGTCGGTATGGTTGACGTAGATCACGTCTCCGTTGCCGTACTTGACGCGCACGAATCCATCGGAAAGTTCGTCGTGGCGCACCATCTCCTCGAGCTGCAGGTGGCGCAGGGAGAGGAACTGGTCGTAGGCCTTCTTGATGCCGGGCATGTTGTCGTCGCCGAAATGGTAGAAGATGGGACGCCCGCCGAACTCGACGAGGATCAAGTTCTCGGGCTGCTTCAGGACCTCCTGCGTCACCTTGTCGGGATTGGCGAGGACGACGTCGTGGAAGGCAAGCTCCCAGAACGGCACGATCTTGTCCACGAACGACTTCTTGCCCTCCGCCTTGAGCCGACGCTCGCCGCGCATCATCGCAGTGGCGTAGTTGATGTAGTCGACATACCCGACGAGATGGTCGAAGCAGCATTCGCTGGAGAATCCGCCGAACAGCTCGCGACAGAGCTTCGCGGCCTTGATCTGGTACTGCATCTGTTCGTTGCGGTTCGCGGCGTGCGCGGGATTCAGGCAACGGTACGGAAACGCCGCCGTGAAGACGTCGATGTAATGGCAGCCCCAGTAGCCGAGGTCGGCCGTGCGCCTCAGGTCGCGCGGCATGAAGCCCTGCACGTCCCAGGCGTTCCTGAGGCAGAGGTTGTACGCCTTGCCGCCGCACCACGAGCCGTTGTAATCCAGCTTGCCGTCCAGCCCGCGGCAGGCGATGTTTCCGTTGTCCCAGAGGGGCGAGACCGTGTAGCAGTCCGTGTAGTTGTCCTGCGCGTCGATGATGTAGCCGAGTTCCTTCGCGCCCTTGATGAGGCGGCGCAACCCCTCCTCGCCGCCGGCTTCGGGCACGACGGGGAAGACGGCCGGCGCGCGGCCGTCGTATCCGCCCGTCTGCCAGCCCGCGATGCAGACCGCGATGTCGTCCATTCCCATGGCCTTCATCTTGCGGAGCCGTTCGAGCGCGTCGTCGAACGAGCAGATGCACCGCACGGGATGCTCCGTCTCTGGCGTGAAGTCGATCGCGTCCGTCTTCCGGTTGAACGGCTTGGCGGCGCACTGCTGGCGCACGGCGACGGAGCGTGCGAGCTTCAAGAGGTGCGGACGCGCCTTCGCGCGCTCCTTGAGCGGCCTGATCTCGGGATCGCGCGCGTTCTTGTAGCGGCGGAACTCCTTGGCCATCTCGTTGTAGCCGGCGCCGTCGGCAAGCGGATAGACGACCACGCTCATGTCCTCGTACGCGCCGATGCCGGTCTCGGCGACACGCCAGCGCGGAAACATGTTCCAGACGCCCTTCTTGACTTCGATGCGCACGTCGAACTCGAAGCGCATGCCCTCCATGACGGCTAGGAACGAGACGCGCGGCGTCTTCATGCCGAAATACGGAAGCGTCGCCCAGTTGCGGGCCTGATTCCACGTGCCCGACTCCCGCGTGAAGCGTCCCAGTGCGCCGCGCTGGCTGATCCAGTAGCCGTCCTCGCCGGTCTTCGCCGTGGCGCAGTCCGCCTTGACGTCGACCCACTTCGCATCCTGCGCGTCAGCGGCCTTGACGGTGAACCGCCGCCCGCCGTCCGGCTGGACGACGGCCTTCAATTGAACGGTTCGCGCCGTGCCGTTCGTCGAGGTGATCACGGCAGTCGCCGCAACGATGTCCGTCCCCGCCACGCCTGACAGGGCGGAAGCAAGGACGCCAGCCAGAAAGAGTCCACTGTTTCTCATGCGCAGGTCATATCGCAAAGGAGAGACTTTATCCTTTGCGCCTCTTGGATTTCATTGGGAGAGATCTCGCCATCACTTGCGATCAATATGTCGCAAATGATGCCGAGCATCTCCGTGTAGAGGGCGGCCAACTTGACGTTGATGTTCTTCATGCATTCGACGCCGTTCTTGAATTTCTCGTCAAACGATTCGCCGATTGCCGCGCGACAATTGTCATAGACCTCCGCTAGACTCTCGACTGTATAGTCAAAGGCGAAGTTCCTGTTGAGATATTCCACCTCTTTTTCGCTGATCTTGCCGTCGGCGACAATCACTCTGAGGATCATGCTGAGAAGATCGTTTTCATAAAAAGCGCCCATTTCGCCGAACTTCTCCTTGTCCACTGGAATCGGAACGCCTTTGTCAAGTTGTCAATGTTTTCCATACTGAACTCCTTATGCGAGGACGAGCCTTTGCGATACACTTTCGCCAAGCTGTCCAACGCCTTGATTGTACCATAACGCTCATGTACCCGCAACCCGCAGTCAAAGCCAATCGGTAATCGGTCAGTGAGCGGGGCTGACGCCCGCGCCCACTGGCAATTCTAGCGGAGCGTCCCCACTCTCGGGAGTATCCGCTGCCCCACGATGAGTTTTT
>CACXPT010000183.1 GCA_902769585.1 uncultured bacterium
ACGCTCAACATCATCGACGGCGGCGAGGCGGCTTCTGGCTCGATGCTGACGCTTGGTTACAGGAGCGGCAGTTCGGGAACCGTCAACATCGCAAACGGCGGCATTTTGACCGTCCCGTACATTTACCAGCGCGATGCCAACGCGAGCGCGACGGTCGCCTTGGACGGCGGCACGATTCGCGCCGCCAAGGACAACGAGCGGCTGATCAGGTCCGCCAACAATCTCTATGTGACGGTTGGCGCGAACGGTGGCACGATCGACGCGGCAGGTTACAACGTGACGATTGAAGAAGACCTGGACAACGCATCGGGCGCGACGGGCAAGATGACATTCAAGGGCGGCGGCACGGTGACGCTCTCAGGCGCAATCAACTACACTGGCGGCACGACGGTCGAAGCGGGTACGGTCGTGGTCGTTCCCGGTGTTGCCAAGCGGACAGCATTGGGGACGATTACGGTTACGGGACTTGAGAACACTATTTGCGAGGTCGTGAGACTTTCCGGCGAGGGGACGTTCAGCGCGGGCGATCTTCCGGCGGATACCGAAACCGTCACGTTCTCCGTTTCGTCCGACGGCAAGTCGATACTCGCGGTCAATGGTTTGGAAAGCCCGTTCTGGATTGGCGGCAGCGGCGATCTGGGCACCGCGTCCAACTGGTCCGGCGGGGTCGTGCCGACGGAAAATCCGACGATCAAGTGGTCGTCCCCGATCACACTGACGAACAGCGGCGGCTTCGCCCCCAATACGTTGACAATACCAGACGATTCCGCAGTCGTCACGCTTGCGGGAGCGCTCACGGTGAACTGCCTCACGAACGCGAGCAGGCTGGCGGTTGCGTCCACCGGCTCGCTGACGATGACGGGCGATCTTGTTGCGACGGTCGAATCGAATGGCGGCAGCCGGACATTCCTCCATTCCAACGAGGGCACTGTGATGGTCGGCGGCAAGGCCATCGGCTATACGAACGTCGGAGGTTACCCCGATGTCTATGAGTATGCCGCCGTGACGGAGAACACGCGTCCGATTCAGGCGCGCGGCATCGCTTACCAATGTGGCGGCAGCGGACAGCTTGGAATGAAACTCCAATCGAGCGGCAATACGGCCGGCTCGTGGGTTGTCGGTGCCGACGGCTTCTCCTTCCCGGGCTGCCGCAATGCAAACTATACGACGTTCTTTGCGGAATCTGCGGCCGTCACGCTCTATTCCGCCGACAACTGGACGCTCGCCAATTCGAAAAAGTACAATACAACCCGTGGCGATCTGTATGTGTCGAACGCTTCCGGGTCGTCGCTCGTCATCGACACGTCCGACTATGTCACCCCTGAGACGCGGCGAACGGTGACGCTCAAAGGGCGCATCGTCGCCTACAACCCCGTGACGATCAAGGGGTGCGGAACGGTTGTCGTGGATACGACTGGATCGAACACGAGTGTTTTTGAAGATTTCCAGCATACGTGCCTCACCAACGCCGCGCCCCTTTACGTGACGGACACGGCGACCTTGCAGGTGAACGCGGGTAAGAAGATCACAGGCAACGGCACGATTTCGCTTGCGGCGGGGACGACGCTCGCGCTTCCGGCGAACAGCGACAGGACGTTCACGACGCGAGAGATCGTTCCATCCATCACGTTGCCCCAGGAGGGAACAGCGACGCTGCGAATAGACGGGACTCCGGAGCTTCCTGCCGGCGAATACGTGCTTTTCAACTCCGTGCCCGCTGGCTATGCCGAGCATCTGGCGGTGGACGGTATGGCGCTTGGAGGGCGCACGGCGATATTGCGGGATGACGGTGAAAACCTGATTCTTGAGATATTGTCTAGCGGCACAACGATAATCTTCAAATGATTATGCTGTAACGCGCGGCGGTGAAAGTATGAACGCCAAAGCATCTGGCACCGTGGCGTCGGGGTTGTCCCGGCGAAGCTTCCTGTCCGGCGCGCTCGCCTCGTTCGGGGCCGGCGCGGTGGGCGTGCGCATCTTCGCGGCGCCCCCCGGATGGAAGCCGCCGAAGAAGCCTAACCTCGTCTTCGGCATCCTCAGCGACACGCACCTGATGGTGGAATGGGACGGGAAGTCGCTTTACCGGACGATGTCGTTCTCGTACATCCGCAACGCGCTGAAGTTGTTCAAGGGGCGCGGGATCGACGCGCTCGTGCATCTCGGCGACGCCGCGCACCGCGGCGCCGTCCGCGAGCTCGAGTTCCACCGCGAGCTCTTCGAGGAGGCGTTCGGGAAAACCGGCGGGCCGGTGAAGCTCTTCGTCGCGGGCAACCACGAGTGGTTCGGCGAATGCGACCGCATCAGGAAAATCTGGCCCGATCCCGAGGCGTGGAAGGAGCATGCGCTCTGCGCCGACTTCCCGAGGCACTGGGAGCGCGTGTGGGGCGAGAAGTACGAGGGCGTCTGGCACAAGGAGGTGAAGGGCTACCACTTCTTCGGACGCCACTGGGACGACAAGGTCGACGAGATGCGCCAGGCCGATCTCATCAACGGCAAGGCCGAGGAGCTGTCGCTCGCGGGCAGGAAGCCGTTCTTCGTCCTGTCGCACAAGCGCAACCACTTCAAGTGCAACCACTCGCTGAGGGCCTTCCCCAACGCCGTCGCCTTCTGCGGCCACTGGCACCAGAGCAACGCGGACTGGAAGACGATCTACTACGACAGCTTCGGCGGGTTCTTCCCGACCATCCAGTGTGGCGCATGCCGCTTTGACGGGCAGAACACGTTGGGCGCGGGCGAAGGCACATTCAAGGTTCCTGCCGACGTCGATGTCAACGCCGAGGGGAAGGAGCAGGGCTGGCACAGCAACAAGGTCCAGTCCCGCCAGGCGATGATCGTGAACGTATACGACGACATGGTCGTGTTCGAGCGCCACGAAGTCGGCGAGGGCGGCAAGCTCGGGCCGGACTGGATCATGCCGCTGGGCGAATGGGAGCAGGTGGACGGAAAGTGGAAAATGGACGGACGAAGCCATCCGTTTTCTCGGGACGAACTTGCCAAGACTGTCGGCGAGCCTGAGTTTGGGAGAAGCGCGAAGCTGAAGGTCGAGGCCGTGAAGCTGCAGGACGGCGGCGACGCCGTCAGGCTTTCCATCCCGCTTGCCGACGGCAATCCCGCTTCGCGCGTCTACGCCTACGACGTCGTGGTCGTAGGGGCGGACGCGCAGGAGCGCGTCCCTCCCAGGCTTTTCAAGAGCGTCTACTTCGAGGGCGTCAACGCCGGCATCGGGCACGAGCCGCATGGCGGCGTGACGACGCTGGAGATTCCAAAAGCGGAGCTGCCCGCAGGGAACGTGCTCATTTTCGCCGTGCGTCCTCTGAGCTCGCTTGGCACGAAGGGAAAGGCCATCGCGGCAAAGTACGCGCCGAAGGCCAAGGTCCGTTCCTGAGCTCTCCCGGTCGGTGGCGCGCTGGACACGACGGCGGCGACGGCGCTGCCATCCGACACCTGCATCATCGTGCGGTAGGGACGGCGTTCCATCGCCGTCCGCCGCCAAGATGGCGGCTCCCCATGCGGGAGGGCCGCGCTCCGTCGCGGCCGCCGATGGAACGGCGGCCCTACCATGGGGGGGGGTGGCGGTAGGGACGGCGTTCCACCGCCGTCCGCCGCCAAGGTGGACCAGGTCTCTCGTCTCTTGTCTCATGTCACATCCATCCATCCCATCCGAAATTACCGGTTGAAGGTCGCGCTGTGTCATGGTAAAATACCGACAATATTTTCAAGGAGGAACTGCACCATGACGAGAAGAAGGATGTTGCTCGGGCTGGTTGGCGGGCGTTTGCCTGTCGGCGGCTCTTTGCCTTGGCGCGGCGCAGGGCGCCGTGTACGATGCGTCGACGGGATACGTGACGCTCTTGGTAAATGGCTCGACGGCAACTGACTCGCCGATGTCCACGACGAAAGCCGAGGACTCGGCGAGCACGGCAAGCAACCGAAAGTACTTCTGGTCGGATCATCTGCCGATGCACGCCGGAACCAACTACTATGTCAACACCTGGTTCCGCACGGTTATCGAGACGGTCGCGACCACCTCGAACCATCACGTCTTTCCCGGCGGCAAATTCGTGTTCGGGCCGAAGTCGAGCGCACAGTGGAAGACGTTTGCGCCGAGTTCGTACGAGTTCGCAAACGAGGGCGCGCTCGTCTACGGCGGCTGCATCTGGAAGGTCAACCAGAGCATCGTGCGTCCGGTCGTCATCCGCGGGCGCGTGGAGTTGACGGAAAGTTCGTCCGCCGCACCTTTCAATCTCCAGCCGTGGGGGGCCGATCCGGCTTACGCGGAGGGTTTGGGCATCGACATGGAGGCGACCGTCGTGGCGAACGCAAGCCAGTGGATGCAAGTGCAGGCGAACACCTCGGCGGCCAATCCCAGGCGCGGGTTCGTGCGGCTGCTGGGCGACATGTCGCAGTTTCTCGGTACGGTCGGGGTGGCGAGCAACCGTCTCTTCGTCTGCAACGAGACGTTGGCGAACGCGAAGCTCGTGTCGGTGATAAGATGCGGCGACCTCTTCACGGGCGCGGCGGACGGCGCGACGGGGGCCGTCTCGAAGGTGACCGTGGACGCGACTTCCTCCATCGGCGCGGCGGCCTCGAACACGCTCGTCGCCGCCAACCTCACGCTCGCGAACGGTTCGGCGGTGCGGTTCGGCTGGAACGGGACGTCGGCGGGATGCGTGGAGGTGACGAACGCCTTTGCGGCGGCGGGCACGATCGGCGTGGCGCCGGCGGATCCCGTCGATCCCAACACGCTCACGAACGGCCCCGCGCGCGTGGCGGTGCTGAAGGTGAAGGGCGAAAATGCCTTCACGGTCGACCAGTTCACGCGAGTGCCGACCATCGCGTGGTACGTCTCGAACGAGGCGTCGGCTGTCGTGCCGGACGACTTCCCCGGCCTGACGTTCGAGGTGGAGAACGAGGACGGCTGGACGGTCCTCTACGTGACGCTGAACCAAGTCGTCACGCAGGTGGTGGACAATTCGGGCGCCGACAACGCCTCGAAGTTCCACCAGGCGGCGACATGGTCGAACAACAAGACGCCGGCCCAGAACGCGGGGGCGGACTTCTACTCGAACGTGGGCTGCTACCTGCCGCCCACGGGGGGGGCGGAGACGGAGGTCTACCACTTTCCCGGCCGTTCGATGACCGTTCGGAAAATGCTCACGTTCTCGTCCCGCGGGATCATCGACTTCGACCAGCTGAACCTCTACACCGGCAGCACGGGCACGCAGCAGACGCGCGCCTGGGTGTTCGGCCTGCAGGTCTTCACCGGCAACCTGCGGCTCGTCGGCAACAACGACTACCTCTTCACGCTCGGCAACAACACGACGCAGCGGTGGGAGAGCGCGATCTCCGGCCATTGCAACGTCATCGTGGGCATCCGCAAGCCGGACGCCAACAGCCAGGGCGGCAAGGAGAAGTGCTGCGAGTTCGGGCTGACGGGCGACAACACGAACTTCACGGGCAAGTGGACCGTCAGGCACAATTCGTCCGACATCGAGAACCCCACGCAGTTCATGATGTTCGCGGTGTGCGAGTCGCGCAACCTCGGCCGGCCGTTCAAGACGTACCAGTACGACGCGCTCACGATCAAGAACTGGCAGGCGCTGAAGCCCGGCCGCGCGGAGAGCGTGCTGGACGACATGACGCGCGGCATCAACTTCGCGGGCGGCAATGCGCAGGTCGTCGCGCCGGAAGGGCGCACGCTCGCGCTCAAGTGCCCGATTACGCTCTCGGGCGTCCTCCACAAGTCCGGCGCGGGCACGCTCGCGCTCGGCGGCACCGTGAAGCCGAAGTTCTGCGGCTCGGCGCAGAGCGCCACGCCGCTCGCGGGCACCAACGGGCTCGTCGTGGCGGAAGGCTGGATCAAGCCGCTTTCGACGAACGGCGTGGACGGTCTCGCGGTGGAGTTCGCGGGCGGCGGCATCAAGCTCGACCGCGCGCCGGCCGACGCGGGCGTGGCGGCGTACGGCTTCTGGAACACGAAGTGGTCCGCGCCGTTCGCGCGCGCGGAGGGCATGACGGCCAAGGTGCCGGTGATGGTGGACATGGGCGATCTCACCGACATGCCCTCGCCCATCTCGCGGTACGCCATCTGCACGGTGGCGGCCGACAAGGCCGCCGGCGTGAAGGGGATGCTGGAGGTGCAGCGTCCGTTCAAGGGCTACGTGACGGGCATCGAGGAGCGCGTGAACGCGGACGGCACGGTCACGCTTCTCGCCATGGTCCGCTACGGCGGCCTGACGATGTTCATCCGGTAAACGCCGTCTAGATGGCGGCTCTCCATACGGGAGGGCCGCAACTTGTTGCGCCCGAATCGGCGGTCGCAGTAAACTGCGACCCTCCCGGGAGGGCCGCGCTCCGTCGCGGCCGCCGATGGAACGGCGGCCCTACCATGGGGGGGGCGGCGGTAGGGACGTGCACTATTCCCCGGATTTGAGACACGGCAGTAAATGACGTCAGTGTTTCCTTTTTGTCGAGAAAAGGAAACACATGACACAACAAGTCAACGGACA
>CACXPT010000184.1 GCA_902769585.1 uncultured bacterium
CGCGATGCGGAAGCACTTCGTGCCGTTCCTCTTCACCGAGTCGCCGTTCTACTTCGAGGCCGGTGTGAACGGCGGCTGGGGCGGGGCGCGTCCGGGGCGGCTCGTGAACCGCATCTGCTCGCGGTTCTACAAGGAGCAGGCGCTCGTCCCCGACGAGGAGTTCCGCGTGCTCTGGGCGCGCAGCCGCGAGGCGCTTGCGCTCTGCTGCGGGCCGTTCTCCGACGACATGCACCACGTCCCGCCGTTCCGCACGATCCTCTCCAAGGGCTTCGGCGGCGTGCGTGCGGAGGTCGCCGCCGCGCTCGCCAAGTGCCCCAAGAACGATCCGCACGGGAAGAAGCAGCTGGAGACTGCGCTCGTCGGCCTCGACACGGTGCATGAGATCCAGCTCAAGTTCGCGGCGAAGGCGGAGGAGCTGCTTGCGGAGGGAGGTCGCGCGGGAGCGCGACCCTCCCGTGAGCTCTCGGATCGTTCGCGCCGCTGGATGCAGATGGCCGCCGAGGCGGCGAAGCGCTGTCCGTGGGAGCCGCCCAAGACGTTCTTCGAGGGCTTGAACACGCTCTGGTTCACGCGCGAGATAGTCGGCTATCTCGACGGCACGAACCAGTTCTCGCTCGGACGTCCCGACGCGATGCTCATCGACCTCTACCGGGCCGATCTCGCCGCCGGGCACCTCTCCGCAGCCGAGGCGCGCGACCTCGTGGCCCACTTCCTCATCTTCGCGGATTGCCACTACGACGGCTTCAAGACGCTCGACAGCTACAGCGACCACGAGCTCGAGATCCCCATGTCCCTCGGCGGCTGCGACAAGGACGGCAAGCCCGTCTGGAACGAGCTCACCGAGATGTTCCTCGACGCGCACCTGGGCTGCGACTGCGTGTTCCCCAAGCTCCACTGCCGCGTGGGCTCGAACTACCCCGAGCCGTACCTGCGCAAGATCAGCGAACTGCTGATCAAGAACCATGCCGTCTTCACGCTGCTGAACGACGACCGCTATGTGAAGATGTACATGGATGAGGGGTTCTCGGCGGAGGACGCGCGGTCGTACGTGGGCGTCGGCTGCTGGAACGGCTTCATCGACTCCGTGATGGACGTGGACGAGGCGAACTACACCTCCGTAATCCGCATCCTCGAGCTGACGATCCACAGTAATCCGAAGCTGGAGAAGGAGCTGCGGCTCAAGCTTGACCCGCTGGACGGCGCGAAGACGTTCGAGGAGGTGGAGGAGATCGCGTACCGCAACTTCATGCGGTTCTTCCGCGACGTGCTCGCCACCTACACGCGCTACGGCGGCGTGAACGCGAAGATCTTCCCGCACCCCGTCTACTCCGCGTGCCTGCGCGGCGGCATCGAATCGCGTCGCGACACCACGGAAGGGGGCGTCGCCTCGCGTCCGCGCATCCTGACGCTCGGCTTCATCGGCAACGCGGTGGACTCCCTCTGCGCGATCCGCCAGCTCTGCTTCGTGGACAAGACGTGCACGCTCGCGGAGCTGCTGGACTCAGTGCGGTCGAACTGGGCGGGGCCGCGCGGCGAGGAGCTGCGCCTGCGCGCGCTGGCCGCGCCGTACTGGGGCGACGGCGGCGCGGTGGCGACCGGCATGATGGCGCGCTGGATGAAGCGCATCCGCGCCGAGATCGACGGCTTCCGCAACGACCAGGGCGGCCCGTACCGCCTCGCCGTGTACGCCTACCGCGAGTTCATGTACTGGGGGATGAAGACGAAGGCCACGCCAGACGGACGGCGTAGCGGCGACCGGCTCGCGCAGGGTTTCTCGCCGAGCGAATACCGCTGCAAGGAGGGCGTGACCGCCGTGATGAACTCCATCGGCGCGCTGCCGCACGAGGCGCTCTATGCCTCGAACGCGAACCTCACGTTCGACCGGTCTGTCATGAACGAGGCGCTGATGGCGTCCATCGTGCGCGTGTTCGCGAAGAAGGGGTCGCACATGATGCAGCCGAACTGCAACTCGGTGGAGGAGCTTCTCGACGCGCAGGCGCATCCCGAACGCCATCAGGACCTCATCGTGCGCGTGTGCGGCTTCTCGGCGCGGTTCGTGTCGCTATCCAAGCGCTGGCAGGACGAGGTGATCGCGCGCCATCGCCTGCGGTAGGTTGCGCGGACGCCGATGTGTGCTATACTTGACGCATGAAAACTTCCACACAGGAGATCTTTGAGGAACTGTTCGCGCGCTACCCCGCTCTCGAGACGAGCCGCGCGGACGTGCGTGCGGCGTTCGATGAGCTGGCGACCGTGTACCGTACGGGCGGCAAGGTGCTCTGCTGCGGCAACGGCGGCAGCGCGAGCGACTGCGAGCATATCGTGGGCGAGCTTCTGAAGAAGTTCAAGCGGCACCGCGACATACCGTCTGACCTGAAGGAACGCCTGTCCTCCGCCGGCCCTGATGGCGAGCTGCTCGCGGCGAGGCTGGAGGGTTCGCTTCCGGCGATCTCGCTAGTGTCGCAGAGCGGCATCCTCACGGCGTTCGCGAACGACGTGGGTTGGGACGAGGCTTTCGCGCAGCAGCTGTTGGGCCTCGCCAAGCAGGGCGACGTGCTGGTGGCGCTCTCCACGTCGGGCAATTCGCGCAACTGCGTGCTCGCGGCGACGCTCGCCCGCGCGCTCGGCGTGCGGACGGTCGCGCTGGTCGGCGAGGCTGGCGGCCGCCTTGGCGAGATATGCGACGTGGCGGTGCGTGTGCCGGCGCGCGAGACGTACAAGGTCCAGGAATACCACTTGCCTGTCTACCATGCCCTCTGCGCCATGCTGGAAGAAGAGCTGTTCGACTGATCGCCCCGATTGACAAGCTTACCCTGAAAGGAAATTCCATGAGAAGAAGAACTGTTGTCAAGGCACTGGCGGCTTGCGCGCTGTTCGCGTCGCCAATCGCATTCGCGGCGCGTCCCGTGCCGAAGGCTGTCACCGAGAACTACGACTGGCGCGACGGCGCCACGCTGGCGCTGGAAGGGCGCGGGTTCCCGAACTCGTCGACGCCGTACGACCGCCTTCCTGAGAAGTGGAAGGGCGTGGTTCCGCCCTCGGTGTGGAACCTTTCGCACACTTCGATCGACATCAACGCGCGGTTCGTGACGGACTCCGACGAGGTCGTCGTGCGCTGGGAAGTCGCGAAGGGATACCGCCCGCATCCGCAGATCACCCTGAACGGGACGCAGGGCGTGGACGTGTACAAGCGCACGGCGGAGGGTACGTGGGAACACACGTTGGCGGGTTCGCCGAACGTCGAGACGGGAATCGGAGAGCTGCGCGTGCCGTGGACTCCTGGCGCCGAGTGCCTCGTGTACCTGCCGATGCGCGTGACGCCGCAAGCCTTCTCGATCGGCGTAAAGAAGGGGAGCCGCTTTGACCCCGGTCATGCGCATCGCCTCGCGAAGCCCGTGGTGCACTACGGCACGTCAATCGTGCATGGCGGACGCGCAGACAGGCCAGGCATGACATTCACGTCGATCATGGCGCGCGAGCTTGACATCGACCTCGTCAACCTCGGATTTCCTGGCAACGGGCGGATGGAGTTGTCGCTAGCGGACGTCCTCGCGGAGATCGATGCCGCGCTCTACATCGTCGACTGCGAGTGGAACATGACCGTGAAGATGGTGGAGGAGCGCTACGAACCGTTCGTGCGCAAGCTGAAGGAACTGCGTCCCGAGACGCCGATCCTGCTCTGCGGCGGATGCACGGAGAAGGCCGTTCCGCGTCCGCAGGAGGTCATTTCGCGGAAGGTCTTCGACAAGCTCAAGGCCGAAGATCCCACGAAATGGGCAAACCTCCACTTCCTTTCCGGAGTGGACCAGCTTCCCAATTCGTCCGACTGCACCACCGACCACTGCCACCCGAACGTCTACGGCTTCATGTACATGGGGCCGGTCTACGCCAAGGCGGTGCGTAGCATACTGGGGCTTTGACAGACACTGGCCTTCAGCGCGATGCGCACGCTGTGCAAGAAATGGCAGCGTTGATGGGGAATGTGAGTTAGTTGCCAGAGGGTATGTCGACTGACCAGGGCGCGGCGTTGGAGACGGGCCAGGTGACGCGGAAACCGGAGGATGTCCGCTCCAGTTTCGCCTTTGGAGGGCATGTCGTGCCGGTGCGGTAGGGGGCGATGAGCGTGACAAAGAGCGCATTCGTGGCAGGCTGGACAGTTGCGGCCGTGAGATGATGCTGCACGAGCTTCAGGCCGTAGGCGATCGGTGGGTCGAAGGCGTCGGTCTGGGAAATCGAAAGGTGCTCAGGCCAGAGAAAATCCACCGTTGCCGAAGCATTGCCGCATTTCGCCGACACTGCATGCTGGTTCGGGATAGAAAAGGGTTCCTTTGTAGTGTGGAGCCGCCATTCGAAGTGGGCTGGGGATTTCGTCTCCAGGCGGTCGATGATCAGCACCGCCTCGGGGAAGGTCTTGCGGAGATGCATGGTACGCACGAAGCGTGTCACGTTGCTGCCTTCGTAGACATTTCCCAGCGTGCCGGTGACTGTGTCGCAGTCGGGCGTGGTGGAGAAGTCGGTGATCGTGCCGGTGCAGGCGTAGGAGTGCCGGATCTGGGATGCTCCGTCCACGGTGACGGAGTTGCAGCTCTTCGTGTGCCACATCCAGTCCCTGTGGAACGGGCTGCCGTAGCAGTCGCGCTCGCCGGAGTGGACGAACAGCCGCTCGCCGAAGGCGTTGAGGTTGAAGGAGTTGTTGGCGTCGTAGCCGTGCGAGACGGTGCCGAACGTAGGAGAGCACTTGAAGAGCACCTGGACGTTGTTCGAGGCGTCTAGGAGCGTCTTGTTCATCGCGACGAGACCCGTTCCGCGAAAGTGCTTTGCCTGCGGGATGTCGGTAGGGGGCTTCGCTGCGGGAACTGGCAGCGCGGCGCGCGCGAACTCGACGTAGGCGTCCTCGTGCCGCCTGGCGCTCGCGTCGGCCTCGGCATGCCACTGCCAGTACGGGTTTTGCGCGTGCGCGGCGAGGACGCGCATCAGCTCCGCGAAGAAACCCGCACGCGTGGCGTTCGCGCAGTCTGCGAAGCCCGGTCCGCGGCCTCCGGGAATCTCCTGGTAGAGGATGTAGTCGCCGGCGTTCGCGTAGAAAGGCTTCTCGAAGGCGTTGACGCCGAGCGCCTGCCGCATTGTCTCGTTCCAGCGGAGGAATCGGCCCGTGTACGAGCTCCAGTAGCTGGTGCCTTCCTGCCAGCCGCCGTCCGGGTCGCCCCACACGGGATAGACGCAGGCGTATGTGTCGATCACGTGCTCGAGCCACAGGCGCGCCTCGGGCAGTTCGCCGTAGAAGGCGAGCGCGCCCTCGCCGAGGTAGTGCCAGGCGCGCTGCGAGTGGCTGGCGTATGGGGTCCAGAGTATGCGCGGGTAGAGGTGCCTGAACATCTCGTCTCCGCGAACGCGCATCACTTCGCGGCATGCGGCGCGCTCCTCTTCCGAGAGCATGCCGTGGAGGAACGAGTAGGTGCGCGAGATGTAGGAGAAGTACGGCATGCCGGCCTCGTCGTTGTAGCGGTAGCCGGATGCGCCCTTGGGATTCCACTTGAGCACGTCGAGCAGGATGCGCTTGGCTAGCGCGCCGGACGCGGCATCGCCGTCGATGAGCCAGCGGAAGGCGAGGAGGGAGGCGGCCTGCGTGGCTCCGTATGAATATCGCGCGTTGCCCCACCAGCGCTTCTTCCAGGCCTCGGAGTGGGAGACGGTTTCCGGGCCGGTGTAGAGTAGCGGCTCTGCGGTAGGTGGCGGGTTCTTGATGAGCTTGCGGCAGATAGCCTTGAGGCGGGTCCACGGTTCGGCGTAGGTGGTGGCGAGTCTGTCACGGTAGGCGGCGAGCGTCTCGGGCCGCATGAAGAGGCGCGGGTGGCCGGCGGGAACGTTTCCGAGCAGCGAGCCAATGGGCGGCAGCGGACACGGCGCGGCGTCCGGGGCGACGGTGAAGATGCGCGGCGCGGACCAGCCGGTGGGCGACTTGCCCTTGGCCGGCCAGGCGCGCGCGCGCCAACGCCAGGTGCCGGCGGCGAGCGGATTAGAGGGGCGGTACACGTTGCGCGCGAGGCCCGTGACCGTGACGGCGTCGGAGAAGTCTGCGGCTTGCGCGTACTGGAGGTCGTAGGCGCGCGCCTTCGGCTGCGGTCGCCAGACGAAGGCGGGCGGCGTCTCTAGGCAGACGCTTCCGTCGGCGGGGCGTGCGCCCCACTCGGCGGCTGTGGCGGGCCGGTCGTCGAACGATGGTTGCCTTGGCGCGGCCGCGTGTGCGGTTGCGATGGCGGTGGCTAGCGCGACGAGTAGAATGTTGCGGTACATGGCGACGATTAGTTTAGCACATTTTCAAGGCTGTTCCCGACAATGGCACCCGAAGCAACTTTTTTTACTTTTTTTCTCAGACCCCCTTGCGCGGGCCGGAGGGATTTGATAAACTACTCCTCCGTTCGCCACCCCGCAAGGGGCGCGAGTCGATCCTTGAGAAGACATGGTGCCAAGAGCGCGGACCCGAAGGAC
>CACXPT010000185.1 GCA_902769585.1 uncultured bacterium
TCGCGCAACCGCTGTCGTCCGACGGGTTGCACTTCGTGGCCGGCGGCGGGTGCGGCAACGCGGTTCTGTCCGGGACGGTTGACGAGATTTGCCTGACGCACGACATGTTGACGAGCGCGCAGTTCCTGCGTGTGATGCCGAGAGGGTTGAGGATCATTTTCAGGTAGTTTGAGGGTTCCGGGAGATTCGCGGACGATGATTGCCAATTTGATGCTGGCTGCGGCCTTGACGGGCGTCCACACGCCCGAGACCTCGAAGCTCTTCGAGCGCCGGACCGATCCCGAATCGGGGGTCGTCTCCTATTCGCTCGTCTACGGCGCGCCGGACGACAACCGGCAGTCGCTCTACTTCATCACGAAGTCGATGACGGAGGACGGGCGGTTCCTCGTGTTCAACTACACGAAAGGCAACGAACGCAAGGGACGCGGTCCGCGCAAGCTGATGGTGGCCGACCTTCTGAAGGACGAGGTGCACGAACTCGGCGATCCGGGCATGATTCCCTTCGTGGACTGCAAGAAGGACTACATCGTCTACGGCAGGCTCAAGCATAATCCTGGCTTCTATCGCCAGAATCTCGACGACCCCGGCCGCGAGATCAAGCTATGCGACATCCCCGGCGCGCTGACGGAAATGGGGCGCGTCAGGTATCTGGCCACCCACCTCACGCTCACGCGCGACCGTAGCAAGGCGTTCCTGGACGCGAGCGTCATCGCGCCTAACGGCGCGACGAACTACGTGCAGGGACTCCTGACGCTGACGAACGGGGTGTTCGAGAGCTGGGGCACGACCGACTTCTTCTGCAACCACGGCCAGCTCAATCCCGTGCGCGACGATCTTGCGCTATGCGCGTGGGAGGAGGCTTGGCTGAAGCCCGGACAAGACTACAAGAAGAAGACGGGATGGTATCCGCGCATGTGGCTCGTCGAGCCGGGCGGCAAGCGCACGCTCGTGCCCGCGCGCGACCGGAACTGCGCGTCGCACGAGGTGTGGGACGACGACGGCAAGGGTTTCAGCTGGTGCGGACGCCCCGGCGACTATGTCTACCACCACGACCTCGCGACCGGTCGCCAGGAACGGTGGTGCGGCATTGCGGGCGCGCGCCACAACAACGTTTCGCCGGACAACCGCTATGTCGTGTGCGACGACGCGCCCGAGTCATGGTGGCGCGGCTGCAAGTGGCGCGTGGCGTTCTGGAACCGCGAGACGGGGAGGGGCGTCTGGATCTATTCCACGCGTCCGGCTCTCATGCCGCGCGAGAAGCAGAGCCGCCTCCATCCCGATCCGCATCCGCACTTCGTCATGAACGGGAGATACGTGGTCTGCACGGCGAACAACGCCGACGGGCACATGGACCTCTACGTCACTCCCGTCGACCAGCTGGTGAAGATGACAACTCCATAGAATATGTGGTATAATAGGCGAAATTTTCACGGAAAGGAAAAACGATGAGCAAACTTGAAGGCAAGATAGCGATCGTCACGGGCGCGGCCCGCGGCATCGGCCAGCAGATAGCGAAGAAGCTCGCCGCAGAAGGCGCGGACGTGGCGGTGTGCGACCTCAAGGAAGAATGGTGCGCCGAGACGGTCGGTCTCGTGGAAGGGCTTGGCCGCAAGGCGCTCGCCATTGGCGTGAACGTTGCCGTGTCCGCCGAGGTGGACGCCTGCGTGAAGAAGGTTATAGAGACCTTCGGCAAGGTGGACATCATGGTGAACAACGCCGGCATCACGAAGGACGGACTCCTGATGCGCATGAGCGACGAGGACTGGGACGCCGTGCTTAACGTCAACCTCAAGGGCACGTTCCTCTTCACGCGCGCAGTGGCGCGCCCGATGATGAAGAACAAGGCGGCCGACGGCACGCAGCTGGGCGGCGCCATTATCAACATCGCTTCGGTGGTGGGCATCATGGGCAACGCCGGCCAGGCCAACTACACGGCGTCGAAGGGCGGCGTGATCGCGCTCACGAAGACCACGGCCAAGGAACTCGGCTCCCGCAACGTGCGCTGCAACGCCGTCGCGCCGGGCTTCATCCAGTCGAAGATGACGGATGTCCTGCCGGACGACGTGAAGAAGGCCTACATGGACACGATCCCGCTCAAGCGCTTCGGCACGGCGGAGGACATCGCCAAGTGCGTGGCCTTCCTTGCGGGGCCGGACGCCGACTACATCACGGGCCAGATCATCTCCGTCAACGGCGGCATGATTGGTTGACAGCGCGAAATTCCTTGTCGGACAAGATCCGATATGAACGTGCCTGACATGGAAACGGCAGACATGAAAGGCATGGTTTTCGACATCAAGCGCGGCGGGGTCAAGGATGGCCCTGGCCTTAGAACGAGCGTGTTCCTCAAGGGGTGTCCGCTCCGCTGCGTCTGGTGCCACAACCCGGAGTCGCAGCTGCCGCAGCCGGAGACTGCCGTGGACGGTTCGGTATGCGGGCAAATGATGTCCGTTGACGAGGTGATGGCGGAAGTCCTGCCGGACATCCCGTTCTACTCCGCCTCGGGCGGCGGACTGACGCTCACTGGCGGCGAACCGCTCTCGCAGCCGGACTTCGCCCTTGCGCTCGCCAAGGCCGCGAAGGCCGCCGGCATAAATGTGGCGCTAGACACGTGCGGCCATGCGCCTTGGGAGACGCTGGAGCGCTTTCTGCCCGCCGTCGATCTCTTCCTATACGACATCAAGGCCACCGGTTCCGATCTGCATCGCGAACTGACTGGCGTGGACAACGGGCTTGTCCTTTCCAATCTGGAGAGGCTGAACGCGGCCGGCGCGCGCATCTTTCTGCGCTGTCCGCTCGTGCCTGGAATCAACGACGACGAGGATCATCTCGTCGCAGTCGGCAACCTTGCTGAGCGGCTGGCCGGCGTGGAGGAAGTCACGGTGGAGCCTTACCATCCGGTGGGGCTGGAGAAGTACAGGAAGTTCGGCAAGACGCCGCCGCTCGCGCAGGCGGAGTTTCCGCCCAAGGAAAAGTGCGAAGCTTGGGCGGCGGCGATTCGTGCCCGCACAGCGAAGCGCGTCGTCGTCGCCTGATCTCAAGCGGCGCTCAATCTCGCTTCCGTTCGATCACCTGGCCGTCCGCGAGCAGGCGGTCTCTCAGCGTCGCGTAGTCGATGTCCTGCACGGCGGCCTTCGCGTCGATGGCGATAGATGCCGCCGCGCCGGCGGCATGGCCGAGCGCGAAGAACGCCGGCTCCATCCGGATCGAGCCGTAGGCGATGTGCGAGGCGGAGACGCACACGGGCACTAGCAGGTTGCGGCACTCGCCGCGCTTGGGGACGATCGCGCCGTAGTCGATTGAGTATGGCTTGAGCCGCTTGCCGTCGAAGCCCTTGTGGTCCTCCACGTCGCCTTCGTTGTGGACGAATCCGTCTTTGCCGACGTATCGGCGGCAGTTGTGCGAGTCCATGCCGTATGCGCCCATGGCCACGGGGCGCGTGACGCTTGCCGCGCCGCGGCAGTGGTGTTCGGTCATCACGCATTCGCCAACCATGCGGCGCGCCTCGCGCACGTAGAGCTGACGCTGCCAGCCGTCGCCAAGGCCGTCCTGGAACTCGTCCTTGCAGGTGCCCCAGCGCGAGACCTCCTTGCGGATCCATTCCGGGACGCGCGGGTGGTTCGCGAGCGTCCACATGAATCCCTGCTGGTAGGCGAGGTGTGCCTTGAGGATGCGTTCGCGCTCTGCGTAAGAAGCTTCGGGCCACGACCAGTTCGCGCCGACGAAGTCGCTCCCGAACGCCTGGCGGTTGTTGGTGTCCGTCTTGCGGTTCGGCATCTTCGAGTTGATCCACGGCGGACCTTTCTGCCAGCCGGCCTTGCGGGCGTTGGGGATGCTCTCTCCTACCTCCAGCTGACGCAGGAGAAGTTCGTAGTCCAGTTCCCGGTAGCCGTCAGGCTTTTGGAAGGGGATGCGGTTGGCCGGGACATCGGTCAGGCACATGCGAAAGCAGTACGCCTGTATCCTGCGGTCGCCGGAGCCGTCCGGTTCTGGACAGTCCGCCGCCACGCCGGGCAGGAGGCCGCTCGACGGATCGCCTTTCACGACGTATGGATCGACGCCTGGCCAGAACTGGTGGAATGTTGCGTGCTTACGCTGGATGCCGTTGATGGTCTCGCCGTAGACGGCGTTCGCCTCGCGGCCGACGGTGTAGGATACGCCAACCGCCGCCATGAGGTCGCCTTCGTATGTGGCATCGACGAACATCTTGCCGCGAAAGAGGCGTCCTCCTTCGGTTCGGAATTGGACGATTGTTCTACCTTGCTTTACGACTCCGCCGTGCCTGCGGTCGAGGCGTTCGCCGAGGACAACCTCGATGCCGTCGCGTGCCATCCATCCGTTGAGGATGGCGAGGGCGGCGGACGGCTCGAACGTCCACATGGAGTCCGTGCCGAGCGTTCCGGCGCACTGGCCGTCCGGCAGGTAGTCGCTGCGCTTCTGGCGCGTCCAGTGGCGCTCGTCCTTGTACCAGTCCGCGACGGCGCGGTAGAACTCGAGCGCGATGCCGCCGAACGCCGCCTTGTTGCCGATGTCCGTCTGGCCGAGTCCGCCGGTGGTGAGTCCGCCTATGCGGTTCGACGGTTCCACGATCACCGCGCTCTTGCCGAGGCGGCGTGCCTCCACTGCGGCGGCGATTCCGCCTGGCGTACCGCCGTAGATCACGACGTCGCGCGAGACCACAGTGCTTCCGCTGGCCGCGAACGCGGCCAGGGCGAATGTCGCCAGGACGCAAGCTTCCTGATGACCCTTGTTTTTTTCCCGTTGCATGCAAATAGTATAGCAAATGCCGCCGTTGCGAAATGTTCAAAATACCCCCTTGCGGGTTGGGCGGCGTTTTGGTATCATATGCCCCGTTTTCACGCCTGCTCGGGTGGTGAAATTGGCAGACACGCATGCTTGAGGTGCATGTGGAGAGATCCTTGCGGGTTCGAGTCCCGCCCCGAGCACCAAACGGGCTGCTCCTCGCGGTTCCGCGCGGACGGCGCGAGGCGACCGGTGGGATACTCAAGCGGTCAACGAGGGCAGACTGTAAATCTGCTGGCTTACGCCTTCCAAGGTTCGAATCCTTGCCCCACCACCATTCATGAAACCCCAGTAGACGCTGGGGTTTTCTGCTAACGAGCAAGGAGGTAGAGGATGGGATTCTTCAAGGCTTACGACATGCGAGGGACGTTCGGCAAGGACTTCGACCTCGCGACGGTCAGGAATGTGGGCGAGGCGCTCCCGAAGGTGGTTGGCGGACGCCGCTGGCTTGTCGGGCGAGACTGCCGCGTCACTTCTTCCGACGTGCGCGACGCGCTTGTGGCGGGGCTGCAGGCGTCCGGCGCGGAGGTGACGGATCTGGGGCCGGCGACCACTCCGATGGTCTACTTCGCCACGGCGCAGGGCGACTTCGACGGTTCCGTGCAGGTGACCGCCTCGCACAATCCGCCTTCGGACAACGGGCTGAAAGTGTCGAAGCGCGGTGCGCTGCCAGTTGGCTACTCCTCCGGCCTCGCCGAGGTGGAGCGGCTCGTCAGTGCTAAGGTCGTTAAGGATGATAAGGTCGTTAAGGATGATAAGGTCGTTAAAGACCTTAAGGGATTCAGGGAGGGGTACATCGCCTGGCTGAAGGCGCACGCGGGCGGCGAATTCGCGGGCCTGCGCTTCGCAGTGGACTGCTCCGACGGCATGGCCGGCATCCTGGCGCATGACCTCTTCGGCCCCGACGCGCTCTACTTGAACGACGTGCCGGACGGGAACTTCCCGCACCATTCGCCGAATCCGCTGCTCGCCGAGGCGCGCGAGCAGCTGTCCGCCGCCGTGCGCGAGAACGGCCTCGACTGCGGCGTGATCTTCGACGGCGACGCCGACCGCTGCATGTTCGTGGACGAGAACGGCGACTTCATCCAGCCCGACTACCTGATTCCCGCGCTCGCCGCCACGTACCCCGAGCGCGGTGTGGCGATCCACGATGTGCGCACGAGCCGCGCGGCGATCGAGGCGCTCCGCGCCGAAGGCTTCACGCCGGTGATGGGGAAAGTCGGGCACGCGTTCGCGAAGGTGCTGCTGCGCGAGACGGGCGCGATCTGCGGCGGAGAGCTGGCAGGGCACTACTATTTCCGCGACTTCTTCCACTGCGATTCCGGCGAGCTGGCGGCGTTGCGCCTGCTGGTGGCGTTCGCGCGGGCGAAGGCGGCGGGAATGAAGGTCTCGGAGTTCCTCGCTCCGGTCGCGCGCAAGTACGCGAACTCGGGCGAGATGAACTTCAAGGTGGACGACAAGGAGGCCGCTATCGCGCGCGTGCTGGAGGCGGCGAAGGGGCTGGGCGTGGAGACCGGGCGCAGCGACATCGACGGCTACAGGCTCGAGTACGCCGAGGGATGGGTGTCCGTGCGGCAGTCCAACACCGAGCCGCTGCTGCGCCTGCTCGTGGAGTGCGACACGCCCGAGCGCCTGGAGCAGTGGCGCGGACGGCTAGTCGCGGCGGTTTGACACGC
>CACXPT010000186.1 GCA_902769585.1 uncultured bacterium
GCGCCCATCGCGTCGTCGGAACCCTTCGCCACGAGGAAGTCGACTGCCTTCTTGTCCAGCTCCAGCGTCATGTCCTTCTCGGAGAGGCGCGTGCGGAGCTTGGCGAGCTCGAGGTCGAGGATCGTCACGACATCCTCCTTGCCGAGCTTGCGGAAGACGACCGTCTCGTCGAAGCGGTTGAGGAGCTCGGGGCGGAACGTGCGCTTGGCCTCCTCCATCAGCTTGTCGCGCAGCGTCTCGTAGGATGTCTCGGCCGTTTCCTGCGAGAAGCCGAAGGACTTGCCCTCCTTGGCGAAATCGAAGCCGAGGTTGGCAGTGGCGATGACGATCGTGTTGCGGAAGTCCACCTGACGGCCCTGGCCGTCGGTGAGGCGGCCGTCGTCGAGCAGCTGGAGCATCATGTTCATCACGTCGGAGGACGCCTTCTCGAACTCGTCGAAGAGCACGACGGAATATGGGCGGCGGCGGACTCGTTCGGTGAGCTGTCCGCCCTCGTCGTAGCCGACGTAACCCGGAGGCGCGCCCACGAGGCGGGAGCTCGTGAAACTGGAGGAAAATTCCGTCATGTCGAGGGCGATGAGGGCCTTGGGGTCGCCGTAGACCTTCTCGGCGAGCATCTTTGCGAGGAGCGTCTTGCCAACGCCCGTGGGGCCGAGGAAGAGGAAGCTGCCTATCGGACGCTTGGGATCGCCGAGCGCGGCGCGCGAACGGCGGAGTGCGCGGGCGATGGACTCGATTGCGGCGGACTGCCCTATCACGGCGGCGTTCAGCTCGCGCTCGATGTTGAGCAGCTTGCCTGCGGTGGACTCCGTCATGCGCTCCACCGGGACGCCGCTGATGGAGGCGACGGTTGCCGCGATGTCGTCTGCCGTGACGACGACCGTCTTTTCCGCGTGTTCGGCGCGCCATGCCTTGACCTTCTCTGCGAGAGCCTTTCGCGCGGCTAGCTCCTCGTCGCGGCAGGTGGCGGCCTCGTCGTAGTTCTCGGCGGCGATCGCGGCGGCCTTGCGGCGATGTATCTCGTCGATTGCCTCCTGGTCTGCCTTGAGGTCTGGTGGACGAACCGCAGTCCGCATGCGCACGCGCGAACCGGTCTCGTCGATGGCGTCGATCGCCTTGTCCGGCAGCAGTCGCGCTGGCAGGTAACGCGCCGTGAGCGTGACGGCGGCCTTGAGCGCGTCCGGCTCGAACGACACGTTGTGGTGCTTCTCGTAGCGCGGCGCGATGCCCTTTAGTATCTCCACCGTGTCGTCGACCGACGGTTCGTTTACGAGGATCGACTGGAAACGGCGCTCCAGGGCGGCGTCCTTCTCGATGGACTTGTGGTATTCCTTGAGGGTGGTTGCGCCGATGCACTGCAGCTCGCC
Organism: uncultured bacterium; assembly: GCA_902769585.1. Taxonomy (GTDB): domain Bacteria; phylum Verrucomicrobiota; class Kiritimatiellia; order RFP12; family UBA1067; genus RUG572. The sequence goes on from CACXPT010000186.1 coordinate 1,368, forward strand.
GCGCGCGAGCGCGGGCTTGAGGATGTTGGCGGCGTCCATCGCGCCTTCAGCGCCGCCGGCACCGACGAGCGTGTGGATCTCGTCGAGGAAGAGGACGACGTTGCCGGTGCGCTTGGTCTCCTCAAGCAGCTGCTTCAGGCGCTCCTCGAACTGTCCGCGGTACTGCGTGCCGGCCACGACGCGGGCCATGTCGAGCGAGATGACGCGCTTGTCACGCATCCGCTCTGGCACCTCGCCGACGGCTATGGCCTGCGCGAGGCCCTCCACGACGGCCGTCTTGCCCACGCCTGCCTCGCCGATCAGGACGGCGTTGTTCTTCGTGCGTCGCGAAAGCACCTGGATGACGCGCTGCAGCTCCGCCTTGCGGCCGATAACCGGGTCGAGCTCGCCTTTGCGGGCGAGGGCGGTGAGGTCGCGCCCGAAGGTGTTGAGGGCGGGAGTCTTGCCCTTCTTGCCGCCCTTGGTGGAGTCTGGGTCCGACGACGCCTGGAGGGCGTCGTCGTCAGGACGTGTGCCGTCTTCTGAATCGGGACTGTCGTCGGAACCTGAGCCGTCGTCGGTGGCGGAAGCATCGTCGGAAGGTTCGTCCAAGGGGAAGGGCAGGTCGCTGTCGTCCTTGGACTGCGATCCTGCGGCGATATAGCGGTCGGCATCGAGGTTGTGCCCGTAGAGGATCTGCGCCGCCACTGATTCGCCTTCGCGCAGCATGGCGATGATGAAGTGCTCCGTGCCGACGGCGGTGGCATGGAGATGCTGCGCCTCGATCTTGGAAAGCTCAAGGATCTTCTTTGTGCGGGCAGTGAAGGGGATCTCGCCACGCACCTTCACCGGCTCGCCATGTCCGATCATCTGCTCGAGCTGGAGACGCAGCTCGTCGGGATCCAGCCCCAGCGCCTCGAAGCGGCGGTACGCTTCGCAGACGGGCATGGCCAGCACGGCAAGGAGGATGTGCTCCGTGCCGATGTAGGTGTGGTTGTACTGCCGGGCGGCGGCCTCTGCGCCTCGCAGGGCCTGTTCGGCATTTGATGTGTAAGGTGTGCTCATTTGACGTAAATGTCGCTTGTCGCGAAAAACAGAATTTTACCAGTTCCTTGTGCCCTTTGCAAGGCGACAGGCGATAGAATTTCCGATAGTACTATCTGCAAGTATAGGGAATAAGGGCCGATGCGGCGTTAAGCGTGCTCGGCATGGAGGCGATCGGGGTTTGGCATGGAATCTGCTTAATCGTACTCCACAAGGAGATTAAACCATGACAAAGATGATTGAAAAGATTGTTGACGCGATGTTCGAGCTGATTTCCGGATCGTTCGACATCGACCTGCGCGACCTCAACTATGAGGATCTGTTCGCGGGAGACGATCGTCTCGGAGAGGCGGTCGGATAGGAGCGGGCGGCTAGGTGGCCGCTCAAATCAAGATCAAAAACTGAAGCCGCGGCGCAAATTCTTGCACTGCGGCTTTTGTTTTCATGGTTGGCGGAGGGAGGGGGATTCGAACCCCCGATACGGAGATTAGTCCGTATGGCGATTTAGCAAACCGCTGCCTTCAGCCACTCGGCCATCCCTCCACGGGAAACGCGGGAAATGATACGTTATTTTTGTCCGAAATGCAAGCGGGAATTTACACGAAGTAGAATATATCGAAATGGAGCTAGGTCAGCATGCACCTTTCCGTCGCGGATGGACAGCTCTTTTCCAGAGAGAGCATCGGTCGCGCGGGTGGTGTCGACCGGTAGCGACACCTCTGCCGTCACTGCATCTTCCGGCGAGACGTTGGAGACGACAATGAGCGATTCACCGCCGCTCTGGTAGACGCTCGCCTTCACGGACGCGGGCTGCACGGCGATCGGGTTCTTCCAGTAGGGCGTCCACTCCGCCTCGGCGGCGCCGAAGTCGTCTAGGGCCTTCCAGAGAGTTGCGAGACGGGGGACGGCGATGAAGCCGCACGGACGCACCATCACGTCGTGCAGGAGGGTGATCGCGAGAGCGTCGTCGTAGCACCAACCCGGCTTCTCGTAGGCGAGGAACTCGCACGGCACGCCGTGGTTGCGCCCCATGAACTCGGCGCGGAAGGCGTCGATGTTGAGCTCCTTGCGGATGTCCTTCCTGTTGCCGCCCACTGCGATCTGCTCGCCGTCCCAGTAGGAGTGGGCGAAGGCGAGCGTGGCTGGGCAGACGTAGCCGCTCTGGTGCGCGTCGATGCGGCCGCCGCGCGCCTCCACGAACTCGTACAGCTCGCGCATCATCTTCCGCACGGCGAAGAACGGATAGGTCACGTGCAGCTTGCCCTCGGCGTCGCGCCAGCCGCATCCGTGCCGCTCGTTCGCGCACGCGCGCGGCATGATCGTGCCGTCGAGATACACGCCGTCCAGCCCCAGCTCGTCGTACGCCTTCTTCACGCGCGCAAGCCAGAGGCCGGCGGAGCCGTTGCGGTAGCAGATCCGGTAGTCGCGTTGCCCGGGTTCGCGGAACCAGTGGCTCACGAATCTTCCGTTCGCGTCCTTAGCCAGCCAGTCTGCGTGGTGGTCGCCCCATGCGGGATCGAGCGGCGAGAGCTCGTATCCCTGATAGACGAGCACCTTCATTCCGCGCGCGTGGCAGGCATCGACGATCGCCTTGAAGTCCGCGCGCGGCGTCGGGTTGTTCTGCACGGGGATCCAGTCCTCGTGGAACACGACCGTCTTCGTGCCGTCCTTCGCGACGGCGTCGAGCGTTTCCTCGATCTTCCCCTCCGGGAACGCCCGCTGCGCGGTCCACCACACCTCCGGACGCTTGATCGTGATGCCCGCGCCCATCTGCGGCGCGTGGACCGTGTGGTTCGCGTTGAAGCGTTTCGGGAACGGCTTCACGGGCGTCGCCTGGAGGCCGAAGGTCCAGGTGGACGGCAACGCGGTCGCCGTCTCCGCGAGACGGATGCGCAGGATCGTGGCGTCCGTTCCCAGCAGCACCTCGATCGTCCGCGCGGGATCGGCCGGCGAGAACGCCTCGTCGCTCTCGCAGAACCAGCACAGCCCCACGTCCTCGTCGCCCAGCCACACGGCGCAGCGGAACGGCCAGGCAAGCGCGTCCTTCACCGCTCCTGTGTTCACGAGCTTGCTCCACGAGGCCGGCGAGTAGTTGAAGAGCGTCGCGCGCGCGGGCACGAGCGGAATCTCCAGCCACGCCCGCGAGAAGTCCTTTCGATTGCCCTTCGGGCCGGGCACGAGCGCGAGCGAGATCTTCGCCATGCCGTCGAACTCGATGCGCGCCGTCACGTCCGCCGTCAGGATGTCCGCCTCCTGCCACGCGCAGACGACGACCGCCTCGTCGGTCGCCTCCTGCACCCAGCTGCCGCCCTTCTTCCAGACGATCTCCTCGCCCTTGCCGTCGGCACACACGATCCGCATCGGCCCCGCGAGCAGATCGCGTCCGGCGCTCGTCACGCGCACGGGGAGCGCGTTCGACGCGAATGCGAACGTGCGCCCCCACGTCGAGACCGTTCCGTCCTTCGCCGTCACCGGCGTCCACGGCGCGGGCACCCCGCCCGCCGCGATTCCGGCGGCCCACGCCACCATCAACACAAGATGCCACTTCATCGTTTGTTCCTTTCTGCTTGTCGACTGATTCATTTAACCTTGAAAACAGCGGTTTGCCATGGTTCAAGGCGAACGGAGAAACCATTCTGCCCGTCAGGTGCTGCGGTTGTATCACGCCAGATGCTCTCAATCGCCGACACTGGCAACTCGCAGGCTAGCTTCGTTTCCATCGGCTTCTCGGATGCGTTTCGCACGGTGAAGAGGCATTCGCCTGTGCCGGGCTCGCCATACCGCTCGATCCAGATGTTTGTCGCGTTTGCACGCATGAGCGTTTCGGGCTGCCAACCTGCGCGGTTGAGGCGACGAATGACGGGAATCGCCGCCTTGAAGAGGTCACGATCGCGCTCGTACCGCTTGTTCGCATCAAAGTAACGCCGCCAGCCGCTGTAGCCGATCTTCTCCTCGCCGCCGATCGTGCTCACCGCCGGATAGAACCCGTAGAACATCTGGTTCTCGATGTACATCTCCATGCCGCGGTGCGTCACCTCCTTGCAGAGACGTTCCCAGTGTCCTTCCTGCAGCAGGTTGGAGACGGGACGGCGATACGCGAAGAACCGCTGCTCGCAGGCGGTCGCGTCCGTGATCACCGAATGCAGGAACTTCTCGCACGGCCGCGAACCCCAGCTGCCCACCTCATGGCCGAAGACGTCGATCGTCGTGGCGGTAAAGCGGTGCGCGATGCCGAACGTGTTGCCGAAGAGACGCTTTCCTTTCGGATGGAGCTTTCCGGCCAGCCAGCCGATGAACGTAGTCATGTGCTGCATGCCGTCCGTGCAGGGACGAAGCGTGTCGGTGTCGTAGATGAGCGGCGCGTCGAACACGGCCAGATGCTCGGGCCGCACGTTGCGGTAGTCGGCCGCGAATCCGTACGACACGGAATCGAGGTACACGCCGTCAATTCCGTCAAGACCCGGCGCGAGCGTGTGGTCCCAGCAGATGGAGCTGCGGTTCGGCTTCGGAAGACGCGGATCCGGGTTTGTGCGCCACCAGGTGTTCCATGTCGAGTAGTGATCCTCTATGTAGGCATGTGAACCGTCCGGCTTCAACGGCATGGAGTTGAGGCATGCGCGCGCGGACTCCGCGCGCGGCGCGTCGAACCAGACCTTCCCCGAATTCGTCTGCGCAGCCCAGCCCTCCAGTTCGGCAATACGCGCCTCGAGCGGCGGATGCGAGCCGTCTTTGGCCGTGGGCAGGTGCTGGCGCATGCCCCATACTTCGGTGTAGGGGAAGACGCCGATGCCCAGCTCGTGCGCGCGGCGGATTGCCTCGGGGTGCTTCTCGATGGACGACGGCGCTTCCCAGAACGTGTGCCCGAAGTCGTCCGGATCCGCGGGGCCCTTCGACGGCCAGATCGGCCACACCCACGTTCCCTCCTTCGCGCCGGCATGTACAGGCGGCATCTTGTGCGCCTCGCGCGCGTAGTAGGCCTTCGCTGCGCTGCGGAACCCCCACTTCCCCTTGAACGGGAAAAGCAGATAGCGGAACTTCGCCCGCGTACCCAGCCCTGCGCCGCGCGCAAGCAACCCCACCGGCAGG
>CACXPT010000187.1 GCA_902769585.1 uncultured bacterium
GCGACGCAGGTCAAGACCATCACGATTCCGGTCCAGCGGGAGCTCCGGCCCAACCACACCGACTTCCTGATCGGCGCGGAGTCGACGGCTTCAGCCGGCAGGCCCTATCCGATGGGCGCGAACGACAACTCCCTCAAGTGCTTCCGCGGGAGCATCGCGCAGATCGCCGCGTGGCGGCGCTCGCTCTCCACCGAGGAGGTGTACCGCGCGCTCGGCTGGCCGAACACAGACCGCTGGCGCGTGGGCGTGCAGGACGGCCAGGCGGGCCCGGACTTCGAAGGCACGCGCCCGGCGGACGGCTTCGACGTGGACGGCACCGCATGGCCGCTCAAGGACGGCCTCGCCGCCCGGCAGTCCGTCACGTTCAAGTTCCCGCTGGAGAAGGGCTACGAGACGGATCTGCCGCAGTTCCTCCGCTGGAAGTCGGTCGATGGGTCCGCGAGGGGCTTCCTGAACGTGACCGTGAACGGCAAGAGCCTGCAGTCGCATTTAGCCTCGCCTGGGAAGTGGACGAACGTCTTCGTGCCCACGAACGCGCTTCTGTCCGCCACGAACACGATCACTGTCACGCGCATCGACACTGGCGCGGGCGCGATCGTGCCGGACACGGTCGCGTTCGGCGGCGGCTGGCAGCTCGGCAAGCTCGACGGCGGCTATTCCGAGTACGGGCAGGAGTGGTCGACGGGGCGCGACTACTATGCGGCGAGCGGCAACCTGCGCGACCTGAGCCGCGTGCTGCAGACGGCGCGGTCTCCTAACGTGACGAACCTGAACGTGCATTTCCACATGCCTGCCGAACTGGCGTCGGCCTGCCGCTGGCGCATCCACGGCGCGATCACGGGCGGCGTGTATCCGCCCACCAGCCTGGTGCCCGACGGCAAGCTGCCGATGCGCGTGGACTTCAACGGCCGCAACGTGATCGCGCAGAGCGTGACGCGGGGCGACAAGTTCGCGTTCGAGGTGGAGCCCGAGGACATGCCTGAACGCCTCGCCGAACCTCGGCGACAACAAGGCGTACTACTTCGGCTTCGACGCGATCATCCTCGAACCGATCCGTCCCGTCGACGGCACGATCTTGATCTTGCGCTGATCCGCAACATGAAGGAGCATTGAGATGAGACGTCTTGCCCTTGCCCTGTCACTCATCGCTTGCTACTTTGCGGGGGCGGACATCGTCCTCTTCGACGCGGCCACGGCCGACCGCGCCGCGCTATCCGCGCAGGACGGCGCCACGTTCGTGTTGACGAACGGTCTGCTGACCGTCACGACCAAGCCATCGGAAAAGTATCCCGGATTCTGCCTGAACGGCAACTGGGATCTTTCCACGTGCCGCCGCATCGAGGTGGAGTTCGTGAACGGCGGCATCTGGGGGTTGTACACGCTCCGTCTCCTCAACAAGGGAGGCGACCCTGGAATCGGAAAGGGCAGCAAGGTGTTCAAGCTGCCGATCAAGAACGAGCGGCACGCCGTCGTGGGGGCCGACTTCCCGCCCGACCTGCCGGGCCTTGACGCGATCGCCCAACGGCTCCAGCCGCTACGCACGTGGGCACTGCCATACGCCGCGTGGGCACCCTATTCCGAAAACATGTCGCGCAAGGCGCCGCCCGGCGGCTTCGGCCAGATTGATTGGCGCACCGTGAAGCAGGTGGCCATCTACATCAACCAGCCGAAGCTGCCGCACGTCTGGAGCGTGAAGCGGATCGTCGCGCTGGACGGAAAAGGCGTGGCCGCGCGTCCGGTACCGCCTTGGGCAAAGATGAAGGAAGACGAGTTCTTCCCGTTCATCGACAAGTACGGGCAGTTCAAGCATCGCGACTGGCCCGACAAGGTGCATTCCGATGCCGACTTCGCCCGCCAGCGTGCGAAGGAGGAGAAGGACCTTGCGGCGCATCCAGGTCCGAAGGGATGGGACAAGTGGGGCGGCTGGGCCGACGGGCCGCAGCTGCCGAAGACGGGCGGCTTCTCCACGACGAAGTGGAAGGGGAAGTGGTGGATCGTCGATCCTGACGGGCATCTCTGGTGGAGCCATGGCCCGGTGCGCGTGACGCCGTCGAGCGCGATGACGCCTCTCGCCACGCCCGCAGGCGACCGCGCGGGATGGTTCGCGGAGCTGCCCGCGAGGGACGATCCCGTGTTCGGAGCGTTCTACGAGACGCGCGACGCGTTGCTGTGGCCTTACTACGGCAAGCGCGGCATCAGCAGCGTGTACGACTTCTCCGCCGCGAACATCCGGCGGAAATACGGCGAGAAGTGGTTCGAGACGTGGTCCGACCTCGCGCACCGCCGTCTGCGCAGCTGGTGCTGCAACACGATCGCCAACTCGTCCGACAAGCGCATCTGCCTGATGGACCGCACGCCCTACACTGACCGTTTCGAGATCCATGCGCGGCCGATCGCCGGGCACAAGGGCGGATGGTGGGAGTTCTGCGATCCGTTCGACCCTTCGTTCCGCGCCGAGGCGCGCCGCATGACGGAGGTGTACCGCGCCGAGATCGCCGACCCGTGGTGCTTCGGCTTCTTCGTGGACAACGAACACCACTGGGGGCAGCCGTATTCGCTCGGACTCTCCACGCTCAAGTCGCCCGCGGACCAGCCGTGCAAGGCCGTGTTCCGCGACCGCATGAAGGCGAAGTACGGCGATGTCGCGAAGCTGAACGCGAAGTGGGGCACGGCATACGCCGACTGGAACGGGTTCATGTCGGACACGAAGGGTCCGGATCCGCTCGGCGGCGCGCGCGCCGACCTGGAGGATTTCTCCTCCGAGATCGCCGAGAACTACTACCGCATCATCCGCGAGGAGCTGAAGCGCGCGAACCCAGGCAAGCTCTATATGGGATGCCGCTGGGCAGGGGGCGCGCCGGCGTTCACGGTGAAGGCGGCGGCGAAGTACTGCGACGTGATCAGCTACAACGTCTACCGCAGGGAGATGAGCGGCTTCAAGCTGCCGGAGGGCGTGGACGCGCCGGTGATGATCGGCGAGTTCCACTTCGGCGCGCTCGACCGCGGGCCGTTCTGCCCGGGCCTTATACTGCTGCGCGACCAGAACCACCGCGCGCAGACGTACAAGGACTACGTGCGCACCTCTCTTGAGCATCCGCAGATCGTGGGCGTGCACTGGCACCAGTTCTCCGACCAGGCGACGTCCGGCCGCTTCGACGGCGAGAACATGCAGGTGGGCTGGACTGACGTGTGCGACACGCCGTACTGGGAGACAGTAGAGGCCATCCGCGAGATCGGCGCCAAGCTTTACGAAATAAGGTCCAACTGAAAGGAACGCGACATGAAACTTCTGACGACCGCCGTTTGCGGATTGGTGTTGGCCGCTGTGCAGGCTGCATCCATGTCCTCCATCACCATAGGCAGCGAGGCGTTCGATGCGCGGTTCGGGCATATCCAGGGCGCATGTTGCACGGACGACGCGATCTACCTCACGCAGATGAAGTGCCTCTACAAGTTCGACTGGTCGGGCAAGCTGCTCAAGAAGCAGTCCGTCATCAGCCACACGGGCGACATCTGCTTCTGGAAGGGCGAGATCTACACGTCCGTGTCCGTATACGAAGGGCCGAATAAAGGCAAGGGCATGATCCAGGTGTTCGACCAGGAGCTCAACATGGTGCGCGAGACGCTGCTCGACCGGGGGACGGACGGCATCACGATCCTTGACGGCGTGCTCTACCTCGGCATGGGCTCGAATCACGTGCCGTCCAAGGAGGCGCACCGCGAGAACTGGGTGGGGCGCTTCGACCCCACGACGCTCAAGCCGCTGGGCGAGCGGCAGATCATTGACTTCGGATATATGACGCACTACGGCATCCAGGACATCTCGAATGACGGCAAGCACATCCTGTGCGCGTTCTATTCGGCCAAGAAGGGCCAGCCGAACTTCATCGTGTTCGACAAGGACCTGAAGGTGGTCCGCGCCGACTGCACCTATCAAGCCTCCAACGGTTTCGACCGCCTGCCTGCGCGTTTCGGCGGCGACCATCCGCGCTTCTTCCGCGTCAAGACGGTAATGTCGCCGAAGAACAAGGCGGAACCCAAGGCGCAGCGCAAGCTGTCCGTCAATATCGACTTCTTCGAGTGGGTCGACGGCAAGGCCGTGGACATCACTGCTCAGCCGTAAGGCTTCTTTCCGGATGGACAAATGACGGATAAGGAAAGGTCAATGCGATGCTGACAAGAAGGTTCTTCATCGGCGGGATGGCCGCCGCGCTGGCGGCGGGGCCGCGGAAGCTGTTCGCCAAGGAGGAGTCGGAATTCGACGACAATCTGCTCGTGTTCCTCTCCGACGTCCACGCGGGCGCGGCCAAGACGTGCAAGTGCGCGCGCAAGAAGTTGAAGGAGGCGGTGGCCGAGATACTGAAGATGCGTCCGCTGCCGCGCAACGTGCTCGTGTTTGGCGACGTGGCGCACGTCTGCGGACTTGGCGTCGACTACGACGCCTCGCGCCCGCACTTCAAGCTGCTGGAGGATGCTGGCATCACCGTGACGGTGGGCATGGGCAACCACGACCGCCGCAGCGAGTTTGCAGTCCGCTGGCCGGATGCCCCGAAGAAGTCGCTCGTGCCGGGCAGGTTCGTTCACTTGGTCGAGATGTCAGGTGTCGGCTTCCTGATGCTGGATTCCCTGCAAGGGACGGACGACCGCGCTCAGGATGACTACGGACCGGTGCCCGGTGCGCTGTCGGACGACCAGCAGACGTTCCTGCGCGATTTCCTCGCCAAGCGGACGAAGCCCGTCATCCTCTGCGCGCACCATGCACCGGGCGAGATGAAGGTATGCGGCAAGCCGCTCTCCCTCGTCCTTGTCACTACGCCCTGCATCGCCGGATACATCCACGGGCACAACCACCGCTGGATGCGGTCCTGGCTGCGCAACAAGGATCAGAAAACACCGGAACGCGCCAAGCGCGTGCTGTGCCTGCCGTCGAACGGCCTGTGGGGCGACATCGGCTACGCCACATGCCGCGTCTTGCCGGGAGGGTCGCGCTCCTGCGCGACCGATAACCCCTCGTCTGGCAAGGTGGTCGTGGTGCCGAATTTGAAGGACTTCTGGCTGTCGCGTCCAGTGTCTACGGAACGCCGTCCGCCCGAGTGGGACGACATCCTCGCCGAAGGTCGCGCCTCCGGCCCGTGTGTCTTCCGCCTCTAGGGTATGGTATAATTTTGTCCATCAAATGAAAGCTGAATTCTTTTGCCTGTGCATGAGCCCTGCGCTTGACGCGTCGGTCACGCTGCCCGCGTGGCCGTCGGACGGCGTCATCTTCAAGGATGTGTCCGAGACGGAGAACGTGGGCGGCAAGGGGATCAACGTGGCGCGCTGGTTGGCGCTGCGCGGCGCGCAGGTGTCGTGCGGCGGTCTGCTGGGCGCGGACAACGCCGTGCCGTTCGAGCAGGAGCTGGCCAGCTGCGGGATACGCGACGTCTTTCTGCGCGTACCTGGAGCGACGCGCCGCAACGAGATGATAGTGACGCCCGAGGGAAGCTTCAAGCTGAACCGCTCGGCCTTCCCGAAGCTGCCGGCGGACTTCGACGCGCTCAAGGTCATTAAGGATGTTAAGGTCATTAAAGATGTTAAGGACCTTAATTCCCCTAACGATCTTACAGACCCTGATGACCTTAAAGACTTTACAGACCACAACGACCTTAATCTCCCTAACGACCTTAACGACCTTAATGACCTTAATTGCCTTAACAGCGCACCGCGGGTCGCCATTTTGTCCGGCAGCCTGCCGCCGGCCGTGCCGAAGGACTTCTATGCAGCGGCGATCCGCGTGCTCAAGGCGCGCGGCTGGATCGTGGCGCTGGACGCTAGCGGCGAGGCGCTGCGGCTTGGCGTCGCCGCCGGCCCCGACCTCATCAAGCCGAACGCGGACGAGTGCGAGGCCCTGATCGGCTTCGTGCCGAAGACGCCCGACGACTTCCGCCGCGCCACGGAGGCGCTCCGCGCGCACGCGGCGCACGTGATCATCTCGGACGGAGGCGCGGGCGCATGGTTCGACGGCGAGTTCGTGGCCGCGCCGCAGGTGGACGTGCTGGATACCACTTCGGCCGGTGACACGTTATTGGCGGAATACTGCTGGCGGGCGTTTGCGGACGCGCAGGAGCGCGTCCCTCCCGTTTCCGCCGAGTTGGGAGGGTCGCGCTCCTGCGCGACCGACGTCCCTCCCGCTGGTTCCGCCGAGCCGGGAGGGTCGCGCTCCTGCGCGACCGATGCGGCCAAGTGGGCGGTGGCGGCGGGATCGGCCGCTGTGACCATGCCGGGCAGCATGCCGCCGCCAGTTGAGCTTGTTGAGAAACTGAAGGAGAATATAAAATGAAAGCGAAAGCGTGGCGCCTGTACGGCGCGAAGGACATGAGGCTTGAGGACATCGAGCTGGAGGCCGCTGGCGACGAAGGCATTGTCGTCGAGCTCGTCACGAACACGATCTGCCTCAGCGACTACAAGGGCGTGACCCTGGGTACGGGCCACAAGCGCGTGCCGCGCGACATCGCGACGCGTCCGACGATGTTCGGACACGAGATATCCGGCATCGTGCGCGAGGTGGGCACGAAGTGGAAGGACCAGTTCCACGTGGGCCAGCACGTGGGCTTGCAGCCGTCGCTTAACATCCCCGGCCACGAGCTGGAGACGGTCGGCTACGCCTGGCACACGATCGGCGGCGAGACGACGCACGTGTATCTGCCGTCCATCGTGATGGAGATGGGCTGTCTTCTGCCCTACGACGGCGACGCCTACTTCAAGTGTTCGCTAGCGGAGCCGATCTCGTGCATTGTCTCCGCGTTCCGCACGAACTACCACAACGCCTTCTGCTCGCACGACCTGGAGGTCGGCATCGTGGACAGGGGCACGATGCTTCTGTTGGCCGGCTGCGGCGCGATGGGCCTCGGCTGCATCGACATCGCGTGCCACTCGCCCGAGAAGCGTCCGCGTCGCCTCGTGGTCACCGACATCGACGACGCGCGCCTCGCTCGCGCGGCGAAGATGTTCGGTCTCGCCTACGCGGATGGACGGGCGGACGGCACGGTCAACGGCGTGGAGGTGCATTTCGTCAACACGAAGGACATGGCAGACCCCGTGAAGGAGCTGAAGGCGTACAACCTCGTTGACGACGCGCGCGCCGACAACCCCACGTCCACCGGCGGCGGCTACGACGACATCTTCAACTTCTTCGCCGGCCCCACGAACCAGCATCTGATGGCCGAGTTCAACTTCTACAACGTCCACTACATGATGCACCATGTGGTCGCCAACTCCGGCGGCGACGTGAAGGACATGGCGGACTCCGTGGACTGGATCGGCAAGGGCTACCTCCACCCCGAGGTGATGATCACGCACGTGGGCGGGCTCGACTCCGCCGCGCAGGCCACGCTCGACATGCTCACGGTGCCCGGCGGCAAGCGGCTCGTGTACACGCACGTGAACATGCCCATGACGGCCATCGAGGACTTCGCCGAGAAGGGGAATACGGATCCGTTCTTCGCCGAGCTCGCCCGCATCTGCGCGGCCAACAAGGGACTCTGGTGCAAGGAGGCCGAGGACTACCTGCTCGCCCATGCGCCGAAGGTGGAGATCGGCGAGCCGAAGGAAACGGTCCTCGAACGCAGAATCGTACTCGCATAGGATTCCAATGAAGCTTTTCGACGACCCCGAAACGAACCGCAGGTTCCACCGGACGCAGTGGCGGATGCTCTTCGCCACGATGATCGGCTACACGCTCTTCTACTTCATGCGGAAGAACTTCAGGACTGCGGCATCTCAAAGGCGATGCTCGGCAACTTCCTCTTCGCCGGCGGCATCGTCTACGGCATCTCGAAGTTCCTGAACGGCATCGTCGGCGACAGGTGCAACTCGCGCAAGATGCTGTGCTTCGGGCTGCTCGCATGCACGCTCGTGAACGTCGCGTTCGGCTTCGCGCCGCAGATTGCCGCGTGGTTCGGGGGAGGGACGCGCTCCTGCGCGTCCGCGCCGGACGCAGGTTCGTCGTCGGTCGCCCTCGCGTGGACGTTCGGCATCCTGCTGGTGCTCAACCAGTTCTTCCAGGGAACGGGCTTCCCGCCGTGTGCACGGCTGATTGCGTTCTGGGTGCCGCCGAACGAGTTGGCCACGAAGATGAGCGTGTGGAACACGTCGCACTCAATCGGCGGCGGACTGGTGGCGAAGGTGTGCGGCGTCATCATGGGGCTTGGCGTGATCGGCGCCGCGAACCAGGGCGTAGGGATGTGGCGGTGGTGCTTCTGGAGCATGGCCGCGCTTGGATTCCTCGGTCTCGTCCTGATGTGGCTGTGGTTGCCCGGCACGCCGAAGGAGGAAGGGTTGCCGGATCTCCCCGGCACGGAAGCCTCAACATCTCAACCCCTCAACTCCTCAACATCTCAACCCCTCAACCCGCCCTCGGCGCTCCGCATGGTCTTTCTCAATCCCGTCATCTGGATGCTGGGGCTCTGCAACTTCGGGATCAACGCGACGCGCGCGCTGGTGGCGGACTGGGGTCCGACGCTACTTCAGGAGGCGAAGGGACTCTCCTCAAGCGACGCCGGCACGGTGATCATGCTATTCGAGTTCGCGGGCATCGCGGGCATGCTGTTCGCCGGATGGGCCACCGATCGGCTGTTCGGCGGACGCGCCCCGCGCCTGTGCGTGTTCCTGATGGCGCTGACGGCAGGACTGCTGGCGGCATTCTGGTTCCTGCCCACGGGCGGGTGGACGAAGTATCTGGCGATGGGGTCGCTCTGCCTGGCCGGGTTCTGCCTCTACGGGCCGCAGGCGCTCACGGGCGTGACGGCCACGAACACCTCCACCAAGGTGTTCGCCGGCACGTCCATCGGCTTCATCTCGCTCTTCTCGTACATCGGCGTGTCGGTGAGCGGCAAGGTGTGTGGCTCGCTCGCGCAGGCCTCGCACGGCTGGTTCCAGCCGGTGATGGCGATCATCGGCGTGGCGGCCGTCGGCTGCGTACTCTTCATCTGCCTGTGGAACGTGCGCGCCAACAGCTACGGAGATTCCTAGTGGGCGGCGCGCCAATTCGATGTCGATAACTCATGTCCGGCGCTTCATTGCAGGGAACAATTCGATGAAAAGGATGCTGCTTCTGGTTGCCACGCAATACGCGGTTTTCATGACTTCGCTCTTCGGCGCGACTGTCATCACCACGCGCGAAGGGCTCGTCGCCGTCGCGGATGACCTCGCCGGATCTTACGAACTCCGCGCGGACATCGACCTCGGCGGGGCGGACTGGACGCCTATCGGCAACAATTCGGCGCCGTTCACCGGCTCGCTCCACGGCAACGGCTACGCCATCCGCAACCTTAGCTGCACGAACAGCCTGTCGGGCAGCGACTATCGCGGGCTCTTCGGCTGCGCGAGCAACGCGACGATCGAAAGCGTCTCCGTCTCGGGAACGGTAGCAGGCAAGCAGTACGTCGGCGGACTCGTCGGATGCATCACGGGCGGAACGGTCATCAGCAACTGCATCGCGGCGGTCGAGATTGCGGCGACCAACTCCTACGCCGGAGGCCTGGTCGGGGCCTGTGCCGGCGGAAGCGCGGTCAATCGAATCGTCGACTGCCGTGCGGACGGCTTCGTGAGCGGTTCCGGCATGGCGGGCGGCTTCATCGGCTACGTCTATGCCCCGGCCGTGATCTCCCACTGCGTGGCGCGCGGCGACGTGCGCTCCGCCGCCAGCTACTACGGCGGCTTCGTCGGGCGGCTCGCCCACGATGACGCGACGATCAGCGACTGCTGGTGCTCCGGTGCCGTGTGGGGCACGGGCGGCGACATTGGGTCGTTCATCGGCCACCACGTGAGGGGAACGAATGTCAACTGCGCGGTTTCGGCCTACGCCAACGGGCCGCGTCCGTTCTGCGGGAACGACCCGGCCATCACGGGCGGCAGGCTCACGCAGGCGAGAATCAAGGCACGCTCCGACGGGTGGCCGAGCACGCCGAAGCGCGCCAAGTCCAGCGCGATGATTCCGATTTCGACACCCGAGGAACTGCTCGCCGTCACGAACAACCTCTCGGGCAACTATGTGCTGACGGCGGACATCGACTTCGACGGCGAGACCATCGAGCCCATCGGCAACTACAGAAACCCATTCAAAGGCGAGTTCTACGGACAGAACCACAAGATCAGCAACTTCTACATCGACACCACGGACAAGTATGCGGGACTTTTCGGCAAGATCAACGGCGGCCGCGTGAGCGGCGTGCAAGTGGAGGAGGGTTATGTCACC
>CACXPT010000188.1 GCA_902769585.1 uncultured bacterium
TCCCAGCCGGACTCCACGCGCTCGTTGTAGGGCGACTTCCTGTAGCCGATCCAGCCGGTGGAGGAGTGTCCGCCCACGTTGTGGTAGTTGTAGTGGTAGCTGAAGAGGCGGAGCTTCTTGACCGTCCCGCGCGGAATGCCGGCGAGGCCGGGGCCGTTGTAGATGTCGGCCACGTGCACGCTGCACGTCGTCTTGCCCTTCACCGAGCGGTCGGGGATGATCGGCGGGCGCTTGCGCGGAACGAGCGGAATCGCCTCCACGAGAAGCCCGTCGTCGGCCTCGGCGATGCGGGTGATGTTGTCGAACACGTCCACGAGGTAAAGGCCCATGAGCGCGTCGGGCGCGGCCTTGACGGTGGCGAGGTTGTACTTGGCGTCGAGCGGCCACGGATGCGAGAAGTAAGGCTTTCCACGCGCGAACTGATTCATCGTGTAGGGGTCGGCCATGTCGCCCTCCACGTCCTTGCCGAAGCCGGGGAACTCGTGCACGAGGCCGGTCTTCTCCTTGGGGAATACCTTCGTGGGGATGCGTAGCGTGTGCTTGGGTGGCCCCCACTCGCGGTCGGGCGGGTCGTACTTGAATGGGTAGGCGCGCGCGAGGGTGGGGTCCACCTGGAAGAAGCGGCCGACCTCGGCGCGGTCGTGGTGACCGCCGCCGATCATGGTGAGGAGGTGCGGGTCGCCCGGCACCGTGCGGGCGCAGTAGAAGAACGTCGGCACGAAGGAGTTCGAGCCCCACACGGAGAGTTGGCCGATACCGTCGGGATTCATCGTCATGAGGACGCGGCTCCAGTAGTGGGGCTGGTCGGAGTACTCCCAGCGCGTGTAGAGGATGCGGCCGTCGTGCGTGATGTTGGGCGTGTAGTCGCTGTCCTGCTCGTAGGTGAGCTGGCGCACCTCGCCGGTCTTGCGGTCGATGCGGTAGATGACGGCCATCGGCATGTTGCCGTCCTCGCAGGGGAGGAACTGGAACGCGGCCGTGCCGAGCATCACCACCTGGTCCTTGTTCGGCAGGTAGCAGCCGTCCCACCATTGGATGTCGTAGTGGCCATCCTCGGGCGAGACCAACGTCGGCGGTGAAGGGTGAAGGGTGAAAGGTGAAAGGTGTGGGTTGGCGTCTGCCGCGCCCTCCTCACCTTTCACCTTTCGACTTTCATCTTTCACCAAAATCTCGTACACGCCGAAAAGGTTGTTCGTGCCCTTGTACTGCGTAAAGAGGATGCGGGAGGCGTCGAAGTCGAGGTCGAGGTCGCGCACCACGGACGTGCCGTCGGCGGGCTTGTAGACTTCCGTGTACGTGGGCGTGCCGCGCAGGTTGGAGAGGACGACGATCTCGTTCTGGAAGCCCGTGCGCGGCGCGACCATGTGGTTCTCGGCGTTGAGGCCGGTCATGCCGCTGCCGCGTCCGCCGAACGCGCCGCGCGGGTTGCCGATCTTGCGGTGGACGCAGAGGATCTTGTCGAAGTCGAGGATCGGGTTTGCGAGCATGGCGGCGCGATACGCCTCCACGAGCGCGACAGCTTCTTCTTTGGATATCGGCTGCACATTATGGAGAGCCGCCGTCCCGGCGGCGTTTGCTCCTAGCGCCGCACGCACTGCCTCCTCCTTCGCGATCAAGGTCTCCACGGCGGCGTTGTGCTTGGCCCAGTCGTACTTCGGGTTCGCCTTCAGGTCGGCCATCGCGCGGCGCGCGGCCTCAGGCTTGAAGAGCGCCATCTGCTCGCGCGCACGCCACACGTCGGCGGCGTCCGGCGCAGCCGAAAGCGCTGTTGCGGCGATCAGTCCGCATGCGATTGCAATAAGATGACCTTTCATGATGCCTCCATCGATTGAATGTGATGGACGAATTCCGTCTTGTCGACGTAGATGCAACCCTTCCCCCTCAACTTTGGAAAGTCGTTCGTGTCTGTGGCTATCGGTCTCATCGGCAATCAGTATACCATAAATTGGTTCATCCATGCTTTGATGATTGCTTTCGCTACTGGGAGATTAGGAGTTTCGGAGAAGATTATAAAAATCCTCCAAGCCTCCTAACCTCCAAAACTCCCAGCAGCGAAAGCAAATAAGAGAAGCGGCTCGTCATTCTATTGTGCGAAGCAAAACTCCAAAATGATCTCCGTGTCTCTTTACAACCTCCCTGTCTCCAAGTTCAGCGCCGCAGGCAATACGGGTAGAAAAACGGAGATGCGCCCGTCAGGAGGGGTGCCTGCGCGACTCGTCAAAGATCGCCGAGGCAGGCCTTGAGGAGTTCGGGCGAGAGTATCTTGCGGGCGTCGTCGTCCACCAGCGAGAAACGGTTGCCGTCGTTCGGCGTGGAGAGATAGTTCCACGCGCACCACGGGATGCCCGCCAACCGCCGCCGCACATGCGCGAACGAGTTGTCGTAGAAGTAGAGGATCGTCTTCATTTCCTACGCAGGAATCAAGTGTCGGCATCGGGGACGATGACGGTCAACATCGGGATGAAGCGGAAGTGCGCATCTGTTGTCGCGAGGTCGGACTCTTCCCGTCAGCCTATCTCCCAGCCGGGGCGGACGTATGGCACGAGAAGGACGTTGGCCTCATCGCTGTTGGAGAAGCGGCCCTTGGCGGCGTCCCAGTCGAGCTTGCCGGCCACGCGTTGCGAGATGCAGCCGAGCAGGACGGCCTCCGTGAGCGGCACGGAATGGTCGATGTGCGAGAACGGCTTCGCGCCGCCGCGCACGGCCTCGGCGAACTCCCAGTGGTGGTTCTTCACGCGCGGGAGCGTGACGGGCAGGTCGCGCGTGGCGGGATGGTCCTGCCAGCGGACGAACTTGCGCTCGCCCTTCATCATCAGCGTGCCGCCGCGGAAGACGCCGTTCTCGCCGACGACCGTGCAACCGCCGAGGGAAGACATCACGCCGTCCGTCAGGCGGCGGGCAGTCGCCTCGTCGGGGCCGGTCTTGCCGTCGTACCAGTAGATCTCGACAGGCTTTTTCTGGCGGGCTGAGGTGACGACGAGCTTGACGGTCGTCGCGGCGGGGTACGTCTCGGAGAACTTCGGCGTCGTCTTGACCGTCTCCACGGAGAGGACGCGCTCGAGGGCGAGACCGCGCCAGAAGAAGCTCATGGCGTGGCACGCGATGTCGCCCATCGCGCCCGTGCCGAAGTCGAACCAGCCGCGCCACTTGAAGGCGTGGTAGACGTTCTTCTTGAAGGGGCGTTTCGGAGCGACGCCTAGCCAGAGGTTCCAGTCGAAGGTGTCGGGAATGGTGTCGCTTCCCTCGGGACGGTTGAGGGCCTGCGGCCAGATGGGTCGGTCGGTGGTGACGTGGATCTCAGAGACTTCGCCGAGGACGCCGCTCTGGAGTATCTCGATGTTGCGGCGCTGTCCGTCGGCGCCGTTGCCGTTGTTGCCCATCTGCGTGACCACGCCGCAAGCCTCCGCGACCTTGCGGAAGCGCTCGGCCTCGAAGAACGTGCGCACTAGCGGCTTCTCCACGTAGACGTGCAGGCCGCGCTTCATGGCGGCGATGGCGGCGGCGGCGTGCATGTGGTCTGGCGTGGAGACGACCACGGCGTCGAGGTCCTTCTCCTTGTCGAGCATGTCGCGCCAGTCGCGGTAGCGGCGGGCCTTCGGACAGCGCGAGGCGACCCTCTTCGCGGCAGCGTCGAGGCGGGAGGAGTCCACGTCGCACAGCGCCACGATCTCCTCGCCGAGATTGAAGAACTCGTTCAGGTTCGCGCCGCCGCGTCCGCCGGAACCGATGAAGCCCATGCGGAGCTTCGCGCCGGGCTTCGCGAAGTGCGTCTTCGTAAGGATCTCCACGGGCGCCGCTGCGTCCAGCGCGGCGGTGGCGCATCCCGGCACCGCTAATGCGGCGGCGGTCCCGGCGGATGTTTCGATGAAGGATCGTCTTGTCAGCAGCATGTCGCTATCTCCTTGGCTTTTATGGAATCAGTTACTCGCCCTGGGTCGGCTCCATGAGTAGCGCGATCTCGGGGAAGTTTTCGAGGAAGGTGGCGGAAAGGCCTGGGATGGACTTGAGACGGTTGAGCGCGCTGCGCGCGGTGCGATCCACGTCCGCATCGCCGCTGCCGACGAGGATGGTGAAGCCGCGCACGCTGCCGCCTGGCCCTAGCTTGAGTGATACTTGGAGCGGCTTGAGGCCGGGATACCACTTGAACGATTCCTTGTTCCACTCTCGCTTGATCGCCTGCGCTATGAGGCTCACACACCGTTGCTCCTCGCTGGTGGCGAGCTGGTTACGCGCGCCGATGCGGTAGCCCTCGTTCATCTTCCGCATGAATTCCTCCGGCGAAAGCGGCTTGTCGTGGGCGGTGGCCTTACCTGTCTTCTTCATGGGCGGCGCGTCAATCTTCTTCGCGTTCTTGCGCAGGTCGAGCTTCTCCTTCGGCTTCGGCGGCGTCTTGATTAGCTTCGCCTTTTCGCGCAGGTTTGGCTTCTCTTTGGGCTTGGGCTTCTCCTTCACCTGCTCGACGGCCTCAACCTTGGGCTGCTCGATCTTCGGCTCCGGCTCCTTCACTTGCGGCTTCGGCTCCGGTTTCGCCTCCTCGGGCTTCGGCGGAGGGTTGGGGTCGGGATCGGGATCGTCCGTCTGCTCCGCCCACGGGGGGACGATCGTCATGTCGATGGGGATCACCACGTCCGGCCTGCGAAACGCGAACTTGGCCATCCCCCAGAAGAAGATGAATATCGCGAGGTGCACGGCCAAGGCATAGCCTAGCGCGCGCGCATTCAGCACGCTCTCGGTTCCCCTCTGCCTCTCCATGTACGTTCCCAGTTGCATTCTAGTGGTTAGTGGCTAGTTGTTAGGACATTCGACGTTCGACAACCGACATTCTGTTCGACTTACGACATTACGACTTTCACCCTTCACCTTTCACCCTTCACCTTTCACCTACTTTTCCACCGTCACCAGCGCCATCTTGCGGACCTGGCACTTGTAGACGACCTTCACCACGTCCATCACCTCTCCGTACTCCAGCCGCTCGTCGCCCCGCACCAGCACGGGCACGTCCGGGTCCAGCGCCACCTTCTCCTTCAGCGTATTCTCCAGCTCGTCCAGCGTGGTGGGCACGTCGTTGAGGAAAAGCTTGTGGTTGACGTCGAGCGTGATCGTGTTGGCCTTGTTGTTCTTGTTCGGGAGGAGGTCCGTCTTCGCGCGCGGGAGCATTATCGTGATGCCCTGCTCCAGCGCGGGGATGGTGAGGATGAACGTGACGAGCAGGAGGAAGGTGAGGTCGATCAGCGAGTTCATGTCGATCGACGCCTTCCCGACGCCCGTGCGCGCGCCGCGTCTGCTGCGTCGGCTCATCAGGCGCTCCTTCCCTGGAACTCGAGCGCGATGCGGCCCATCAGGTCGTCGGCGAAGCCCTCGAGGTCGGACATCAGGTCGCGGAGCTTGGACGAGAGGTTCGAGTGCAGCGCGACGCCGGGGATCGCTATCAGGAGACCGACGACCGTCGTGACGAGAGCGGACGATATGGCGGGTGCCATCGTTGCGATCGTCGCGGTGCCGGCGGCGCCCATGTCCGCGAAGGCGTCAAGCACGCCCCACACCGTGCCGAGCAGTCCGAGCATCGGCGCGAGCGCGACGACGGTGGAGATGAGCCCCATGCCTTTCTCGAGACGGATCTCCTCCTCCTCCAGCACGTGCTCGCACAGAGCCTTCACGAGCCCGACCTCGTTGGCGGTGAGCGCGGCGATCGAGCTCGCCCCCGGCTGGCGCCCCACGAGCATGGTGCGCACGTCCGGCGCGAAGAGCTTCAGCAGGCGCTCGCACGTGGCGATGTAGATGTTCTCGATCGCTGAGTGCGTGCTGTCGTGGCGGGCCGTGTAGTAGTCCAGCACCTCGCGCCCGCCCATCACGTCGCGTCCGATGCGCCGCGTCATCATCCCGGCCGACGCCAGGCTCTTCCACTTGCTGAAGACCGCGGCCAGCATCACGATGGACGTGGCCAGCTGTATCAGCACGATGCCCTTGCCCATCATGCTCGACTGCATGAAGCCGTTGATGAGCGAACTTGCAAAAATCTCAACCATGTTTCTTTTCTCCGTTTGCGAGGGGGATTATACCAAAAAGATCTGGCGGGTTGAAGGGTATCTACGGCCAACGCATTAAAAACCGATACTTCCCCTTCGGGGCCCCTGGATCGGTTTTTATGCGTTGGAAGTGCTTCAGTAACCAGCAACCAGCAGCGCAGCCGCCAATCCGAATGGTCGTGGCGCGCCATGTGCGTCCCTTGGCACTTCAGGGGCGG
>CACXPT010000189.1 GCA_902769585.1 uncultured bacterium
GTGAATAAACTCGTCAACTTGTTTACTCGTCAACTTGCAGTCCGACTCTATCATTGGGAACTCGAAGAGACCTTGCCAGATGTCGCCGCTGCCTCGACGATGGAGGAGCGTCTTGCCGTCCGGGTAGGGACGTCGTTCAAGCGAACCTTCGCTCCACGGATGGAACGGCGAGTCCTCCACGATGCTCAACTGCCCGCTCGTGCCAAGGTTGACCACCGCGCACCCCGGAAAGAGCGCACGCGCCGCGTAGACGCCGGCCTGGTTGTCGCCGAGCATGGACGTTTCGTCCAACGTCGGCAGCCATGACTGCGGCACATTGCCTTCAACCTCCTCCAAATGCCATGAATGGAGGAAGGTGGAGTCGATCACGAGCCGTCCCGTGCGTCGGGCAAGGACGAGTCCGCAGATCGGCAGGCAGGCCGCGATCGGTCGATTCTCTGCGGCCCAGCCTGCCATCACGCGTCCGCCGAAGCGACGCGCGTCGCGCCAGGTGACGAAGGGAGTCACGGGACGAAGGTCGCGGTCCACGCCGACGACGCCGTGCATCTGGCCGGTCCAGCCGAAGCGGTCGGCCTTGCCGGCCTGCGCCTCCAGTTCCGCGATGACGTGATCTGTTGCGGACATGAGACGTTCTGGATCCTGCGCGTGTGTCCCCGGGGGCAGATCGGGGATGTCGGCTTCGTGCGCGTGCGTGACGGTGGCGGCGACTTTCCCGCTGTCGTCCACGGCCACTCCAGAGACGGATGTCGTGCCTATGTCGATTCCAAGTGTCATGTTTCGCTCAAAGCTGAATGTCCTCGAGGGGGCGCCCCTTGGTTTCGGGGACGACGAACAGCGCCCAGAGGAAGTGGAACACCATCATCACGCCAAAGAATCCGAAGATCGCCCACGGCGGGACGCTCTCGGCCGCCATCGGGAAGGTGAGCGCCACGAGCGCGGCGAAGAACCAGTGCGTGAAGCTGCCGAGGGCCTGTCCCTGCGCGCGGAACCGCTGCGGGAACACCTCCGCGATCAGCACCCAGATGACGGTGCCCTGTCCCACGGCGTGCGCGGCCATGAAGAGGAAGATCGAGGCGGCGGCCAGCGTGCCGTTGCCGACGGCGAAGCAGACGCTCGCCATCGCGAGCGACACGACGTAGCCCGCGCCGCCGACCAGGAGCAGCGTCTTGCGTCCGAGCCGGTCGATGAGCCACACGCCCGCGAAGGTGGAGGCGAAGTTGAGCAGGCCGAGCCCGAACGTGGCGAGGAACTGCGCGTTGCGCTCGAACCCCGCGAGGTTGAAGATGCGCGGCGCGAAGTAGTTCACGGCGTTGCAGCCGCTCAGCTGGTTGAAGAACGCCACGCAGAACGCGAGCAGGATCGGGCGCAGGTTCGCGCGGCAGAAGAAGGGGGCGGAGGATTCTTCCGCGGCGTACTTGCCGCGCGAGGCGAGCCAGCGCGGCGATTCCACGAGGAAGGGGCAGAGCGCGGTGAACACGAGCGCCGGGAACGCCTCGACGCCGAGCATCCAGCGCCAGGCGTTCTCCCCGACGTCCTTCAACGCGAGGTTGGAGGCGAGCGACATCACGACGCCGAGCACGATGTTGAACTGGAAGAGCGCCGTGAGCCTGCCGCGCGATTCGGCGGGGGATATCTCCGCGATGTACACGGGCGCGGCGATGGTCGAGACGCCCACGCCGAGGCCGCCGATGAAACGCGCCACGATCATGGACCACGGCCCGGCGGCGAACGCGCTCCACACGGCGGAGACGAAGAACAGGATGCCGACGCCGAAGAGGGTGTTCTTGCGCCCGAACCGGTCGCTCACCTTGCCGCCCGCGATGGAGCCGATCACCGTGCCCCACAGGGCCGCGCTCACCACCCAGCCGTGTATCTGCCCGGAGAGGTTCCAGAGTTTCTGGATGTCCTGTTCCGCGCCGTTGATGACGATCGTGTCGAACCCGAAGAGAAAACCGCCGAGCGCGGCGGTGATCGCCAGAAACCAGATTTTCGTCTTTGTCATTTCATGCTCTCTTTCTTGAACTTGCCCGCGCTGCGGCCCATCCCGGGAGATCGGCACAATTATACCACAGAGATTACAAATCCCTGATTTGTCGCGATAGCTAGCCGACGGTTTCGCGTCGGCATGACTGGGGCGGGCGTCCGTGGCGGGCTCCCGCCCCGAAAACTTTTTTCGGAATTTTTCGCGTTTTGCCCTTGACTTCCGCCGAAATAGTCGGTATAATTACCGACTATGAAAAAGACTACACAGCTGGCCGGCTACAAGGCGACGGTCTCGCGCGTGCGGACGCTTCTGCTGCGCGAGAGGGTGGTGTCGGGGACGCTCAACGTCCAGACGGTGGGCAACGCCAGGCGCTACACGCTGACAGACAAGGTGGAGGGGAAGACCCGCTGCCTGTACGTCCCCGTGTCGATGGAGGCGGAGGTCCGCAGGTACGCGGAGAACTGGAGGGAGCTGAAGTCGCTCATGCTGGAGATGAGCGAGTGGACGCGGAGGCTTCTGGCGGAGAAGATCGCCGCGACGACCGGAAGAGGCGCAGGCACAAGGAAAAACTCCGGAAAAGGCGCTGCGGGCGCCGGTCGAAAGGCCGCAGGAAGGCCAAGAAGGCGGAAAAGCCGCAGCGGAAGCTGAAAGGGCGTCCCGGGCGGAGGCCGGGGAAGAACCCCTGCGGGCGGAACGCGGCCGAGAAGTTCTTCTGCTGGATACACCCGATCCTGTCCGGGATAAACGGGCTGTTCTCGCTCGCGCTGAAGCTGCGGGACGAGGCGCACGCCCTCTACGACAACGCGACGCTCCTCTGGACGGTCGTGCTGGGCCTCCTCTGCCGGCGGACGACGCGAAACAAGATGGACGGCGACCGGAACGACCCGGCGTACGGCCCGAACGTCATGCTGCTGTCGCAGCAGGCCGACTGGATCGACGGCGAGGAGAAGACGGCCCCCTGCACGCAGCTGGTGTTCAACTGGCTGAAGAAGGTGAAGATGCGCTACCTGGACATCCTCCTCGCCGAGGTGTTCAGGTCGTTCGTCGAGGCAAAGCTGCTGGAGAAGGCGCTCTTCTGCGGGTGCTTCGTCGTGGTGCTCGACGCGACCAAGGTCGACGAGAGGTGGGGATCCGGGCTTTCCGGGCACAGGCGCAACCGCATGGCGCTCGAGGCGAAGGTGATAACCCCGTGGAAGTGGGCGCTGACCGTCGCGGTCGTCCCGATCAAGCCGTGGAGGAACGACGCCGAGAAGCAGGACTGCGAGCTCAAGGCGCTCGACCTCATGGCGAAGAGGCTCAAGAGGGTCTTCGGGCGCAGGGGCGTGATCCTCATGGGGGATGCGCTCTACGCCTGCCAGAAGGGGATGGACACCTGCAGGAAGAACGGCTGGCACTACATGTTCGTGTTCAAGGAGGGGCGTTCCTCCTCCGTGTTCAGGGAGGCGCAGGCGCTCATGGGCCTCGACCGGGACAAGTGGGGCCCGATGGTCGGCAACTGCCGCGACAGGGGCAGGATCGTGGTCGGCGGCGTCAGGTGGGCGAACGCGGTGCCGTTCGGGGACCACATCGCCAACGTCGTGGAGTGCAGCCAGCTGGTCGCCTCCGACGACGCAGGGGCGTACTACGGGCAGTTCATCACCGACCTCGACGTCAACAACGCAAGGCGCGCGGTGGAGATCGCCCGCTGGGGGCGGCTCAGGTGGGTCATCGAGAACAGCTTCAAGACGCAGAAGCGCGACGGCGAGGACGGGTTCGGGCTGGAGCACACGTTCTGCAAGGACGAGCACGCGAGCCGCGCGGCGCACATGCTGATGCAGCTGGCGCACAACCTCTGGCAGGTGTTCGAGTCCGGCATCGTCAGGAACCTCTCCAAGGGCGTGAGCCGCCCGACGCAGAGCCTGTGGGCGAGGAAGCTCTGCGATGCGCTGCACTACTACGACTTCAGCGAGATGGAGATCGTCACGGTTTACCTCAACCACGAGTACGAGCGCACCATTCCAGTGGAGTGAATGGACGAGGTTCGCCCGGCCACCTCTGGTAAAACGCCGGGGACTGCATGTCCGATGGCACAATCGGTCTGGGGGCGTTTGCCCTTAAAAGCCGGCCAGCGCCCATTATGCCCCGGCGGGGGGCGTCCCGACCGTCCGGCGGACGCGCGGGAGTGCGTCCCTCCCCCCGTTTTGTAATTTCTGATTATACCAAATCCCACGTGTGAAACACAGATGGATTTGGTATAATGCGCCACGCGCGGGTCGCCGGGATGGACGCGGCGGACCCTGCTGCACGAGGAAATGACATGACACCGAAGACGATTCCCGAGATCGTGGACCTCGCGAGCGCGTTCTACGGCAGCGCCGTGCTGTTCGCCGCGCTCGACCTGGGCGTGTTCAAGGCGCTCGCCGAGCAGGGCGGCTCCGCGGACCGCGACGCGCTCGCGCGCGAGCTGGGCGCCTCGCCCCGCGGCCTCGGCCTCCTGCTCGACGCCTGCGTGGCGTCCGGCCTCCTCGGCAAGGACGAGGACACCTACTTCAACACCGACGCCGGGAAGCTCGCGCTCGTCCCCGGCGGCCCCGCCGACCTCTCGAAGGCGATCCGCTACAACCAGGACGTCTATCCCGCCTGGGGCCGCCTCGCGGAGCTCGCGCGCACGGGGCGTCCCGTGGAGCGTCCCGAGCTGCACCTCGGCGACGACCCCGAGCGCACGCGCCGCTTCGCGCTCGCGATGCGCGGCCGCGCGATGGCGATCGGCCGCAGCGTGGTGCCGATGCTCGACCTCGCGGGCTGCACGCGCCTCCTCGACCTCGCGGGCGGGCCCGGCGCCTACGCGGAGCTCATCGTGCGCGCGAACCCGGGGCTCAGCTGCGTGACCGTGGACGTCCCCGCCGTCGCGGCCGTCGCCCGCGAGTGCGTGGCCGCCGACGGCCTCGCCGACCGCATCGAGTGCCGCGCGGGCGACTACCACACGGACGAATACGAGGAAGGGGGGTACGACGCCGTGACGATCTTCGGCGCGCTCCACCAGGAGTCGCCCGACCAGATCCGCGGCATCCTCGCGCGCGCGCACCGCGCGCTCAAGCCGGGCGGACGCATCTTCATCCTCGACATGATGACCGACCGCACGCACACCGAGCCCGCGTTCAGCGCGCTCTTCGCCGTCAACATGGCGCTCACCACCGAGAACGGCTGGGTGTTCTCCGACGAGGAGCTCAAGACCTGGCTCGCCGAAACCGGCTTCGAGCCCGGCGACGCGCATCCCGTGCCGCCCCCGATGCCCCATTGGATCATCAGCGCCGTGCGCGCGTGACAAAGGAGAATGAAATGACGATGACTAAACAGTGCGGGACCGCGTTGGCGTGCTTGATGGCGGCGGCGACGCTTTCGGCCGCCGAGTTTTCCGCCACGGCCACGATCACCTCCACGAACGGAACCGTGCGGACGATCCCCCTCGCCGTGACGGTGGATCCGGACGGCGGGCGGCGCGTGACCGTGAAGGCGGCGGACGCGCAGGACGCCAAGTGGGTGGACGTCTGGGCGAGCTGCGCCACGGCGAAGAAGGGCGAGGACGGCTTCTGGCTCAGCCAACGCGGCCTTTTGGGGTCCTTCACGCGCGATGCGGGCGTGTGGCACAGCTCGCGCAACTGGGTGACGCTGCCGTACTACGCGATGCAGACGCCGCGCGGGTCGTTCCTCGCGGTGATGGAGGGGATGCGGTTCGAGTTCGACGTGCGCGTGACGGTGGCGAAGGGCGTCTACCGGATGGGGCCGCGCTGGCGCGTGGCCGAGACGGGCATCGGCGCGTACGAGGACATGAGCGTGGTGTTCTACGACCTGCCGAAGGGCGCGGACTACAACGACATGGCCAAGGCGTACCGCCGCTACAAGAACGCGCGCGACCCCGAGATCAAGCCGCTCAAGGAGCGGATCAAGGCGCGTCCGCACCTCGCGCAGCTCGCGCGCTCGGTGGCCGTGCGCCAGCAGTGCGCCGCCAAGCCGTTCAAGCGCCCCGACGACGCGATCGACTTCACGCCCGAGACGGAGCATCCCGTGCGGTGCGTCTGCTCCTTCGACCAGACGCTCGAGAACCTGCGGAAGCTGAAGTCGCTCGGCGTGGAGGACGTGGCGATGTGCGTGGCGGGCTGGCAGACGGGCGGCTACGACGGCCGCGCGCCCGCAGTCTTCCCCGTCGCGCCCGAGGCGGGCGGCGAGGAAGGGCTGCGGCGTCTCATCGCGGGCGCGAAGGCGCTCGGGTACATCATCG
>CACXPT010000190.1 GCA_902769585.1 uncultured bacterium
CCTCGGCAGGCAGGACTACCATTGGATTCACGAGCCGTGTCTCTATGGGTGGCGCGAGGGTGCGGCGCACGACTGGTTCGCCGACCGCTCGCAGACCACAGTCATGGAGTACGACAAGCCCAAGAAGAACGACGTCCATCCGACGATGAAGCCGGTCGAGATGCTCTGCTACCTCATCGGCAACTCCTCGAAGCGCGGCGGTATCGTCCTCGACACGTTCGGCGGCAGCGGCTCGACCCTGATAGCCTGCGAGCGGACGGGGCGTGTGTGCCGGTGCGTCGAACTCGACCCGAAGTACTGCGACGTCATACGCCGCAGATGGGCGGAGTTCGTACACGGCGAGGGTTGCGACTGGCAGTCGCTGACCCCGGCTGCAGACCGTACCTCCTCAGACATGCCAGACATGTTACCGGTGCCAGATGCGGACGGAAGCACACAGGCGGACTCCTGAACCAATCTTCACGACGGGTGCCGTCGTGCGATCACGACGTAAACGTCCTGACGGGTCTCTATACTCCCGAAAGTGTGCAAACGGCGCAACTGCGACTCCTCTACGCTGCTATCTACGCGATAGGGGAGTCCGCAGACGCGCACCCGCAATGCGGCGAAATCTCGCGGTTTTTCGCCGTTTCCGTTGAAAAAGCCGCGTAATAGTTCGGCGTAGGGCGAGCATGTCGAGTATACGTGTCTCTACGTACACACGATCCTCGCCACTCTCCGCCGGAACCCTTGACAGACCAGAAACCAAAGCCCCCAGACGGGGCGGAAAGCGAGAAAGAAAATGGCAAAGACCATACAGACATCGGAATACTGCTCGGTCGGGCATCCCGACCGCACCTGCGACTACGTCGTCGCATACATACTCGACCGCTATCTCGAGCGGGACAGGAACGCCAGAGTCGCCCTTGAGGCGCAGCTGAAGGACTGCTTCTGCACGCTCTCCGGCGAGGTGACTTCGGCGTACCGCTACACGAACGCGGAGCTCGCCGAGTTCTGCCGCGAGGCGATCCGCCGCATCGGCTACACGGACGAGTACGTCGCCAAGTGGGGCGAGGGCAACGCGATCAGCGGAAGCGGCGTGGAGGTGACGGTGCATGTCTCGCAGCAGTCGGCGGACATCGCGCAGGGAGTGAACCGCGACGGCTGGGGCGACCAGGGCATCTTCTGGGGCATGGCGGTGAACGACCCGAAGCGCGGCTACATGCCGAAGGACTACTGGCTTGCGCGCGAGATCGCGCAGAGCCTCGTCAAGCGGGGATTCGGCGGACTTGACGTGAAGACGCAGGTGACCGTCGAGGACGGCCTTCCCGTGGAGTGCGTGGTGGCGATCCCGATCCTCCCCGAATGCGAGGAGGCGGCGACCGGGACGATACGGAACTACGTGCAGTCGATCCTCGGAGGCGACTGCCGCGTCATCGTGAACGGGACGGGCCGCTATGTGACGCACGGTTCGATAGGCGACTGCGGCACGACCGGCCGCAAGCTCGTCGCCGACTTCTACGGCGGAAACTCGAAGATCGGTGGCGGCTCGCCCTGGGGCAAGGACCCGACGAAGGCGGACGTGACCTTGAACATCCTCGCCCGCGACCGTGCGCTGAAGTTTCTGCGCGAACGCAACCTCGACGAGGTGCATTGCGCGATATCGTGCTGCATCGGCCGCAGCGAGATCCGCGTGTCGTTCTTCGATGGGCGCGGCGAATGCCTCGAAAGCCGCGTCGAGAACGACCCGCCGAGCCACATCATCGACCGCCTCGGGCTCCGCGAGCCGGGCTACGCGGGAGCCTGCGAGGAGGGTCTCTTCGGCTACGAGACCGTTTAGCGGGCGAAGGAGAACCGGCCGCGCCCGTCCTTGCGGAAGCGGGACGCGCCGCCCTTGTCCTTGATCTCGCGGATGATCGCGGAGTAGAGGGTCTGCTCCGGCGTCTTGCCGCCTGTCGGCGTCCAGAGGCCGGAGGCCTTCGCCTCCTCGATCATCGCCCTCACGGGCATCGCCTCGCCGGAACGCTCAAGCACCGTCGCGGCGGCGTTCAGGAGGGAAAGACCCTTCTTCGGAACCGCCGCCGCCTCGGTCTTGGGCGCGGCCTTTGGCGCCGCCTTCGCCGCCGCCTTCGCGGCCTTCGCCGCAGCCTTGGGCGTGCCGGCGGACGCGATTCCGACCGCCGCGCCGGGGACGGCCTCGAGGCTGCGGACGGCCAGCGTCCGCCCCGTCCTCGTCGTCACCGTCCAGCCCGTTTCGGTCTTCGCCTTGACGCGGACCTCTACGAGGTTGCGCCCGACCTTCGTGTACGCGCGGTCGCCCGCCTTGAACTCGTTGCTCATACTTTCTGTCCTTTCCTGTTGCGTTATGTCCCCAGCCTTGGGCCACACGGCCCATCGACACGGAACGGCGCACATATTCGCTCTATACCCGAGACAAGTCAACGGGTCATTTCAATCTATTTTCATCTTTCCGCAAGGAGGCAAAAACGATGTCAGAAAGCAGGCACGAGGCGATGCAGAAGGAGACGCTCGTGGAGGTGCTGCGCCGTTCCGGCTCGCGCACCATGAGCCTCGAAAGGCTGGAGGCCGACATCGCCGCCGGAGCGCCCGTCAACGCCGACGGCACGGTGAACGCCATCGCCTACGCGGCGTGGATTCTGAAGGGAGAGTCCGATGACGATTAACTCGAAGAAGATGAAGCCGGTGGAGCTGGTGCGGCTACTCAACTCCACGGAGCTCGGCACGGTCATGACGCCCGCGAAGCTCTACCGGGACTTCACGGCGGCGGGCTACCGCGTCGCCTCGGCGGAGGATTCCCGCTGCCTGAGCTTCTACCGCTACGTCGCGTGGATCGTGGACAGGCACAACACCCCCGTCGAGCAGCGGGCGGCGCGCGGCTACGCGGCGCACCGCGAGGCGGCGGCGCAGCGGCAGGCCGACCAGTCGCTCGCGGGGCGCGACATCGGCGAGCTGCCGGAGGTCGCCGACCCGGATCGCAAGGAGGCGTGCCGCACGGACTTCCGCAGGTTCTGCGAGACGTACTTCCCGGAGGTGTACAGCCTCGAATGGTCTGACGACCACTTGCGGGCGATAGACAGGATACAGAAGTCCGTCCTCGAAGGAGGACTCTTCGCGCTCGCGATGGCGCGCGGCAGCGGCAAGTCCTCGCTCACCGAATCGGCGGCGATATGGGCGATGGCCTACGGGCACCGCGAGTTCGTGGTCATCATCGGCGCGAGCGAGGGCGCGGCGCTGGAGATGCTCGACTCCATCAAGACCGAGCTTGAGGTCAACGAGCATCTCGCCGAGGACTTCCCGGAGATGGTCTATCCAATAGCCTGTCTCGAGGGGATCGCCAACCGCTGCGCGGGGCAGCTCTACAAGGGAGAGAGGACGCGCATCGCGTGGACCGCGAGCGAGATCGTCCTCCCCACCATCGTGGGCGCGGCCTCGTCGGGCGCGGTCGTGCGCGTCGCCGGCATCACGGGACGCATTCGCGGCATGAAGTACAAACGCCCCGACGGGCGCACCGTCCGCCCGGAGTTCGTGATCGTGGACGACCCGCAGACGAGCGAGTCCGCCGGCTCCGCCGAGCAGACCCGCAAGCGCGTCCGCGTCCTCGCGGGCGACGTCCTCGGCCTCGCCGGCCCCGGACGCAAGATCGCCGGCGTGATGCCCTGCACCGTCATCCGCCCCGGCGACATGGCCGAGCAGATGCTCGACCGCGCGAAGCATCCCGAATGGAACGGTGAGCGGTGCAAGATGCTCTACCAGTTCCCGAAGAACGATGAGCTGTGGAACCATTACGCCGACCTTCGCGCCGACGAGCTGCGCGAGCGGGGGACGTTCGCCAAGGCGACCGAGTTCTACAGGCGGCATCGCGCCGAGATGGACGAGGGAGCGGTCGTGGCGTGGCCCGCCCGCTACAACCACGACGAGCTTTCCGCCATCCAGCACGCGATGGACCTGAAACTCACGGACGAGGCGGCGTTCTGGGCGGAATACCAGAACGACCCTCTGCCGGAGGACTTGGGCACCGAGGAGCAGCTCACCGTGGACGGGATCGTGAACAACCTGAACGGACACTCCCAGCGCGGCGTGCCCGTCTCGGCGAACCACATCACGATGTTCATCGACGTGCAGAAGACGCTCCTCTTCTACGTCGTGTGCGCGTGGGACGACGACTTCACGGGCCGCGTGATCGACTACGGGACGTGGCCAGACCAGAGGCGGCGGTACTTCTCGCTCGCGGACGCGAACCCGACCCTCCAGCGGAAGTTCCCGCACGCCGGCCTCGAAGGATGCCTCTACGGCGGACTCAAGGCTCTCACCGAGGACTACCTTTCGCGGGAGTTCACGCGGGACGACGGGGCGGCGATGCACATCGAGCGATGCCTCATCGACGCGAACTGGGGCCAGTCCACCGAGGTCGTGTACCAGTTCTGCCGCGAGGCCCGTTTCGCCAACGTGATCCTGCCGAGCCACGGCAAGTACATCGGCGCGTCCTCGAAGCCCATGAGCGAATACAAGCGGATGGTCGGCGACCGCGTCGGACACAACTGGCGGATGCCGAACATACGCGGCAAGCGGGCCGTCCGGCACGTCATATTCGACACCAACTACTGGAAGTCGTTTGTGGCGAGCCGCCTCCTCACCCCGATGGGCGACCGAGGAAGCCTCTCGCTCTGGGGGCGCGAGACGGAACGGCACATGCTCTTCGCCGAGCATCTCACCGCCGAGTACCGCGTCAAGACCGAAGGGCGCGGACGCAAGGTGGACGAGTGGAAGATGCGTCCCGAGGCGCACGACAACCATTGGTTCGACGGCATGGTCGGCTGCGCGGTCGCCGCGTCGATGTGCGGCTGCGTCCTCGCGGGAACCGACACGGCGCAGGCGAGGAAGCCCGCGAAGCCGAAAGTGAGGCTGTCCGAATTGAGAAAGACCAGAAATAATTTTGGTTGAAATCGATTTGTTTTCCGTATCAAGGGAATAGGAGGTAGATGCTTCATGCGGTACGGTAGCGTGTGCAGCGGAATCGAGGCTGCGACGGTTGCATGGCGGCACCTCGGATGGGAATGCGCGTTCGTGTCGGAGATCGACCCGTTTGCCTCCTCCGTCTTGAAGGAGCGGTTTCCCTCGGTTCCGAACCTCGGCGACTTCACGAAGATAGGGAAAGGCGACTATGAAGGAGAAATCGACCTCCTCGTCGGAGGTACGCCCTGCCAGTCCTACTCCTACGCAGGGCTGCGGGGCGGAATTGCCGACCCGCGCGGATCGCTCGCCATCGAATTTGTCCGGCTGGCTGAAAGGACGGATGTCCGCTGGCTGGCGTGGGAGAACGTCGTTGGCGTCCTCACGAGCGGTGGAGGGCGGGACTTTGCCGCTTTTCTCTCCGCCCTCGCCGGATGGGACGTCCAGCCGCCGCGAGACGGATGGCGGAACGCCGGGGTCGTCACCAACGCGCCCGGACGATTCGGTGTTTCGTGGCGAGTTCTTGACGCTCAATATACCAGAGTTCCCGAATTTCCGGGGGCGGTCCCGCAGCGAAGGCGTCGTGTCATCCTTGTCGGATGCCGTGGAGACTGGGAAAGCGCCGCCGAGGTACTCCTTGGCGACGAACTATGCGGAGGCTTTGATCCGCCGCGCAGAGAGGCTCGGCTACGCACTGCCCCCGACGATGGAGCGGGTCTTGAGGAACGTGCTTCGGAGGAGTGCTTCCCCATCGACATGATGAACATCGAGGGGCGGACGAGCTGCCTCAGGACGAAGTGCTACGACGAGGCAGGCGCGGCGATGTACACGCTCCGCTCAAGCCATGTCGGCGCGGTCTGCACGCCGCACGACCTCCGGCGGCTGATGCCGGTCGAAAGCGAACGGCTGATGGGCTTCCCGGAGGGATGGACGGACGTTCCGTGGAAAGGCGGGAGAGCGCCCGGAGGGTATCGCCACAGGGCGCTCGGCAATTCGATGTGCGTAAACGTGATGGCGTGGATCGGCGAAAGGATCGACGCCGTCGAGAAGGAGAATTTCGATGGAAGACAGCAAACTTGAGGAACTGGCGGAGAAGATGCTCGCACAGCCGAAGGAGGTTGAAGTTGACGGGCAGAGGGTGGAGAACCAGTCCGTCGGCGACCTCCTGAAGGTGGCGAGCTACTTCGCGTCCAAGCGGGCGACGAGCGGACACAGATGCCCG
>CACXPT010000191.1 GCA_902769585.1 uncultured bacterium
GTCCGTTGACTTGTTGTGTCATGTGTTTCCTTTTCTCGACAAAAAGGAAACACTGACGTCATTTACTGCCGTGTCTCAAATCCGGGGAATAGTGCAGCCGCTCTCCTTGCGGTTGGAATCTTTGCCGGTGGCGCGGTTCTTCCTGTGCAGGCCGTCGTCAATCCGTTTGGCGACTCGGTATTCTGGTGGCGCGGAGGCCGAGACGGCGCGAACGGCTGTGCGCAAGACGGACTCTTGACGCAGGGCGAGCTTGTCGATGTCCGCCATGCGAAAGACACGACGTTCTGGAACCAGAGCTACTCCACCTTGACCAAGGACGGCTCGGCGAACAACACGCTCATGCCGTACCTGACGGAAACCGTCACTGCTCCGTACGCATGCGAATCGTACACGGCATCGACGCTCTACTTCCCGCAGACGTTCACAGTCACCACCAACTATTCTGGAACTGGCGAGGCCACTGAAATCAGATGGCGCGCACAGCAGATTTCACGGCTTTACCTGCCGAAGATGTTCCGTGACAGTTGCGTGAACGGTACGTGCCCGAACTGGACGGCTTTCATCCGCTTCCGCCGTGACGGCTTGGACTGGAAGCCAAACATTTCTGCCGACTCGTTGATGCTGTTCAACTTCAATTGGAGTTCCAAGCAAGGCATCGGCATCAATTTCATCCCAACAGATACTACGCAGAAGTCGGCGGAGCTCCGGCTCAGCATCGGAAACCATCAACCCAAGCCGGGGCTTACGGTCACTCGCGGACAGTGGGTAGATCTCGCCATCAGCGTGGCCGGAAAAGTCGTGAATGTTTTCTGGTGTGCGCAGAACGGGAAGTTCGGTTTGGCCACTTACGACGAAACGTCGAATGCGAACGTGGGTGACCTAGCAATGTCCGCAACCAGCTACATCCATGTCGGGACCGACCTCAACCTTGCATACAACAGCGATTGCCTTGTCTACGATGTGGCCACGCAAAAGGGTACGTCGTCAAACAATGCCATCATGGCCTTTCGCGGCGCGATCGCGCAACTCGCGTTCTGGGATCGCGCGCTGGATGCATACGAGGTGCAGCAGGTATTTGGCTATCCGCGCCCGGCGGCCATGACGGCGGGCATCAAGGACAACAGCACGAACGAGTACCTTTCCGTCGCCACGTCGGTGGCGTCCGGTTGCGGCAACTGGGAAGAGATGAACCCTGCGCTCGTCGCTGGCCAGTCGCGCACGGTCAGGTTCTTGCTCACCGAGCCGAAGGCTTCCCTGCCGCAGCTTCTGCGCATCTTTCCCGCCGCCGGTTCTGCATCTGGACGTCTGTCCGTGACGCTGAACGGGAACAGCGTGGTCTCGGCATCGTTCGACGGCACGCGTACGTTCCAGCAGTTCGTCAAGTCGGCATCCTTCGTGACCGGCGAGAACACGCTGACTGTCACGCGTACGGACTCCGGCACAGGAGACATCCTCATCGACGCGATGGAGATGTCCGGCTCCTTCATGGTCGGGCGTGACAGCCACTCTAACAATGTGTTCTCGCACGAGGACAATAACAAGACGATCTTCGACTATGACATGGCGTGCGGCATGGAGACAAATCTCGTCGCCGGTCTCAATGTCAGGAAAACTTACGATTGTCGGCTTTCGGTCACGTTCCCGCTGGACGCCGAGACGCTGCGTGCCGCGAGCGGCATGTCCTATCGCACGTTTATTGCGACGTACAGCAGCGGTACGGGCTACCCTCCCTCGCGTTTTGCAATCAACGGCCATGTCATCAAGGAATATGCCACCGACGAGTTCCCTGCGGCATATCAGTACCTGGGCGACTTCTTCATCCCGGTGGAACATCTGCGGGCGGGCACCAATACTTTCACGTTCACGGCGGACTACGTCGGCGGCAGTACGTCCATTTGGCGCGGCTTCTCGTTCCACCGGTTCGAGTTGCTTCCTGTCGAGGCCGGCACGATGATACTTTTCCGGTAACGGAACGGAACGCATTATGTCGAACGTGATCTCACGGCGTGGCTTTCTCTTGGGCGTGGCGGCGGCTGGCTATGCGGCGGCGGCGCAGGACATGGTGGCCAGGGACGAGAACTTCTCGGTGTTCCTGTCCGACCCGCACGTGCCGGGAGACGGTACGAAACTGGACAAGAACCACGTCGAACACGATCCGGCCTACATGTACAAGCGGCTTGCGGCGACCGTGGACGAGGTGCTGGCCATGCGCCCGATGCCTGCGCGCGTCGTGGTGTTCGGCGACATCGCCTACCTGCGTGGCGAACGGGCGGACTACGAAAAGACGAAACCGCTCTTTGACAAGCTTGCCGCAGAGGGGATTGACGTTGTGTTCGGTATGGGAAACCACGATCATCGCGCCGCGTTCTTCGACACGTATCCCGGCTGGCGGGAACGGACGTGCGTGCCGGGCGAAGTGGTGACGAAGGTGTCGCTGGGCCATGCCGACCTGCTGATGCTGGACACTCTGACCGAGAACACGTCGGCACCGGGTGTGACGAACCCCGGCAACGGCAGCCTGTCGGAACGGCAGGCCGCATGGCTTGCGCAGGAGGCGACCAAGGCCACGCGTCCGTTCTTCGTGGGGGCGCACCATCACATTCACGAGGTGGGAACCAAGGTGGGCGGGAAGTCTCTCGGGGCGTTTCTGATCAAGCAGCCGCTTTTTCGCGGCTACATCCATGGACACCACCACTTCTGGAAGACCGACCGTCTGCTAGATTGGGGACGGTATACGGTGCGGCGTGTGGCGACGTTGCCGTCCGTGGGCTTCTGGGGCGACCTCGGACACGCACTGTTCAGGACGGCGCCGCATCTGGCGCAGTTGCGACCAGTCATCAAGGAATTCTGTTTCCCGCGCCATCAGCCTGATCCAGCGAAGTGTCCGGCTACATGGGCGGCCATCGTTGCCGATGCGCAAAATGCCACCTGCCGATTCCCTTTGGACGGCTGATTGAGACTGCGAGGCCATGCGCACGTTCATCTCCGTGCCGTTCGCCAGACGCCAGAAAGTGACAAGCAGTATGGCGAGGAAGAAAGCCAAATCTGGATTTCTGACTGTGGCGCGTGTTGCAGTCTTCGCCGGAGTCCTGTCAATGGCGCTCGCAGCGCAGGCGATTCCGATCGACGAACCGTACCTTGCCGATTCCCGCGAGCTGATTGACGTGCCGGCGCCGCTGCCGGGCCTCTGCACCATGGGCGGCGTCGCGCGGACGGACGGGCAAGGGCTTGAGAACGTGTCCCTGCGTCCGGGCGTGATACCGCGCGCCTCGTCCTCCCTCCATGTCGCGCCGCACCGGATCGAAAACCTCAACGACGGGTCGAATGGCAATCCGCACAGCTGGATCCTCGGCGAGAAGACCGGTTGGGTGCAACTGGAGTTCGGGCGCGCGGTTTACATCTGCCGGATCGGATTCGCGAGCGACGTACAGGGGCGGTACATCGACCGTGCGATTACGGCGTTCGACCTTCAGGTGCCGGACGGCGAAGGCTGGCGCACGATCTACTCCTATGCGGGCGAGCCGGTGATCGGTTACCGGCGGTTCTCCTTCCCGCCGGTCCGCACCGTAATATTACGGCTTGTGATCCGCGATTCGATCCGCAGTCAGCCGCGCATCGACGAACTGGAGGTGTTCGGTTCCGACACGCCGATCACCGCCGAACTGGCCGCGCCCGCACCCGACCCGAATGCACCGACGACCAATCGTCTTGAGCGTGCGGCGCTTGGCGAGGAACTGGCTTGGCTCAAGCAGGAAGGATGGGCGGACATCGAACGCACCCAGCGGCATGGACACGGCTATCCGGAGGCAATCGTGCCGGAACGCCAGGAGATCGACATCCTGCCGTTGCCTGATCTGCCGTCCGCGCCCGTTCTGGATGGTTGCGGCACGGATACGGTCTGGCGTGCCTGCTCGCGCGGCGTGGCGCGCGTGGGACGGATTACGGACTGGGCGAGTTCACCGCTCGTGGAACAGTCAGTTGAGGCGGGCGTGTCTGGCGGGTGCCTTTACGCGGCGATTGAGGGGAAGCGTTTCTTCTCGGCGAACCTCTCCGTGGTGGGCGTGCCCGGTACGGCGGTGCGCGTGTTGCTTGCGCGCGGGGAGTCCGGACTCGTGTTTACGCGGCTCGATGTGAAGAACGCGCGGCCAGAGCCGGCGAAGGGCGTGTTCAATGCGGAAAGGGGGCTGTCTGCGTTTCCTGGTGTTGCGGAGAAGGGCATCTACATCACGGCGGGCATCGGCGGACGCTGGACGCCGAACGGCGGGCGACCGGTGTGCTTCCGTCCGGCGGGGTGGTCTGTGCGGCAGGAGGGCGTGACGCCGGACGGCGGTTTCCGGGTGAGCCTCACGGTCGGGCGCCCGCGCGTGCAGGTGGCGATGACGAGTCCGCAGATGCGCACGCGGCGTCGGTTCTACCAGCCGGCTCTGATGCGGAAGACGTATACGCTCGACTTGCGCCCGGATGACGCGTGTGGGACGCTGGGTCCGCGCATGGACCTGGAGTTCCGCGAGCAGTCCGACGGCAGTCCTTTCCGCCTTACGCTCTTCCGCTACGACCCGGCCGAGCGTATGCTCACACTCTACCGCGAGATGCTGGAGTGGCGCGGCATGGATCTTGCGCCGTACCGCGCGTTCGCCGACGAACGCGCGGC
This sequence comes from uncultured bacterium, assembly GCA_902769585.1. Taxonomy (GTDB): domain Bacteria; phylum Verrucomicrobiota; class Kiritimatiellia; order RFP12; family UBA1067; genus RUG572. Next base: position 4,652 of record CACXPT010000191.1, read on the forward strand.
GCTGGTGCAGAAGGGCGAATGGGCCGCGGAGCGCGCGTTCCTCTGGCGGCTCCGCACGGCGAAGCGCACCCTCTTTCTCTCGGATCCCGGTCTTGCTCCGGCGCAATCGCTGCTTGTGAGTAAGCGCCATCCGTTCCATCCCTCGCACAACTACAGCGTCCAGTTCGATTCCGCTTGGCGTCCGGGCGGCGGCGTGTGCCGCCTCGACATCCCGCGCGACGGAGGGGCGCTTGATCCGGACGCGGCGCGGACGACGCTCCTCGCATCTGCGGGAACGGGCGTGATCCGCACGCCGGCACTCTCCTTCGACGCCACACGTCTCTACTACGCCGAGCGGACGGCGTCCACGAACTACTTCCGCATCTGGGAACAGGACCTCGCGACGGGGATGCGGCGTCAGCTCAGCGACAACGGCCCGTTCCACGACTATTGGCCCACGCCGTTGCCCGATGGCGGGATCGCGTTCATCTCCACGCGCTGCAAGGTACGCTTCCTCTGCTGGCGTCCGCAGGCGGCGGTGCTCTTCCGCATGGAGCGTGACGGCACGGGGGTGCGTCCGCTCTCCTTCGCCAACCTCTCCGAGTTCGCGCCGAGCGTGATGGACGACGGCCGCATCCTCTGGACGCGTTCCGAATACGTGGACAAAGGCGCCGACTACGGTCACACCGTGTGGACCATCCGCGCGGACGGCACCTACCCGGAGCTCACGTACGGCAACACTATTGCGTTGCCGCAGGGCTACGCCAACGCGCGGATGGTGCCGGGCACGCAGGACCTCTGCGCGACGATGATCTCGCACTTCGGCGACCTGAACGGTCCGCTCGCCCTCATCGACCTGCGGAAGGGTCCGCACGACCCCTCCGCGATCCGCAACCTTACGCCCGAGGTGCCGCGTCCGGGCGCGCGGAGCCTTTCGGACACCTTCCGCGAGGCGTACCCGCTTTCTGCCGACCTGCTGCTCGCGGCATGGGCGCCGCAGGACCGGTTCGGCATCTGGGCGCTTGACCGCTACGGGAACCGCGAGCTGCTCTACGAGGACGATGCGATTGACACCATCTGCCCGATTCCGTTCGCCGCGCGCCCCGTGCCACGCGCGATGCGTGGCACGATTCGCGAGGATCTCAAGGCGGCCGGACAAGGCCTGTTCGTGGTGGAGAACGTCTATCGCGGTCTTGAGGGGCAGGTGGTGCCGGGCGCGGCCAAATGGCTGCGCATCTGTCAGGAACTGCCCGCCGTGCTCGACAAGATGCCGGACGGCACTTACCGCGCCGACCACACGCCGTACATGCGCTGGTACGCCTCGCCCACGGACGTGCAGCGGGGCGCGTTCGGCTGGGCGTCGTTCATCGCAAAGGGCGTGGTGGGGACGGTGCCGGTGGAGGAGGACGGTTCCGCGCACTTTCTCGCGCCGTCGGGGAAGGTGCTCTACTTCCAGTTGCTGGACGGCGACTACAACGAGATCCAGCGGATGCGGTCGGTGGTGCAGCTCCAGCCGGGCGAG
>CACXPT010000192.1 GCA_902769585.1 uncultured bacterium
CGTCACGTGGTCGGCCGCCGCCAGCACCTCCGGGCAGGCGTTGGACATCGCCACGCCCATCCCCGCCATGCGGACCATAGTCAGGTCGTTCGCCCCGTCGCCAAACGCCATGCAGTTCTCCAGCCCCAACCCAAGATGTTCGGCGAACCGTTGAAGGGCCAATCCCTTGTGGGCGTTCGCGCTGTTCAGTTCCAGGTTGTTCCAGGTGGACGCAGTGACGGCCAGTTGCGGGAATCGTTCCCTTAGCCCTTCCGCAATCTTCTCGCGGACCGCCACGTCGCGTGCGAAGAGCATGATCTTCTGCACGTCGCGCCCTTCTTCCTCGAGATGCGCCTTCAGGTCGGGATACGGCTTGCGCAGCTCGCGGATCATTTTCAAATAGTGCGCGTCTGGCGCGTAGTCCGCCGCCCTCTCCTGCATGGCGGCGGTCATGCGCCCCCAGTTGTCCTGGTAGCAGTCGTAGATCACATCAAAACCGTCAAGGTAGCGCATTACCGCAAGCGCCGTGCCAAGCGGCAGCTCCTCGCGGACGATCGCCGCGTCTGTCTCCCTGTCGTAGACCTGCGCGCCGTTGACCGTGATGGCGTAGCGGACGAACGGGAGGGCGCGCACGCTTTCGGGCATGCCGCCGAAGAAGCGCCCCGTCGTGGGGACTATGTGGACGCCCTTCTCCGCAGCGGCGGCCAGCGCCGCGCGGTTGGCCTCGGAGAGGTTCTTGCCGGAGTCGAGCAGCGTACCGTCAAGGTCCAGGGCAATGATGCGGATATCACGCATGGCCGGTTACTTGAACAGCTCGCGGATAGCTTTCACGACGCCGTCGCGCGACGGGCACTTCACGCCACCGGGCGGCAGCACCGCCGCGCCGCCGCCGTAGCCCACCACCTTGCCGCCGTTCGCGGCGAACTCCCTGATCGCCTTTGCGAGCTTCTCGTTCTTCTTCGCGCCGTCATTCGTCAGCACTAGCACGTCGATGTGGTCGAGACGGCGTTGGGCGATGCCGTCCAAGTCGATGAGCGTGAGGTCGAAGTCCTTCTCTGACGCGAGGGCGATGGCGGTCTCCGCCGTCTCCACCCCGCCGATGCCCTTGGCGAGAAATCCGACGGAGATCGAGCCCGCCTTGCGCATGCGCGGCGGGAAGGTTATCTTGCGGCCTGTCACGTACTTGAGCGCCGCCTCCACCATGTAGAGCGTGCCGTTGAAGTACTCGGGGTGGGCGGACGTGACGAACACGCGCCCCTTCCCGTAGGTGCCGCCCACGATGGCGCCCGCGCCATACATCTTCTTGTTCTGGTTCAGGCGCCCCTTGAACGTCGCCTCCGAGTCGAAAGTGCCCCAAATCTCCATGTGCGCGTCCGCGATGATGTTCGTAGTCGGCCACAGGAACGGTCCGCCATGGTAGCGCATCACATGCTGTCCCTCCTTGAGACCAAGCGCAGCCGCACCCTTCGCGTTGAGACGGAACGTCGGGAACATCGTATTTCCCTCAGACCCGGTCGAGTTCCACGGCATCATCCGTTCCACGGCATCATCCGCGCGCGCTTCTTCGGGCCGTCCATCAGCAGGCAACAGCCTGCGCACGTGCCCACGTAGCCGCCGCCGTTACGGACGAACGCCTTCATCCGCTCCACGCCGTTCGTGCCGAGCGTGTCAAACTCGGTCATGCTCGAGCCACCCGGCATGATGAGCAAGTCCAGCCCGTCGAGCGCACCCTCGCGCACCATCTTCCCGTCCAGAAGCTTGAGCTCCATCTCCGGCGACTCGTGGACCAGTCGGAACCACTCCACAGCCCCGATGCCACCAGGCCCCCTGTCCGCATACACGCCCACCTTCAACGGCGGCAACGCTGAGGCGGCCTGACATGACGGTGACTTCGCCGGACATTCCGTAGTCGTCGCGCATCCGCAGAGCATGACCACCAGAACAACCGCGCCATGCACGGCCAATCCGGCGCGCAACATGCCCGCAAAAAAGGAATCCTTCTGCATTTTCTTCATCGCTTCCCTTGCCAGATTAAAGTTCAACGCGGGCAATCATATCACAATCGATCATTTTGCGAAAGCGGAAATGTGTAATGTGTAGCGAGTATTGCCGTAACGGAGAAGCGGTGATATAATCGCCCGCAGGACATCCAAAGGAAAAGGAATGACATGAACAGGAAAACGGCGGCAATCTTATCACTTGCGCTCTGCGCTGGAATTCTTGCGGCGGATGAAACGCCGTCATCAAAGCGCGTGCCGGAGCCACACCCCGTGAAGGGGCCGATCGAAGTCCACGCGTTCTACTACCCAGGCACGGAGCAGATGGCCGAATGGGACCAGGTGGACCAGACGCTCCCCGGCATCAAGCCGCTCCTCGGCTGGTACGACGAGGGCAACCCCGAAGTGGTCGACTGGCAGATCAAGTGGGCGGCGGAGCACGGCATCTCCGCGTTCTGCGTGGACTGGTACTGGAACCGCGGCGACCAGCGACTCAACCACTGGGTAGAAGCCTACTACAAGGCCCGCCACCGCCGCTACCTCAAGTGGTACATGATGTACGCCAACCACAACGAGCCTGGCGCGCACTCCACGGAGGATCAGATCCGCGTGACACGCTACTGGATCGACCACTTCTTCAAGACGCCGGAATACTACACCATCGACGGCAAGCCGGTCGTGGTCTACTGGTCCTTCGATTCGCTCGACTCCGACTTCCGTGCCGAAATGGAACATAAAGGCATGAAGCCCAAGTACGGTGACGGCGCGAAGTACGCGCTCGAGCTCACCGACCGCATGGCCCGCGAGGCCGGACTCCCCGGCGTCTACTTCATCGACATGTACCACGGCTGGACCTACATGCAGGACCGCATCGACCGCGCGCGGAACGCCGGTTACCAGGCGCAGATGATCTACAACTTCGACACGATCTCCAGCCGCATTGCGCCCGAGGCCGTCCGCCCCGGCGACACGGCCAGCATCTTCTCCTACGACGCCGTCGTGGCCGCAGTTCCCAAATGGTGGGAGAAGACCTCGCGCGACCCCTCGTTCCCCTTCTGGCCCATGATCCCCACGGGCTGGAACGACATCCCCCGCTCCTTCGAGCAGTCCCGCGTGATCTACGGCCGGTCCGTTGACAAGTTCCGGAAGATCTGCGCCGACTGCCGCGCCTTCTGCGAGAAGAAGGGCTTCAAGCGCGTGATCATCGCCCCGCTCAACGAGTGGCAGGAAGGCAGCTACATCGAGCCGAACGAGGAGTTCGGGTTCGGCATGTACGACGCGATCCGCGACGTGTTCTGCGAGAAGCCCGCCGAAGGCTGGCCGAAGAACATCGTCCCGAAGGACGTCGGCTGCGGTCCGTACGACTATCCCGCCATGCCGCACCTCGCGCGTACCGCGTGGGACTTCGACGACGGAACCGTCCAGGGCTGGTACCGCAACCCATACGGCACCGCCTACCTCCGCAACCACGACGGAAAACTCTGGTTCTTCCGTTCGTTCAAGAGGAAAAGCCCCGCGATCCGCACGCGCCTCGCGCCATTTGCCGCAAAGGACTTCAGCGGGTTCCGCGTGAAGATGCGACTTCAGCCTGGCAAGAGCAAGAAGTCCCAGCCCACGGGCAAGGAGATGCTGACTCTCTGGTGGGGCACGGACAAGACGCCAGTCTTCTCAACCAACGGCGCCAAGCCCGGCCCGGGCGGCGTGACGCTGCCGACAATCACGCGCGAAAACCGCGCCTCCACGCCCGTCACGGTGGACGGGGAGTGGCGCGAGTACACGCTCGACCTTTCCGGCCATCCGGGATGGACTGGTCAGGTCGACGAGGTGTGGTTCGATCCCGTGGAACTTCAATTTACCGACGTGCTGATCGACAGCATGTCGTTCATTCCTAGATGACGCGGAAGCCGACGTCGGATCCCCGCGCCTGCGGGATTTAGATCTGAATGCGGCCGGCCGTTGCGATGCGTTTTTCTACGGCTTCGCTGAAGCGAATCTTTGCCTCGCGGGCCAGTTCGTTCATGCGCCTAACGTAGGACGGTGGCCGTTCCGTTACTTCGCCGCTTCTTATGAAGAACGCCCTGTTCGGCGAGAATCCCTTGCACTTGCGAAGCTTGCCCGCAGGCTGCGATTCGTTGCGCAGTTCCTTCAAGATCAGCTTGCAATCCTCCAGCAGAGCGCAGTTTTTATGGACGTATTCTGCATGGGCATGGTAAAGATCCTTGATGAACTCGCGCGGATAGGGGTCGAGGGACAACCCGTTTTCCGCATACCACGCCTTGAATGTGTTCAGCGCGTCCGCCGCCTCGTTGTGGGCGTTGAAGCAGCGTCCGATGCAATCCTCGAATTTCTTGAGGTCCGCGTCCGTCGCATGCTTTAACAGGTTGTCCAAGGTGTAAAGGGAACGGCTTGACTTTGCATGCAATCTTCCATCCGAGTCAAGCGCACAGTCGAGTCCCGACTCCTTGAGCACTTCGGCGAAGAGCTTCTTCTTGGTTTCAGGATTGCGGAGCTGCGCGGGGTAGTACTTCCATTTGTCAGTGCCATTCCCGATCTGATCCAGTATCTTGAGATACTTGGCCCATGCCTTGTCCACCTTCTCGAAGCTTTTGATAAGCGCGCCGTCCTTGATGATGTCGAGCCCCAACACGCGCACAAGGCGGTTATAGCTGGAGTAGATGCGCTCTTCGATCTGCGTCTTCAGGAGCACAGCCATCTTTGGACGCGCTTCCTTGCCGAATTTCGCAATTGCGCGCTTGGCGCTTTGGAGACTCTTGAATCCGAGCTTCTGCGCCGGAGTGGCGGAGATGTTTGAGTGCGTGCGCGGCGGCGTGGGGTCGATGGGGCGGCCAAGCTGCTTCAGCGCGTCGCCTAGAACAGTCTCGGGTTCCACGTCCACGATCTTCGCGCCGCGGATCAGCGCCTTGCAGAAGTCGTACAGCTTCCTCACCGTTGCCGCCTCGCCTCTGGCCATGGACCGCATCTGCGCAAGGTCGTTGGCGACAGAGTTCTCGCCGTCTGGCGCGGCGGAGTAGTCCACCCCGCCCCAGTTGGCCTTGTCCTGCTTCTCGATCTCCGCCTTCGAGGGGGTCTTTGTCTTTGCGAGCACCGCGCAGACGGCGACTGCCGCAACCGCAAATATCAGTATCTTCTTCATTCCTATTGCCTTTCCCTGTTAGAACCTCTGCGTCAGAACCTCTGCTGGTAGTCCAGCACGTACCACCGGCCGCCGCCCTTGCGGCGAAGGCGGTGCGGATGCGGCGATCCGAGCTGCTTGCCGTTCTTGTCGTAGGCGATGGACTCAACAACAGCCTCCTCCACCTTCTCGCCGCCTATCTTCTCGAAAGTCTTGCGGTCGTCGTCGTCCAGGAAGAAATTCTGCAGGTCGTCGCTGCGGTCGAATCCCTTCTGCACGGTGATCTTGGGCTTCGAGAACGTCGCATGCACATATTCCCCGTGGAATCGCTCCTGGTGCAGGTCCCAGAAATAGCGTTTCGCCTCATCCTCGCCATACATGCCACCCGTGTATTCAGGGTCGATGCACTGGAGGTAGAGCTTGTGGTTCTTTTCCTTGATGGCGATCATGAAGATTTCCATGAGGCGGTCCGGAGTGACGTCCTTCGGGACTTCCTTGACGGTGTACCATCCCTGCTTGATCGCCTCAACCTTCTCCTCGCCGATGAAGCGCCCCGAGGATTCCGCGTCCTTGTCGCGCACGGCCACAAGATGGTCAGGCACCTTGATCGCCACCGGTTTCACGATCCATCCGAAATAGAACGCGCCAGGCCCCTCTTCGCCACCAAGCGGGTTTTCCGCCGTAATGCTCGTCACCTCGGCGAGGACGGTCCACTTCTTCACATCCTGCATCGACGAATCCACCGTCCTGCGGTAGCGCTTGACCGCCTCGTAAGGGCCAAGCCAGTCGCGCCCCGCAAGGTCGATGAACCAGAACCCGCTGGAGGGCTTTCCGCACCAGATGAACTCGCCAGAGGCGCCGTAGAACTGCCTGGCTGGATACTCGACGTCCTCTAGGAGAACGTATTTGCCCTTGATGTCCTCCACCGACACCTCCGCCGAGTCGGGCGCGGGAAAGGCCTTCTCGATCATCCCCTCGCGATGCGACTCGATGATGCGCGCCCATTCCTCTTCGCCGAGCTTCGAGATGAGCTGGCGCAGGTTGTCCTCGTTGTGGAGATACTGCGTCCATTCGGCCTGCACGTCGACGAAATCGCCCTTCGAACGCTTCAAGGCGGACTTCACCCGGCGGAACAGGGCGTCGACGCGCGGGTCGTCAGGATACTCCATCTTGAGCTCGCGGACCTTCTCGAGCGCGGTACGCTGGCTACGCCAAACCATCTTCTCGCCGCCACGCTGCAGGGCAACCTCTTTCTCGAACTCGCGCACGTAGTAGTCCGCATACCCGATACGGCGCTTCAGGGCTGCTTCGTCCTGCACAGGTTCGGCAGCGAGCGCCAAGCACCCAAGGCACAGACCTACGAACAGTTTCATCCGGCTTCTTTTCACTCGTAGTCTCCTTTCTATGACATTGTTTTCCATGGCTGGCCCCAGTATAGCATAACTGCGCGGGCATGTGAAGCGTGTCATTCCTCGATGAGCACGCGGAAGCCGACGTCGTAGACCTTCTGCCACGGTTCATAGCCCCACCGCCAGCTGGAGGTGGCGTCCTTCGGACGGCTCGCGAAGCTGCCGCCGCGCACCGTCTTGCGCGTCGCGTCGTAGGCGCTCGCCGTCCATTCAGCCGCGTTGCCGTGCATGTCGTAGAGTCCCCACAGGTTCGGCAGCGCGCGCCGCACGTAGTTGAGCGAGAACGCGTCGTCCGTCCTCTGCTCGTCGTGCAGCGGGAAGTTCTGCTCCACCTTGTAGGGCTTGCGCGGACGAATCCGTCCCGGACCGTCCCAGCCCTCGTTCATCGACCAGCGCACCTGCTTGTCGGCGAGGTTCGCATACTTCGAGTAGTCGTCCGCCAGCCCGCCCCACGGGAACGGCGTGTCCGTGCCACAGCGCGCGGCCCACTCCCACTCCTCCTCGGTGGGCAGACGCGCCGCGCGTCCCGTCTTCTTCCCGAGCCACGCGCAGAACGCCGCCGCCCGCTCCCAGCTCACGCGCACCGCCGGCATGAGCCGGTGGTTGCCAATCCAGCCCGGCACGATGTGGTCCTTGCCGAACATGTCCTGGAAGCGCGAGTCGTGCGCGGGGTCGAAGGCGTGGTATTGGTCGTTCCGCACCTCGGTCTCGCCCAGCCAGAAGGCCTTGGCGACCGTCACCACGCGCGGCACCTCGTTTGGATAGCCGTTTGTCGATCCCATCACATAGACGCCAGCGGGAATGCGGCGGAACGTCATCGAGACGCCGTCTCCGAGCGGCAGCGTCATCACCGTCACCTGCGGCACATCATCCACGCCGCCCGTCTGCGCGTCGATTGCCGCGCGCTTGGTGAATGGCCAGCCGGGAATGGTTAAATGGTTAAATCGGCCTTCGGCCTTTAAATCGGCGGCTTCGCCGCCTTTAAATGGTCGCTTCGCTCCCATTAAATTCTGATCGGCATTTAAAGCGCCCGAAGGGCGCGATTGCGTAACGGTCATGCTCGGCTTCGGGATCGTCGGCGATGTTGGCGTAGCGGGAGGTGAGGGCGATGCGGCGCGCGACCTGGTTTGTGCAGGCCATGGAGTAGCGGTCCGTCTGAAACCCCGGCGGATTCCACTTGCCGAAGAACGGCACGTTCAGGTCGCCCCACTCGTGGAACTTCAGGAGGTCCGCCGCCGACAGCTTCACGCCGTGGTGTCCCTTCTCGAACATCTGGATGAGCGGACTCGTGGACGCGTGGTAGTCGAGCGGGTCGAGGACGGGGATATCCGATTCGGGGCCCGGACGGCGCATGTACGGATGGAGCTTGCGGTACGCCGCCTCAGGCGAGTCGAGCTTGTGGCAGGAGTTGCAGTTCTTCACAACCACGGGCCAGAGCTCGTTTGCGAAGCCCCACGGACGCAGACCGTCGCCGTCCGTCGGCTTGATCTGCTGGATCTCGCCCTTGAAGTACTTCTCGTCGGCGATCGTCCGCTTCGTGTGGATGGACGAGCGGTTGTCCTCGTGGCAGCCCGTGCAGCTCACGCGCTCGCCGGGCATGCCCACCGTCCAGCTGCGCATCAGCTGGAGCGCGCGCCCTTTGCCGTCGAGTGGCTGGAAGGAGACCGGGGTGTTGGCCGGCATCTCGAAGCAGACGCTGCCGTCCTTCTCGATGTCCACCGTGCCGAGGATGCGCTTGATGTCCCAGCCGGACTCCACGCGGTCGAGGCCCGTCATGGAATGTCCGCCCGTCTTGTGGTAGTTGAAGTGGTAGGAGAACACGCGCAGTTTCTTCGCCGTGCCGCGCGGCACGCCCGCGAGGCCGGGGCCGTTGTAGATGTCCGCGATGTGCACGGAGCAGGTCTTCTTGCCCTTCACGCTGCGGTCGGGGATGATCGGCGGACGCTTCCGCGCGGCGAACGGGATCGGCTCGGCGTAGATGCCCTCGGGGTATTCCGCGACGAGCGTCATGTTGTCGAACGTGTCCACGAGGTAGATGCCCACGAGACCGTCCGGCGCGGTCTTCGCGTTCACGAGATGGTACTTCGCGCTGAGCGGCCACGGATAGCCGAAGTACGGCTTGCCGCGCGCGAACTGGTTCTCCACGAACGGGTCGCACACGTCGCCGTCCACGTCCTTGCCGTAGCCGGGGAACTCGTGCACGAGGCCCGTCTTCTCCTTCGGGTAGACCTTCGGCATCACGCGCATGGGGAGCGCGAGGTCGGGCGTCCACTCCCGGTCGGGCGGGTCGAACGTGAACGGATAGGCGCGAGCGAGCGTGGGGTCGCACAGGCAGAAGCGCCCCAGCTCGCTGCGGCAGTGGTGCCCGCCCGTGAACATCGAGACGAGATGCGGCTCGCCCGGCACGCTGCGCGCGTTCGAGAAGAACGGCGGCGAGTAGGTGCCCGAGCCCCACAGCGCGAGCTGTCCGACGCCGTCCGGGTTCATCGTCATCAGCTCGCGCGCGAAGAAGTGCGCGAGGTCCGAATACTCCCAGCGCGTGAACATCACGCGCCCGTCGTGCGTGACGGTTGGCGTGAAGTCGCTGTCCTGCTCGAACGTGAGCTGGCGCACCTCGCCAGTCTTGCGGTCCACGCGGTAGAGCACGCACATCGGGTAGTTGCCGTCCTCGCACGGCAGGAACTGCCACGGCGCCGTCCCCAGCATAACCACTTGATCCTTATTGGGCAGATAGCAGGCGTCCCACCATTGGATGTCGTAGTGGCCATCCTCTGGCGAGACCAGGGTCGGCGGTGAAGGGTGAAGGGTGAAAGGTGAAAGGTGCGGGTTGGCGTCTGCCGCGCCATCATCACCTTTCACCTTTCGACTTTCACCCTTCACCTTTCGACTTTCACCTTTCACCTCTATCTCGAATACTCCCAGCAACTCGTTCGTCCCTCGATAGCCTGTAAAGAGGATGCGGGAGGCGTCAAAGTCGAGGTCGAGGTCGCGCACGATGCCCGTGTCGGACGGACGGTACAGGCTACGCGCCGTAGCCGCACCGGTCTTCCAGCCCGAGAGAAGCACGATGTCGTTCTCGTAGCCCTTCCGGTGGAGGTCCATGTGGTTGTGCGCATTGAGACCCGTGAAGCCGAAGTCGTAGTCGCCGAGCAGCTGCTGGGGATACGTGGCCCGCCGCGGTTCCACGACCTTCCGCCGCACGCAAAGGATCTCGTCGAAGTCCAGCACGGGATTGGCCAGCATTGCCTGCCGGTACGCCTCCACCATCCGCACAGCCTCAGCGGGAGGGACGCGCTCCTGCGCGTCCGGTCCCTGTTCGGTCGCGCAGGAGCGCGCCCCTCCCGTTTCGGTCGCGCAGGAGCGCGACCCTCCCAGCGCCACGCGTACCGACTGCTCCTTCTCGATCAGCGCCTCGATCGCCGGCGCGTACTTCGCGTAATCGTACTTCGCATTCCCCTTCATGTCGACGAGGAAGCGCTTTGCCGCCGCCGCGTTGAACACCCGCATCTGCTCGCGCGCGGCGCGGACGTCCGCGCCCGCGCGCGCCTCGTCCACCATCCACACCGTCATCATCGTGACGTCGTTCGTGGACGCGAACCGCCAACCACCTTCCCATCCGGCGTCAGTTCAAACGCCGTCGTGCGCGTCCCGTCCTGCGACCCGTTCCGGTAGGAGCCGACCACGAGATTACCGTTCGGACGATCCTGCACGCCGCAGAGGTTGCCGAGCTTGAGGTCGGGATGGTCGGCGCACGCGAAGCGCCGCACCACGCGTCCCGCCGGCGAGAACTCCGAGATGGCGGAGAGGTGCGAAACGACCGTGTTGCCGTTCGCCTTCCGATAGGCGTCGAAGGCGAGCTCGCCGATCTTCCACTGGCCGACCTGCGCCTTCGTGCGCGGGTTGAACTCGCGCACGAGACCCGCGCCGGAGCAGCACACGAGCCACGTGCCGAACGCCGTCGCGCGGCACATGCGGTAGTGGTGGTGGACGTCCTTCGGCGTCTTGCCGTCCAGCCACGCGGCGTTGCCCTTGAATCGGCGGACGACCTTGCCGTCCTGCGTAATCTCGGAGAGGAAGTCAGTGGCGTTCTCAGCGACCAGGAGATTTCCGTTCTCCAGCAGGTCAAAACCGTACACGCCTTCGCCCGTCTTCGAGCGCTCACGGTGCGCGCCCGGCGCGGGATCGTATAGAAGAGTCGCCTTCCCCTTGCCCGGCTCGTCCACGCGCCAGAGGCAACCGTTGGCGTAGAAGAGCCGGCCGTTCGAGAGGAACGCCCGGTGGATGTTGCCGCAGCCGGTCTGCTCCCAGACGATCCGCCCGTCGGTTCCCAGCAGGTACACGCGCCCGCCCTTCTTGCCGATGGCCGAAACAAGCAGCGGCGCCTCCGGCGTGCCCGTCAGCACGCCCGGCCGCTCGCCGACCGCGCCGAACCCGGCCAACGCAACCGCGCAAACCAATGCGGAGACCATCACGCGCATTTTCATTGTTTTGTCCATGCCTTGAGCTGTTTGAGGCAGGCGAGCGCAGGATCAAGCGCATCGGGACGCCCCTCCGCCTCGACGATCCACCAGTTGAGACCGGACTCCGTCTGCATGTATGCGATCAAGTCCTTCCATGGCACGCATTTTCCGCCGTCCGTCGGCGGCACGCCCAGGACGCCGTCCTTCGTGGGGACGTTCTCCTTCGCGTGGATCGAGAAGTGACGGTTAGGATATTTCTTGAGGAGCGCAACGACGTCGTAGCCGACATGGAAGGTGTTCGCCGTGTCGATCTGCTGATAGAGCTTCGGCGACACCGCCTTGTAGATCATGTCCCAGGCGGTCTCCTCGCCGTACCGCGTCGTGAAATGGTGGTAGGTGGAATGGATGCCGACCCTGATTCCGTAGGCGTCCGCCGCCTCGGCCGCGGCCCCCATCGCCTGGCCGAACTTCTTGTACTCGTCGGCCGTGTTGCGCTTGGCGTGCGGCGTGACGACGCTTTCGAAACCGGCCTCCGCCGCGAAGTCGAGCGTCTTCTTCAGCTTGTCGCCCACGAGGTCGACGTCGCCGTTCAGATGGGT
>CACXPT010000193.1 GCA_902769585.1 uncultured bacterium
AGCATTGCGGCTACTGGCTGCACGGCAAGTCCATGAAGGACGTGGACGTGCCGTCACTGGTCTCCTTTGGAACGACCGATGTCTTCCTTCACGAATATGCCTTTACGGCACACGGACAGAAAGACGTCGAGGCATGGATCGCGCAGGCGGACGCGGCAGGGCTGAAAGTCCACATCTGGATGCAGGTGTTCTACAACGGGAAGTGGATCAATCCCGTCAAGGACGGCGCCCCCGACAGGAGCCTGTTCGATGAAAAGATCGTGCGCGCGCAGTCCTACGCGCGGATGCACGGCGTCGCGGGTATCCATTTCGATTACGTGAGGTATCCCGGAACGGCCTACAAGACGCCCGGCGGCGCGGATGCGGTTTCCGAGTTTGTCAGGCTGGCCGCCACCCGGCTCCACCAGACCTCTCCCCGGCTCGTCATTTCGGCGGCCCTGATGCCGGAGACGACGGCCAATCTGCACTACTACGGACAGGATACTGCCGCCCTCACCCGATATCTGGACGTTGTCGTTCCCATGATCTACAAGGGGAACTACAAGAAGACGACATCCTGGATCGAAGAGACGACCAAATGGTTCGTGAAGAACTCGAAAGGCGCGAAGGTCTGGGCGGGGCTACAGGGGTACAAATCGGATGAAGACACGTCCAAGTTGCCCGTATCCGAGATCACCGCCGACGTCGAGGCCGCGCTCAAAGCCGGCGCCGACGGGGCGGTCATCTTCAGGTGGGGCGTGACGAATTTCGTCATTTTCCCTTGCGGGCGGCGCGACGTGCACGAGAGAACAGACGCATCTCCGCCGCGCCACAGGTGAGTGGCGAGGCCTCGCAACACATCTGGACAACGCCCGCCTCGGATGCGTCGAAGGAGGCGCACGATTCTGCGGCAAGTCCGAAGTCGCGTCCCGTGGTGATAGCGTCTTGGTTCGCCGCCAGGAAGCGGAATTCCCAACTGTACTTCGTGGACTGGTGCTCGATCCGGTTCTTGACGTCCGTGCGCGTGAACGTGCGCGAGGCGTTCTCGAAGCCGTCCGTGAGGATGGCGAAGATCACGCCATCGGGACGTTCGTCCTCGGGTTGGGCGGCGAACTTGCGCCCCAGCTCGTCGATGCCGGTGCAGATGGCGTCGTAGAGCGCCGTGCAGCCGCCGATGGTGTAGTCCTCGATCGTGCGAGGCGCGCCCGCGTTCAGATCGACCGAGTCGGCGAGGTGCTTCACTTCGTCGTCGAACTGCCACACGTCGAGGAGCGTCTTGTCCTCCTCGCTCTTGAGTCCCGCGAAGAACTTCTTCAGCGACTCGACCGTGGTCGTGCGCAGTGAACCCATCGAACCAGAGGCATCGAGGATGAGGGCGACATGCATGTAGCTTTTGATTTCCTTGTTCATTTTCTGTTCCTTCTTGTGATTTGTTTCCTGCCGCCGTCCGGAACGCCCGGGCGCTTGCGACGCGGACACTTTACCACAAAAAGGCGAGCAAAAAACATCGCAGCGAGAAATGTCCATCTCGAATGGACACGTCCCGCGCGCCATTTGCTATACTTAAGACATGCAAGAAAACGACGAGACTGATTTCCCTCCGGTTCCACCACTGCCGCCGATAACGGCGGAACAACGCGCGCGGGCCGAAGCATCCATCAAGGCTGCCCTCGCCCGCGAGGCGGAGCGCAAGGCACGCCTCATGAGATCGGAGGAAGATCGCGAGGAGCAGTGCGAGGATGTCTGCATGTCAGCCGCAATGCCAGAAGCATGCGCCGGCGCTGTTCCGCGCGAAATACGCAAGAGTCATCTGTTCGGCCGCTTCGTGCAGCGTAGGAAGGCCGCCCTCCCGGCAATCGACCTGCCCGAGAACAAGCCGCGCAAGCCGAACCTGCACGCCGCCAACCTCTCGTTCGCCGCGCGCGTCATCATCTGGGTGCGCGATCGCTACGCCAACAACGCTCCCGCCATCTACAGGGCGGCCTACCTCAGTCGCAAAACCTACTCTGCGATCATTTCGGACGAGAACCACGTTGTCTCGAAGCGCACCGCCATCCAGCTCGCGTTCGCCCTGCGCCTCACGCGCGAGGAGGCCGACCTCCTCCTGCACGCCGCCGGCTACCATCTCTCCCGCAGCGTGGTGGAAGACATGATCTTCGATGCCTGCCTCGAGGCGAACATCCACAACCTCGAAGACGTCAACCACTTCCTGCTCGCCTACGAATGCCGTCCCTTCGTCCCGCAGACCTAGCGGCGCACAAATGAAAGAGGAAAAAATGAAATTGACAACCCGCGTCTCTGCCGTACTAATGGCCAGCTTCGCATTTTCAGCCTCTGCCTGCATGACGTTTGTCGCAGGCAAGAAGGTCTCGTCAACAGGTCGAGTGATCGTCGGACACAACGAGGACGATTTCCCCCCGCTTGTCGTGCGCCACGGGATGCTTCCGGCGAAGGACTGGCCGACGGGGACATGTCTGCCAGCGACGCCGGGATGCTGTGCCAAAGTCCCCCAGGCTTCGCATACCCTTGCATGCTACTGGGGCGAAGTAAAGTTTCCGTACGGCGACGGCAACGCCGACACGTTCCTGAATGAACGAGGCGTCATCGTCGTGAGCGATTCAGGCGGCCGTTCGGCGGAGCGCATGGACGACCCGACGCTCTTGTCCGAGGGCGGAGTCAAGTTCAACCTGCGCCGCGCCGTGGGAGAACGGGCAACGAGCGCACGTGACGGCGTGCGGATCATGGGCGAGCTCATAGAAAAATACGGCTATGCTCCGTCCGCCAGAATATACACCGTGGCCGACGCCGACGAGGCGTGGCTTGTCCAGGTGGTGCACGGACGCAACTTTGTTGCAGCGCGCTGCCCGGACGACGCGGTCACGGTGATGCCAAACCTCTACACGATCTACGAACTCGATTCGTTTCCCGCCGAAGACATCATCGCGTCAAAGGACCTTGGGGTCATCTAGATACGGTCCGGACAAGGCGTTTGAGCACCCCAACAACACGGGGCGCTTTCGCCAGGCGATCCGCATTCTGACGGGAGACGAATGGCCCGAAGGCAAGCCGTACCCGTTCGCCGTAAAGCCGAAGGCCCAAGTATTCTCGGTTGCGGACATGAAAGCGATTCTCTCCGCGCACAATCCGCCGTCCAGGGCCGGCGCCCACGTGGCGAAATCGTGGTCGATCTGCTCACCGTTTGCCGAGCCGCTGCCAAAGGAAATTGACGACTCCGCCACGGCGGAAAGCCGCCTTTCGGAACATGTCAAGCTCGGCATAAACGTCGTCAAGGGTATTTGAACGCGGAAATGACCAGCTGGTTCGTGGTGTAGTGGCTGGTTTCCTTCTGGATCGCGAGGTTCCAGTTGTCAATCCAACGGTCGGATCTTGTCACTTTCGCGTGCGCGCAAGGATCGCCCATACGCCGCACCAGAGCAGGACTGCCGCAAGGCTGATGAGGATCACCGGCCAAGGGCCGAGCTTGAAGACTAGCGGCACGGCCATCGCCGTCCACACGCCGCCGCCCATCACCGGCTCGTGAAGCAGCTGCTTGCAGCCGAACACCGTGGATGCGGACGTCTTCGACTCAGGATCGACCGTCCGTAGAAGCAGCAGTCCCGTGGCCGTCACGCCCGTGTACTGCCCGAACTCGCATATCATGCGCTCGAACCAGTCCTCGCGGAAGATGCGCCGCGCTAGCCAGCACGCGCCGAACAGCGACCAGGCGAGGCCAACCGCGATCAGAATCGCGAGCGGCTTCCAGTACTGCGCGATGAAGTCCAGACGGATAGTGGCGACCGCCGCCACCACCAGAAAGTCGAGCGAAGCGCCGCCGATGCGGTTGATCTGCCCACGGTCCACGAGCGCGTCAAGACGGCAGAGGACGAGCAGTCCCTGGATGACGATGCCGCCCACCATGCAGAGCGGGAAGAGGGGTATGGACTCGATGATCTTCATCTCGCGCACAGACTCGGGCAGGATGGCGCCTGCTGCGACCAGCGCCGACTTGATGCCATAGCCCACAAGCACCGCGAGACCTACCACAGCGAGGTGCCAGGCGAGCGAGTCTATCGAGTCACACAGCACGGTCTGCCTGCCGGCAGGCGGCTGCTCGTTCTTCGGATAGAAGCCACGCTGCTCGGCGGCGCTCAGCTCTTCGAACGTGCGGATGTTCTCCACGTGGCCGCGCCGCACGGCCCAGTTGACGAGCGCCATGCCCACGGTGATGCCCAGCACCATACCGATCGTCGCGGTCGTGTAGCCAAGATCCGCGCCGGCGGACCAGCCGAACGCGTCGAACGTCTCCACCATGCCGCCCACGGTGCCATGCCCGCCCTCGAAGCCGATCTCGATGAGGTTGCCGAACACGGGCGGCACGCCGAAGAGCGGCGTAAGCACCAGCACTGTGACGCCTATGCCGACCGCATACATCCCCCAAGCCACTATCTGTCCGAAGCAAAGCTGCTCCGCCACGGAACGTCCCACCTTTCCCATCTTCGGAAACTTCTGGCCGATGAACATCGTGGCGAAGACGATGTTTATCAGGAAACCGGGAATCGCTTTCCAGCCCTCATGCCATGTAGCGGGAATGCATTTGCCGCACGACGACAGCAACGCAAGGCCCAGCGCGCCGCCGATGATCGATGACGGCAAATACAGCTTGCGCAGGAAGGGAACCGCAGTGCGGATCGTCTTGCCGCAGACGAGCAGCAGGCACAACGAACAGAATGAGATGACCGCCGTCATGCCGTCACCTTACATGTTCCCGCCATTCTTCTTGGCCATCCGCTGGAGCTTATCTGCCATGTCCAGCTTCTCGACAGCGCCCAGGTGATCCACGTACAGCACGCCGTTGAGGTGGTCGGTCTCGTGCATGACGGCACGCGCCAGAAAGCCCTTGACCGTGATTATCTGCGGCATTCCAGCGACGTCCGTGTACTGGCACGTCACCTGGGCCGGGCGGGTTACGGTTCCGCCCAGGTTGGGGAAGCTCAGGCATCCCTCCTTGCCGCACTGGGACCCTTCGGTGGATATGACCACGGGATTGAACATCACGAGCGGCATCTGCACGGCCGCGTTGAACGCGCGCGTCTCGTCGTTTTCCTCGCACGAGGCGGGCACGTCGATGACGCACAAGGACTCAAGCCGCCCCACCTGTTCAGCCGCAAGCCCGACGCCGCGAGCCTTGTACATCGTCTCGACCATGTCCTGCGCGAGCTTGATGAGCGCGGGCGTCACCGAAGGCACCGGCAGTGCCTTTTCGCGCAGTATCTTGTCGCCGTAATGGACTATTTTTAATAGCATGGTGCTTGGTGCCTAGTGCTTGGTGCTTAGTGCTTGGTGCCTAGTGCTTAGTGCCTAGTGGTTAGTGGATAGTGGCTATGGTTAGTACATCACCTACAAACCCGTTGAGCCGAAACCGCCGGTACCGCGATCGGTGTCGTCCGTTTCCTGGACCTCCTCGATCTCAGCCTGCTCGACGTGCGCCACAACTATCTGGGCGACCTTCATGCCCTTCTCAACCACGAACGGCGCATCGCCGAAGTTGGCGAGGATGACGCCAACCTCGCCGCGATATCCCGCGTCGATTGTGCCTGGCGCGTTCAACACGGTCACGCCGTGCTTCAGCGCGAGGCCAGAGCGAGGACGCACCTGCGCCTCGGCGTCGGGCGGAAGCTGCATCACGAGGCCGGTATGCACGAGTGCTCGACCGCCGCCGGGAGGTATGGTCAGGTCCTCTATGGAACGAATGTCCATCCCGGCGTCGCCGGGATGGGCATATGACGGCAGCTGCGCCGCCGGATCAATTCTCTTCCACAGAATCTTCATTGGCTATCGGTTCGACAGACGTGCCAGCCATGGCCTCGAAACCCAGCCGATCGAGGTTCCAGGCGCACCAGTCGTCCCAGCGCGTGGCCGACGCGCGGTCGTTCAGCCTGGAGCGCACCTGCATACGCACCCATTCCTGGGAAGCGAGATTGTCGCCAGGCACACGGTCTTCCACATACACAACGACACCATGCCCGGCCATCGGCGTTGGAAGGAACTCGGAGAGGTTCCCCTTGGAGAGCTTTATCGTCGGCCCAATGACAGTGGCGGCATTGGGGAACGGGGCCGCCTGCTGCGAGACGACGAAGGTGATAGAGGTGGACACGTTCGCGTCAGAGAACATCTTCGCATCGAAAGGCTTGCCCTTGGCGAGCTCGGCCGCCGCAAGAGCCCTCTGCTTGTCAACCTTAGCCTTGAACGCCTTTGCGCGGGCATCGGCCAGCGCTTTCGGGCGGAGAATCTCCTTCGCATCGGCGAACGAAGGCACGTGCGCCTTCTCGAAGCTCGCCCGCTCGATCAGATAGACGGCGTTCGTGCCAACGGCTACGCCGTAGCGCTGGTCGGCCATCTCTGGGTCTAGTGTCGCAGCCTCCTCCAAGAATTCGGAGCAGTCGGGGAGGAACACGGACGGACGCGACATGAAACCTTCCACGTACTTGCCGTTCTCGGTCGTAAACCGAGGCGTCGTCTTGACGGCGAGCTTGGCCTCAGCGGCGAGAATCGACAACATGTTTGTCGCAGCAGCTGCGGAGAGATCCGGCGCATAGACGCGGTCGAGGATGTTCGTACGGTAGGCATCGAGGGACGCAATCAGCTGAAGTTCCCGTTCGAGGATAGGCTTCACCTCCTCGAAGGGCTTGGTGACGGCAACGCCGTTCGTTCCGGTCGTCTCGAAGCGGCTCAGGTTCGCGTCGTAGAAGTCGTGCATCTCGTCATCGGTCACGGGGAACGTCGCGAGGCGGGTAGCCGTATCGGCCGGGAACCTGACGTACCGCACGGTCATGCAGTCCGGAAGGGCAATCGAGTTCGTGTGCTCCTTGTAGTACGCCTCAAGTCCTGCATCGTCCAGCTTGACGGAGGCAGCATCCTTGTCCACGAAGGTGGCAATGCGCACGGTGAACTTGTCGGTCCAGTCGTAGAACTCGCCGTCAAGCTCCATCGGCGACGCCCATGCGGCTCCGCCAAGCACCACGCTGCGAAGCTTAGACAGCGACAGCTCGTGCCGCAGGAAGGTCTCGAACTGCTTGGGATCGAACCTCATGTTGGCCATCATCTGCTGGTAGCGCATCTTGCTGAACTGGCCGTTCTCCTGGAAGGCGGGCTCGCGAAGAATCTGCTCGCGCACCTCCTCGTCGGTCGCCGTCAGATGGTCCTCTTCTGCGGCGGCAAGCGCGGCGAGCCGCTCCCAAGTGCGCCGATTGGCCTCATGGCTCGGCATGGCGTTGTCGCGCCTGATGCCGATTCCGCGTACCTCGTTCGCGATCTCCTGGAAACGGGAAGCCGACACGTCCTTGCCGCCCAAGGTTCCCACCACGGAACCACGCTCGTCGCCCTGCCCCGTGAAAAGGAAGTCGAATGCAAAAAATGCCGAAATGGCAATCGCGAACACGCCCCAAACCCACTTGTTGCGAATGAGACGATTGAACTGATGAATGACCACTTTCTTATCCTGTCTTTCTGATTATGTCTTTATGTTCCCAAAGAACCATTTTGCTGCGTCAGATGTCCGAGTCCTCGGACTTCTTCTCCTTCTTCTCTTCCTTTTCCTCGTCATTGTCGGCAGACGCGGCCGGCGCCGCATCGACGCTCTCGGTCTCCGCGTCGGCATCCGCATCCTTCGCCTTGTCCTTGCCGGAATCGGGAATGGTGTCCGGCACGACGAGCTCTCCTGAATTTACGTTCGCGCGCCCTTCAGCGAAAGCACACCTGTTCAGCATCTCACCTGCGGGATTGAACGTCATGGTCGAAACGATCATGCGGCCAGCGACCGCAGCGTTCCTACGGAATATCTTGATCGAACACTGCGGAGACAGCACGAAATCCAACGTCTTGTCAACCTCCTTTACCTCGCCGGTCTCGAAGTTCTTCTCAGGCACGAGCCCCTGGTCCAGAAGGACATGGCAGTCGCCGCTTTCCCCCCGCAGCGAGGTGAAGAGGTCGTCGCCGGTCGTACGGATGCGGATCTGGTTGGCGGCTCCCATACGCGCAATCTTGTAGTGACGGCCCTCCAACGCCATAGATCCGGTCACGCACCTTATGACCACCTCATCGCCGTCGCCGGTCGCCGAATAGTCGAACACGCTTTCGCCCGCAAGGTTCTGGCAGGCGAAGAAAGGCGCCTTCACCGCGAACTTGCCGTCTGGAAGCGTCCGCGGCAGGTCAAGGGAGAAACGCCCCCGCTTCATGACCACAGAACGCTCGGTCGAGCCGATCTCGATCGGCTCGGTGGCAAACTCGACCGCGTTCGTGACCTTCAACATTGACTTAACGCCAAACGCGAACTCGGCGCGCATGGACGCCCCCTCGACGGACGGTGCCACGCGGAACGTCGAGCCAGGAATGTAGTACCGCCCCTCCTCGGCGTCAATCCATTCTGCCGCCCCGGGCTTCAGCACCTGAACGTTGCAGCCATCGATCAGATGGCAACGCACGAGCGGATAGAAGAACGCCTCGGGCTTCGCGGCCACGGCGGCAACATCGTCGGACTCGGCGGCAGGCTTCGCCTCCGACTCTTCCTCGGCATACGCCGGATACAGCGCAACACACGCGCAAAGCGCCATCGCGCCAAACGCAAGTTTCTTCAAAAGTGTCATTTGCATAGCAAGCCTTTCCTTCGCAGGTCAGTGTATTTTACAATTTTCCGCGCCGAAACGCAACGGCAAACTGGAAAATGGTCAAAAGGCGCTCACTTCACCCATACGGAGACGCGCCGCGCCTTGTATTCCCCCGCGTTCGCGGAGAACGTCCAGTCGGGATTGCCGGCCGCCGCCGAGCCGATCCCCACGTCGCAGGCCACGTGCGCGTTGTTGAAGTGGTTGAAGGCGAAAACCGTCTTTTTCGCCGCAAGGTCGTGCACCTGCAGGCAGCCAAAGCCGAACTTCGACGTGTTCGTGGGCGTGTCGTTGAAGTCGAACAGCTTGTCGTCGCCGCCCGCCGGCGTGGCCGACCGCTTCGCCGTGTAGGAGCTGTTGTAGAACTCGATGAAGCCG
>CACXPT010000194.1 GCA_902769585.1 uncultured bacterium
GACGCGTTCGGCACGGCGCACCGCGCCCACGCCTCCACGGCCGTCATCGCGGACTACCTGCAGCCAGCCGTCAGCGGCTTCCTCCTCGAGAAGGAGATCCAGTTCCTCGGCGACGCGGTCGAGCATCCCGTGCGCCCGTTCGTGGCGATCCTCGGCGGCGCGAAGGTCTCCGACAAGCTCGCCGTCGTTAAGAACCTCCTGAACAAGGTCGACACGCTCATCATCGGCGGCGGCATGGCCTACACCTTCAAGAAGGCCCAGGGCCTGAAGGTCGGCGCGTCCCTCTGCGAGGACGAGCAGCTCGGCTACGCGAAGGAGATGCTGGACGCCGCCAAGGCGAAGGGCATCAACTTCCTCCTGCCGGTCGACAACGTGATCGCGGACAAGTTCCCGGCCGAGAAGGACGCCAGCGACATCCAGATGAAGGTGTGCGAGGGCGACATCCCCGACGGCTGGATGGGCCTCGACATCGGCCCGAAGACCGTGGAGCTCTTCTCCGAGGCCATCAAGACTGCGAAGACCGTGGTCTGGAACGGCCCGATGGGCTGCTTCGAGTTCGCGCCCCTCGCGAAGGGCACGTTCGGCGTGTGCGACGCGGTGGCGACGGTCAAGGCCAACGGCGGCACTTCGATCATCGGCGGCGGCGATTCCGTCAGCGCGGTGAAGAAGAGCGGCAAGGCGGCCGAGATGACGCACATCTCCACCGGCGGCGGCGCGTCCCTTGAGTACCTCGAGGGCAAGACGCTCCCCGGCGTCGCGGCGCTCAACGACAAGTAGGCCGACCACCGAGATGGCGCCTGCCTGGCGCTTCGCTCAACAAAGGCTCGCGGGCATACGCTCGCGGGCCTTTTGCTAGGTAGGCACTAGGCCGCTTCGCGGCGGCGAGCCGGTGGCCAAGTAGGCGCTGGGCCGCTTCGCGCTTCAGTGCCTGCTACCGGGACCGCCGAGACCACCGGGACCACCGAGATTGCGCCTACTTGGCGCTTCGCACAAGGAATAGGCTTGCGCGCTTCGCACAGGCCAATGGCTGGGTGCAACAGCATGGCTTGCCATTTCCCGGCGGTCCCGGTGGTCCCGGCGGTCTCGGTCCGCCCACCAGAAAATGAAATCCTTGCGGGCGGCCCGCCAACTCCCAGTGGCACTCCCGCGGGCGGTCCGCCAACTCCCGGCGGCACTCCTTTTTTCCCCGCTCCGGCCAGTTTCATGCTATAATGGCCGCATGAAACGCAGAGACTTCATCGGGCTGGCCGCCTCCGCGGCCGCAGCTGCCGCCGCGGGGGACAACGCCGCCAAGATGGCGGCTCCCCATATGGAGAGCCGCCGTCCCGGCGGCTCAGCGACCGCTAACACCAACGTCCCGCCGCGCAACCGGCGTCCGTACTCGGACGTCGACTGGTCAAAGGTCGTGGAGGTGCACACAACCTCGCACGGACATTGCGAGAACCAGAAGATGCTGGACGCGTATCTCGACCGCGGCTTCGAGTTCCTCACGATCTCCAACTACTATCCGTCCGCGCCGACGATGCCGCTCAAGACGTTCCACGACCGGCACTACTACGTCCACCACGACTTCCCCGTGATGGTGAAGGGCAAGCGCACGGACGGCCCCTTCGACTGGTCGAAGATCGTCAGCGCCTGGGCGGACGAGCTGCCGCCGGAGCAGCGCAAGCAGCTGCCGTTCACTGAGGGGCCGCTCCGCTTTTCGCGCGTGCCCGACAACATCCTCGAGGCGCCCAACGCCGAACACCATGCCTTCTTCGGCGACGACGGCAAGATCGTCCCCAGCCTCCACATGTGCGCGCCCGGATCGGCGTTCTGCTCGGGCACGTTCGACAAGCGCAACCGCTTCCTTTCCCACGGGAAGGGCTACTGCTTCGGCAGCGGCGAACATGCGCACACCGCGATTTCCCGCATGATCGGCGGACTGATCCATCCCGACGGCGGCGGCGTGACGATCAACCATCCTGCGTGGTCCCACCTCAAGGACGAGATCATCTGGGACCTGCTCGACTACGATCCGCGCGTGCTCGGCATCGAGGTGTACAACATGTGCAAGCCGAGCAAGAACTACCCGTGGAGCCGCAGCAACTGCGAGGATTATTGGGACCGCGCACTCTCCACCGGTCGCCAGTGCTTCGGGTTCTTCGTGCCCGACTGGGGCCTGCAGGAGGGCGTCAACGTGCTGCTCGTGCCCGAGAAGAGCGTCCATGCCTGCCTTCGCGCCTATCGCCAGGGCAACTGGTACGGCGCGATCAAGGGGCGCGGCATCCTCCGGTTCACGTCCATCCGCTTCGACGGCGCGAACCTCCAGGTGACGCTCGACAAGCCTGCCCACCTGCAGGTGATCACGAAGTGCGGCGTCACGGCTTGGGGGAACTCGAACAAGATGTCCTTCTCCGTGGCTGCGGCCGACCGCGAGAAGTACGGTTACCTGCGCGTTCGCGCCTACGCGCGCGACGGGTCGGAGGAGATCATCTTCTCCCAGCCGATGATGCTGACGTGAGCGCGTCATGAAGAAGATCATCTGCTTCATGGCGCTGTGCGCCTCGGCCGCTGCCTTCGCGGATGCCGAGGCGATATTCTCGCCCGCCTACTTCTGGATGTGGAACGGAAGGCTGGACGCGGACGTGCTCTGCTTGCAGCTGGAGGACATGCACGCGCATGGGCTGAAGAACGTCTGCATCCACCCGTTCCCCAAAGGGTTTCGCGACTGGTTCCCGACCGAGATGGAGCCTGGCTACCTTACAGACGCCTACCTCGACACGTTCGCCAAGGTCGTCCGCCGCGCGGGCCAACTGGGAATGCACGCCTACCTCTACGACGAGGGCGGCTGGCCGTCCGGCGGCGCCTGCGGACTCGTCGCCGCATCGGATCCGGAAGGCCGGTTCATGTCGAGCGAGATCGCCGTCGCGCGGGGCGGTGGCCTTGAGGTCCGCAAACGGCCGTATCCCGAGCACAGGGCGAAGTTCCCGTCCTTGATCGAGCGCGGAACGACGCAGCGCTTCATCGACCTCACGCACGAGGCGTACGCGAAGCGTCTCGGCGGCGACATCGGCACGACCGTGCGCGTGGCCTTCACCGACGAGCCGGACATGCCGAGGGACTATCCGGGCCGCTCTCTCGCGTGGTCTGCCGACCTTGCAGAGGAATTTGCGCGCCGGAAGGGATACGATATCAAGCCATGCGTGCCCGCGCTGATCGCGGACAAGGCGCGGACTAACGCAGCGCTCGCTCAGGCGAGGGTCGACCTGCACGAAGTCAGGTCCGACCTGTACGTCGAGCGCTACCTCTTGCCGCTGCGCGACTGGTGCCGCGCGCACGGAATGATGTCAGGCGGACACCTCAACAACGAGGACGATCCCGAACACGAGGCCGCTAGCGGCCACGGCAGCCTCTTGCGGAGCCTGCGCGCGATGGACGTGCCGGGCGTGGACGTCATCTGGCGGCAGCTCTTCCCCGCCACAGAGACGGAGCCCGCGCGGGTCAACCCGTTCCCGCGCTACGCCTCCTCGGCCATGCACCAGAACGGCGGACGCTTCGCGCTCTCCGAGTCGTTCGGAATATTCGGCGACTCGGTGTCGCCTTCGCAGATGAAGTGGCTCGTCGACTACCAGATGGTCCGCGGCATCAACCTCTTCGTGTTCGCGTATCTCTCGCAGTCGAACGCAAGGCAGTGGATGACGCTCTTCGAGCCCCATTCCGGCCCCGTTGCGCCATACTGGGATTTCCAGCCGCATTTCTTCAGGTACGTCGAGAGGACGAGCCGGTTCGTGTCGCAGGGTGTGCCCGGCGCGGAGACCGTGGTGCTGTACGGCACGCGGGCGTTCTGCGCGGGGAGCGGAGACGCGGCGGAGGCGGCGAAGGCGCAGGACGCCGTCGCGCGCGAGCTGGACGCCATGAACTGTGACTACGACTTTGCCGATGACCGCGATATTGCCGGCGCGGAGGTCGCGTCCGATGGTGCGCTCAGGATCGGCGCGATGCGATACCGCGCCGTCGTCGTGCCTTTCGGGAAGTGGCTGTCCAAGGCGGCGAAGGAGAAGTTGGCGAAGTTCGAGGCCGCGGGCGGGATTGTCGTTCGCGGCACCGACGTGCGCCGCGTGCCGAGGATGCTCTGCATCTCCGGCGCGGGGGCGCGGGCCTTGCGCGTCATGAAGCGGATAGACGGCGCGCGGCGGATCTGGTTCGTCGTGAACGAGGACATGGAGGAGCGTCAATGCGAGATCGCGTTCCCGGAGAAGGGGCCGGTCGTCCGCTACGACCCCGAGCGCGACGCGTTCGAGTCGGTTTCCGCCGACGGGAAGGCGAGCCACACGTTTCGTGGCGGCGAGGCGGCGATCTACGTGACTGGCGATGTTCCTGCGGCCCGTGCGCCCGCACGATATTCCAGTAGCCGGATGACGCTGGATTCCGGCTGGACGTTGCGCGCGCTCGTCTCGCACGTGGCAGGCGTCGAGGACTTCGAGGTGAAGCCCTGCACCGGCGAGGCGTCACCGGTGACGCTCGGCGACTGGCGCGACGTGCTCGGCGGGAAGTTCAGCGGAAAGGCGCTCTACCGGGTGGAGTTCGACTCGTCGGACGCCGGCTCGGCGCTTCTCGACCTTGGCGAAGTGAAGTGGTGCGCCTCGGCGCGCCTGAACGGCGCCGAACTCGGCGCGCGCTTCTTCGGGCCGTTCCGCTGGCCCGTGGAGCTGAAGAGGGGGCGCAACGTCCTGGAGGTGAAGGTCGCGAACCTTCTCGTGAACCAGGTTGGCGACGAGACGGTCCGCGACAGGATCCTCCGCGACTTCCAGCCGAACGGCACCTACGACCGCTTCCAGCGCCCGTTCGACAGGCAGAACCACGCGAGCGGGCTTTTCGGCCCAGTAGTAGTCGAATGGCTGTCGCCCCTCCCCTGACTGGGAACGCCGCCATCTTGGCGGCCTGCCACAGCCCTGGGTGTCTTGGGAGTCCCGGGTGTCTTGGTCCGCCCACCTCCCAATGAAATCCTTGCGGGCGGCCCGCCAACTTCCAGCGGCACTCCTTGCGGGCGGCCCGCCAACTGGAAGTGGCATTCTTGGCGGCGGACCGTTGGCCCGGCAGGCACTTAGCCGCTTCGCGCTCCAGCGCCTTGGCCAAGACACCCAGGACACCCACGACCCCCAGGATAGCGCCTGCTTGGCGCTTCGCGCCGGCAACAGGCCCACTGGGACAACGCGCATCTTGCGCGTTGCGTTCGCGGGCTACAGGCAGTCCATGCAACGGGCGGGACGCCCGTTGTCCCAGTGGCTTTGCGCAGGCCAATAGCCAGGCGCGCAAGCCCACCCTGCCACAGTCCTGGGTGTCTTGGGTGTCCCGGGTGTCTTGGCCCGCCCACCTTCCAATGAAATCCCCAGCGGGCGGCCCGCCAACTTCCAGCGGCACTCCTTTCGGGCGGCCCAGCCACTGGAAGGCGGCATCCCTATGGACCGCCGCCATCTTGGCGGCGTGCCGGTGGCCTGGCAGGCGCCCCAATGGCCAGGCAGCCACTGGCCCGCCCTCGGCCTCGCCCTTAGCGCCGCGCGCAAGCGGTTTTGCCGTGCGCGCCTCCGTGCGCGCACCACTGGCTCGCCACTGGCCCGCCTTCGGCCCGTGCAGGGGCACAAAGGGCTTTTACCTCGGCAAAAGGCCCGGCAAAAGGCCAGCCCCCGGGCCCAAAATTTTTTTCAACTTTTTTTCACAAACCCCCTTGCGCACTCTCCGCCGATGTGGTAAACTTGCGGCAGTTCAAAGGCCAGAATAGGTTCACGATGGGCTTGTGAAGGCTTGAGAACCCCCGATAAACCGCGTGTGCGGCCAAGGGAAAACGAAACATGCAGCGGAAGGAAAGACAGAAGAAGATTCAGACATTCGCGGCCAACGTCATCCGCCAGTGATCGGATCACGCCCGCGACCCAAGAATCGACCGATGAATTTCTTACCTCTGCGCCCCAGAGAAAACGGGAGGGTCGCAACTTGTTACGACCGCCCAAAACAAGGAAACAGAAAATGAAGAAACTTATGTTTGCAGCGGCGGTTGC
>CACXPT010000195.1 GCA_902769585.1 uncultured bacterium
GAAAACCATACGGAAATTCCCGCGCTCGCGGCAATAAACAACTACGCGGCCTTCATCGGCTGAAAGGACATCCATGCGATACTCCAACGTCGAATTCAGCGTGGTCTACGTGGACCCATCGAAGTCATCGTCCGGGGACGGAACGACCCCGGCGAAGGCGCTCAAGTCCCTGCCGTCGACGGCCTCCGACTTCCAGAACAACACCTGCTACATCATCCGCAGGACTGCGGAGACCGCCGCCTGCACGATCCCCAACGGGACCAACTATGACATCACGAACCTCCTCATCATGGGGATGCCGACCGCATCCGACGCGATGTGGGAGATCGTGCCGCAGGCGGCGAAGACGTCGTGGGGGTCGGACTCGGCGCAGTACGCGAACGTCCAGTCGACCGTCGCGAGCGGATCGTTCCAGCTGCCCTACGCGCAGCAGTTCCTCCTCCACCGTGTGTACCTCTTCCGAGACAGCATCAACGCCGACAACTACATCCTCAAGTTCAACAACTCCTCCGATTACATCGGGTGCTTCTCGTTCCAGCACTGCAAGTTCGGGTCGAAGGGAGTGAACCTCGACCTCTCGTCGTACACGGGGGAGCTGACGGCGAGCCGGTGCAAGTCATACGTGTACATCTACTACGCGAGGATGGTGGACATCACCGACTGCACGATCAACCATGCGGTGACGGGAAGCTCGTCGAACGCGCACGGAATCTACGTCAACTGGTCGGACGTGATGAACGTCCAGGACGTGCGGGTGTATTCCGCCGCGTGGACCGACTACGGCCAGTACTACCCGCTCTACCTTTCGTATGGCTACTCGAAGGGAGTGGAGTGCAACATCGTGAACGTGACGCAGACGGTGCGGCTCAACGGCTCGGCGAGCCACGTCCCGCTCCTCCTGTCGGTCCAGGGCTACATATCGATGCGCGTGAGGAACATCCGCATCGTGACCGGTACGCCGCTCTCCTCGACGAGGCCGTCCTCGTTCCAGATCGACTACCCGGTCATCTACTTCGGGAGCGTCTACGAGATGAACGCCGACGGGATCGACGTGACTCTGTCCGACTGCTGGAACTGCAAGTCGCCCGTCCTTTCGATGTCGAGGTGTTACGCGGGAACCTACGTCCCCGGCGTGTCGAAGCCGATCAAGAACGTGTCGGTTAAGCTCGCCGACACGGCGGGAATCGGAAGCCCGATCACCTACGCGAACGCCTCGCAGACTGGCGAGAGCTACGCGGCTGTCGTGATGGACTTCTCGTCGAGCGATTCCTACCTTTTCGCCAAGGTGCCGTGCGTAGACGGACTCACGGTCAAGTGCTATCGTGGAAAGGCGTTCTATGGATCGAACCTCCGCATCACGGACGCGACGTTCGAGGGCAGCGTGTTCCTGCGCCAGTGCGTCGCGGACATCACGTCGATCAAGACGTGGTTCCCCGGCAAGGCGATACACGCCTCCGATGCCACGCACGCCCGCGTGAGGCTGCTCGAGTGCAACGCGGCGAACCCGACCTACCCCTACAACGAGGACCCTGCAGTCGCCTCGACGTACTCCGACAACGGGAGCGTCTTCGTCGACGAGTCGAACACGTCGCTCCATCCGATGGCGGCGACGTCCTCGCGGGCGAACCACATCTACCAGGGCATCGGCTGCAACAACGAGGGCGCGGACGGACACTTCGCGTTCAGGTGCGCGAACGGCATCTGCGACACGTGGAGCGTCCACAGGACGGGCGGTGGCGCATCCGCGCTCAAGATTTCCAACAACGTCTGCTCCGGCGCGGAGACGATGGTCCTGGGGCGGCGTCCGTTCAACGGGATGCAGCTTCTCCCGACCTCGACGGGACGGCAGATACTGAAGGCCTACATCGCCTTCAAGGGCTACGCAAGGCCGGAGGAGCTCTACCGCCAGTTCTTCATCTCCGCACAGGTGGGCGACAAGACCTACTACTCGACCTTGCATGGCCGGTGGGCGGACGACACCTCAAGCACGTGGGTGAACGACAGCGACCTCGTCCAGAAGGTTCTGGAGATGCCGATAGACGTCCCCGACACCTCGCCCGTGGACGTGCGCGTATATTTCTCGTGGTACTCGGCCGGAGGGTTCGTGTACCTCGACCCGGACATCAAGCTCATGGGGGCGTGAGGATGACCGCCGCACGATGCCAGATGTTCGGCTGCCGCCCCGTCGAGGAGAACACGGTGTTCGACATCGCGTTCGCCGAGTACGAGATCGCGGACCGGTTCTGCCAGATACAGATGCGGGCCACGCGGCGCGAGGGATGCGAGTCCTTCACGGTCGACTGGGGCGACGGCACGGTGCAGGAATGGTCGCAATACGAGCTCTGGCACAACTACACGAAGGCGCCGGCCATCTACCCGAAGTGCTGGAGCGACTGGCTCGAGTCGTGCCAGGGGACGTACTGCGGATGGAACAACTCAGACCACGGAGGGGTCCAGGGTCACATCATCCCTTGGGGACGGTCGATCAGAAGCACGTTCTGCTGCTACCAGTTCTGCTTCAACGTCACGGGCGGATTCCCCCCGTGGACACCGATGATAACAGACGCGACGGGGACGTTCGACAGATGCACCGGCCTTTCGGGACGCGTCCCGCGATGGGGCAGGAACATCACGGAGGTGGCGCAATGCTACTGCGACTGCCCAGGGGCGAGAGGAAAGTTCCCGGAATGGCCCGAGCGATGCACGGACTTCGCCTCCTGCTTCAAGAACGCGACCGGGATGCACGGAGAGATTCCCCCTTGGCCGGAGTGCGCCGAATGGCTCGACTCCGCATTCGAGGGATGCACGGGCGCGACGGGGATCATTCCGAAGTGGCCGGAGGCGGTCAGATCCGTCAACTCGTGCTACAAGGACTGCATCGGCCTGACGGGAGCGTGGACGGACGATCCCGCGCTCCTTATGCCGGAGGAGAAGCTCCGCAACTCCCCGACGTCGGACTACTACCGCTGCTACGACGTGGTGACGGGATGCGCGGACGAGTTGCGGTCTCTCTTCTGGGACAAGAATTGGGGCGGGGCGATCCCGCGTCCGACGGAGGGTGCTCAATGAAGATCGACTGCTATGGGGACTGCGCAGACGGCGCGGAGCGGATGACGGGCATCGCCCGCGAGCCGAACGGCACGAAGCGGATCGGCGGCGCGACCTACCTTCGCTTCGCCGCGAGGTCGCCTGCGCCGATACACAGGCTTCTGGTGGACGCGGACGGGATCGTCCGCCGCGAATGGGCGTGGGGGATGTGGGCCGACGCGAAGTCGCTCGCCTACGTCCCGCTTGACGAGACTTTGGAGGTCCAGGAATGAGAATTGTAGTGTTTGAACAGTGGGACAGGCTTGTCGCGCTCCTCAAGGGGATTGCGGCGGGCTCCGCCACGGAGAGGACGCAGTACGCGATCAACCGAGTCGAGGTGAAGGATGGCGTCGCCCGCCTCGCCGACCGTGCATCGAACAACCTCGCCCTCGCTGGCGGGAGAACGACGGTCGTGATGCCCGACATCGTTCCGGGCAAGGCCCGCGACTTCATGCTCCGTGTCACGGCGACCGGCGACAACGAGATCGCCTTCACGGGCGCGGAGGCGTTCGAGGGGGACGCGGGGTCTCTCGAGCCTCCCTCCGACGGCGAAACGGTCGTGTACTTCTTCACCGAGACGGACGGCGACGTGATGCTCGTCGCACGCAAGCCCGTCGAGAGACTTGAACCATAAAAGGAGAGAAGCGAAATGCAAATCGACTGCTACGGCTTCGAGGCCACAAGCCAGTTCTTCAAACGCAAGGAGCTGGACGCGCACCTCATGAAGCGGATCGACGGCATCCTGTACGTCTGCTTTGGCGGCGAGAGGGAACGCCCGATACACAGGCTCGACAAGGACGAGCACGGCAGCGTCAGGCTCATGTGGGCCTACGGAAAGTGGGAGGATGCGGAATCGCTCCGCTACATCCCGATCAACGACACGATGGAAATCGAAGACCCGGAGGACAAGTAGAATGGACGTTCTTTACATTCCCCAGCTCGACGAGATAGGCACGGGCGGCGACGGCGAAGGTGGCGGCGGCGGAAGCGGCGGTGTGGCCGCAAGGTACAGGATTCTCCGGCGTGTGCCGGAGGACGGTGTCGTCAACCTCACAGACCGTGCGATCACGCGGATCGACATCACGTCCGACGTCGGGCCGCTCAGGCTCGTCGTGCCACCGGAGGCGAAGGGATCGGCCCGCGACTTCTTCGTGAGGCTCGTCATCACAGCCGACGAGATCCCGGAGGTGACGTTCGCCGCCCCGGCAGGCGAGGCCATCTCCTTCGAGGACGTCGACGGCGACGTGTTCAGGTGCGAGACCGGCGTGAACGTCTTTGCCTTCACCGAGACGGACGGCGGCATCTTCATCGTGAACCGCAAGCAGATCGACATCGACCTGGAGGTGGAGTTCGACCCGTGCGGGGGCGACCTCGACGTGACGAGCGCGACCTTCAAGCTCGGGGCGCAGTATTCGACCCTGCCCAAGCCGACGATGGCGGGACACACGTTCGCAGGATGGTTCACCGAGGCGGAGGATGGCGTGAAGGTCGAAGCGACGGACAGGTGCAAGACGGGCGTGGTGAAGCTCTACGCGCACTGGGAGGTGTACGTCGACCCGTTCGTGGACGCGATCTGCGCGGCGCGGAACCTCACGTTCTTCTCGGAGGGCGACAGTCCCTGGTTCGTGGATGGCGACGGTGCGGCCCGTTCCGGCCCCATCGGAGACAACGGATCGACCTCGCTCACCACTACGGTGCAGGGAGCTGGGACTCTCTCGTTCCGGTGGCGCACGTCGAGCGAGGGGAGCTACGACTTCCTTCGCGTCCGGGTGGACGGCAGCGAGGCGTCGAGCATCAGCGGCGAGAGCGGCTGGCTCGACTTCTCGCTCCCCGTCAGCGGCACGGGTTCGCACACGGTCGAGTGGGCGTACACGAAGGATGGCAGCGTCTCGAACGGCGAGGACTGCGGCTGGATCGACGACGTCGTCTGGACACCGGCGGAGGGCTGACGGATGCAGATCGCATCAAGGCAGATCGTGTGGAACGAGGGCGGGCGCGGCACGGTGGTCGAGGTCGAGATGACCCCGGCCACCGGGCTGTACCTTCGCTTTCTTGTGCGGGCGCTGAACCAGGACGGCTTCGCCGTATCCTGGGGCGACGGATCAAAGGTCGAAGTCCCCTACAGAACAGGCGACATCTACGTTGAGCATACGTTCGACGCCTACGGGCGGTACCGGGTAAGGTTCGACCACGTCAAGGGCATTGGATTCCGTCCCCTCGACGGGATGGCGCAGTACAGTTACGATGCAGCTCCGATATCCATAGTCGACTATTCCGGCCTTCTGATGGAGGTCCCGTCAGGCGCGTTCAAGAGGGCCGTTAACCTCGAGAGGTTCATCGCGCCAGTTGCAAGGTGGATCGGGCAGCGTCCGTTCGCCTACTGTGCGAAGCTGAAGGAGGTGAAACTCGGCGAGGTCGAGATCCACTACGATGGCTCTTTCCAGTACTGCACCGAGCTTGAAAGGTTCGAGACGGTCTCGACCGGCTGCTGCTGGAGCTACGTCTGGGAAGGATGCACGAAGTTGCGCGAACTCCGGCTTGGGGCGGTGTCGCAGTTCGCCACGAGGGACTTCGCCAGCACGCCCAACCTCATGGACATCTGGATAAGCGACAAGACCGTCGACCAGATAAGGCAGGTCGCGCCATCGGGGAACATCGTCGCAGGCTACGGGGCGAAGTTCCCGTGGAACGCAAACGCCGGATGCCGCTTCCACGGCACGGACGGAATCGTCCTCGGCAACGGGACAGTCATTCAAGAGTAACGAGAAAGGACACATGATGAACACGAAGTACGGACGGCTGACGAACGGCCGGATTGAGTACGCGCCCATCTCCCTCGACACGGGGGACGGGGTGAAGATGAACCCCTCCGAGGCAAGCTACCTCGCGGCGGGGTGGAAGAAGGTCGTGGACGTAAGGCCCACGACGGAGCCGGGATGCCGCGTCGAGGTATCCGGCTGGAATGAAAGCGAGGACACGCTCACCTGCGTGTACAAGGTTGTGCCTGGCGAGGCCCCGGTCTCTGGCCCACGCGTTTTCTCGAAGCTGAAGCTCGTCGCCGCCTTGAAGGAGGCCGACAAGTGGGTGCTCGTCAAGACGTGGATCGAGGAGCGCGGGTACTACGACTACTATGTCGCCGCGCAGAACTTCCGCGAGGACAACCCGCTATTCATCGAGGCCCTCGCCGCCATCAAGGGCTACGCCCGCATGACGGACGAGCAGGCCGAGGCGATCCTCTCCAAGTGCATCTACGAGGAGGGTTGAACGCATGGCAGACCTGAACGAGATCAGACGGCTCCGCGCCGTGTGCGAGGAGTGCGGGCTCGAAGGACGCGAGATCCTCGACAAGTACACGGACGAGGAGCTCGCCGCGCTGTTCAACGGGATTGGCCCGGAGGCATTTCCGTCATGGCTGCGCACAGCCCTCGACGCGCTGCATCCCTCGCTCGCTCCCGTGGCGATGATCCACGACGTGGAGTGGAGCGAGTCGGACGGCAAGGAGGAGACGTTCGCGGCGAGCAACGCCCGCTTCCGCAGGAACGGATGCAAGGTCGCGTCAGCCTCATTCGGGTGGTGGAGGCCGCGCCGCTACCTCGTCATGTGGGACTCCGTGAAGTTCGCCCGCATCTGCCAGCGGTTCGGATGGAGCGCGTTCCTCGCGCCCTACGAGGCGAGACTGAAAGGCGGTGAGGCATGAGGCGGCTTGTCCTGTGCTGCGCCGCTTGCGGCGCAGTCTCGCTTCTCTGCGGCTGCGCTTCGCAGACGATCACCGAGCGGCACTATTACGAACCTACGGAAACGACCGCGTTCAAGCGCGATGACGGCTTGACCGTCGGGGCGGTGAAGTCCGAGGTGATAAAGACGGGCGCTCCGGACTGGAGCGACTCGAAAAGCATCAGTCTCATCAGCGTCGGCAAGTGACCGGCGCGATGCGTAACCCCAAAAACCACAACAGGAGAAATCCACAATGAACGGAAAGATCAATACGCCTCGCACCGTGTGCAAGGCCATCGTCGCCGTGGCAGTCGCGGCAATCGCAGTCGCGGCCATCATCGGCTGCTCGTCCCTGGGCGGAGGCTCGCGCAGGCAGAACATCGCCACGGTCATCCAGACCGCCTACGACCTCGGCGGACGCGAGGCGGTCTCGAACAAGATCGAGTCGCTCGTAGCTGAGGGAAAGCTGACCCCCTCGCAGGCGGTTCGCCTCCATGCGCTCGCCCAGCTCGCCTACGAGGGAATCATGGACGATCTCGCCACGGGCGACGGCGCGGCCACGAACGCGGCACCTGCGTCCGTCTCCCAAGGTGGATGCACCGACTGCTCAGTCCCCGATGCCAGCGGAGGCTCAGGCTCCGGGGGCGACGTCAACGAGGATGCGAACTGCGGCAATTGCTCAGACTGCGCAGACAAGTGAGGGATGGGCGGACGCGCATGGGTAACCGGCGCGTCCGCTTTTTGCGCCTCGCGGGGGCCGCGAATCGAGACCCTATCCCATCGTCCGGTAATATGCCATAGAATGGGTGGATAAGTCAACGGGGATGATAGATATTTTTCGCTAAAAAAATAATGAAAATATATCGAAATACCCCGTTGCTATTATCCCCAGGTTACGGCATCATACGGTCAGAAAAACAAAGCGGGGATAGGCCTCGCGAACAACAAGAAAGGAAAAACGAAAATGACAGAAGAGCAGAAAAACGAATGGGCGGCGATGGAGGACCGGCTGATGCCGACCTCCGGCAAGGCCGAGACGGTGGCGGGCGAGATCATCCGCGCAGTCGACCGCATCTGGTACCGCTGGTACAACGACGGCGACAAGATCAACGTCGGCTACGGAAAGGAAACCTGCAACGGCACGGCGAGGTTCCTTGAGAAGATTCGCGGCTCGGAATTTCCCGCCGAAGTCTGGAACGGAAGCCTCGACGACGACGGCTACACGAAGTTCACCGACCGCCTCGTCGACGAGATGTACGCCTTCATCAAGGCCCGCCCCGAGCTGGAGACGACGCCCAATGCCGAGGACTCGCGCATGGACTTCATCGACGATGACCTCGACCGCGACGAGGACGAGGAAGAAGAGTACGAGGACTGAACGCGAACGCCCGCCCCGCCGCAGAAAGAAATCAACGCCCTCGCCTACAAGGTCGGCAAGGTGACCGACCTCCTCCGCGAGATGAACGACACGGCGTTCCGCCTTGCGAAGGACGGAAACCGCAACGGGGTGTTCCAGTTGCGCGGCGCGTTTTCGGGAACCCTTCAGGCCGCGCAGACGGCCGACGGGTTCCTCTCCGGCCTCGTGTCGATCCTCGACTGACGAAACCCTGTCCTGCGCTCCGGCCGAAAGGCCGGGGCACGGGACGCAAGCGAAAGGAACTCTGAAAATGGCAAAGGGAAAGATTCTGAAAATCCCCGCGAGGGGCGAGTGGTCGTTTGCCGATGCGGATGTGGACGCGGACGGCGTCTTCCCGCTCGAGACCCTGCAAGGCGCGGTCGGCGGATGGATCGAATGCGTGTGGCTCGGCGAGGCGGGATTCCCCGATCTCGATATGTTCGTCAACGAGGAGGGAAAGCTCCACGGGCTGTCCTTCAACGTGGTGGCGAGCGCGCTTTCGGCGATCTTCGCGCGTGGCGATTGCATCGTCGGGGACGTCGCGGTATGCCGCCACGACGACGCAAACTCCGTCGGCCTCACCGACAGCGACGAGCTTGCGCTTCGCCGTCGCCTTGCGGAACTTGGATTCTGAATGGAAAAGGAATCGACAAGCCGAACGCAAAAGCCCCTCCGCGACTGATGCGGAGGGGCGTTCTTTCGCCTGTTCCCGGCCTGTTCCCGGCCTGCCCTGGACCGACCCTCGGCGCAACCTTCGCCGCTATTATAAGCGATAATTTCGGCTAAAAAAATAGTGAAAATATATCAAAATACCCCGTTGCTATTATCCG
The DNA here is from genome assembly GCA_902769585.1 of uncultured bacterium. GTDB lineage: Bacteria > Verrucomicrobiota > Kiritimatiellia > RFP12 > UBA1067 > RUG572. Next base: position 9,028 of record CACXPT010000195.1, read on the forward strand.
CAGGTTACGGCATCATATGGGCAGAAAAACAAAGCGGGGGTAGGCCCTGCAGAAAGGAAAAAACAAAAATGAAGAAGATGAGAACGGTGAAGGTCAAGGCGGGGCAGGAAAAGCTCCGCGAGAGGATCAAGGACGCGCTCGCGCAGAAAGGCGCGAGGGCGCACATCGCGACCGAAGAAGCCTAACCGAAACGCCCGCCCCCCCCGAGCGGGGGGCGGGCAACCTTGAAACCAAACGAGAAAGGGAAACGAAAATGAGCAACGAGAAAAAGCCGCTTGTCGACGAGGTGGTAGCCTACGAACCGACGGGGCCGTCGGGCAACGCCTACTGGATTCTTGGCATGACAGCCACGGTCCTCAAACGGCACGGCCACGCCGACAAGGTCGCGGAGTACCAACGCCGTGCGACCTCCGGCGACTACGACAACCTCCTCAAGGTGACGGGAGAATACGTCGCCCTCAGAGCGGTTTGAAAACACGCCTCGCCGCAGACCGGTTTTCTGCGGCGAGGCAATCCAAGAACAGAAACGGACGCAGAGCGCGTCCGGGAAAGGAAGAAGAGAATGAACGCAGACATCGAAACCCTCAAGATGGGAATCAAGCACCTTCCGCCGACTGCGCGGAAGCGGGCGGAGCGAGCCCTTGGCATCGCCACGCCGGAGACCGAGCACAAGGTGTTCGTGTACGGGACGCTCCTCTCGAACGAGTGCAACTGCCATCGTGCGCCGAGGGCGCGGCGGCAGAACGCATGGACGCTCGGGACGCTTCACGACACGGGCTACGGATTTCCCGCAATCGTCCTCAAGGGACGGACGCGGATCGTCGGCGAGGTGCTGACGGTCGACGACGATGCCTTCCGCTCGATGGACAGGCTCGAGGGCTACCCGAACTACTACCGACGCGAACAGAGACAGGTTCACCTCGTCGGGGGCGGAAGCGTCCTCGCGTGGGTGTACGTCATGAACCGCCTCCCCGAAGGCGCGAAGGTCATCGAGAGCGGTGACTGGAGGAAGTACCGCCGAGGCGAGTGAGCGGGCGCGAACACGCCCCCGAAACGGCGTCGCCCCGATTGTCGGGCGCGATGCCGCCTTCCGTTTTTCCGCGTTTTTCTGACCTCCCTGCGCCGTGTTATAAGCGATAATTTCGGCTAAAAAAATAATGAAAATATATCAAAATACCCCGTTGCTATTATCCGCAGGTTACGGCATCATACGGTCAGAAAAACAAAGCGGGGGTAGGCCCCGCGAAACCAAAAAACGAAAGGAAACAAAAGATGACGATAACAGAGGCAGAGATGATGAACCGCACCTTCGGGTGCGAGCTCGAGTACGAGGGGATCGGCCAGTCCACGGCGGCCAAGACGGTCGCCGAGGTCACCGGCGGAACCGCGAGGTTCGTCGGCGGCTCCTACGGGACTTGGGAGGTGACGATGCCCGACGGGCGCAAGTGGAAGGTGGTCAGCGACGGCAGCCTTTGCGGAACCTCCTCCGAGACGGTCACGCCGGTGATGACGGTCGCCGACCTCGACACCCTCCAGAAGGTGGTACGCGCCCTGCGGCGCAAGGGCGCGAAGGCGAACAGCCGCACGGGGCTCCACGTCCACGTCGGCGCGGCGGACTTCACCGCCGAAAACGTCAAGAACCTCGTCCGCACCTTCTACAAGCAGGAGGAGCTGATCCTCAAGGCGGCCGGAACCCTGCCCGCCCGCATCGAACGCTACACGCAGAAGACCGACCACGGTTTCGTCAACAAGATTTGCGCGATGCGCAACCCGACGATGAACGCGATCAACACCGCGTGGTTCGGAACCTTCACGCCGCACCCCTACCACTACGAGAGCCACCGCTACCACGCGCTGAACCTCAACAACCTCTGGAACGACAAGCGCACAATCGAGTACCGCTTCTTCAACGGCTCGACCCACGCGGGCGAGGTCAAGACGGCGGTTCAGCTCGCGATCCTCATCGCCCTCCGCGCCAAGAGCGCGAAGGCCTCGAGCGCGAGGAACCCCCGCCCCTACAACGAGGCGAGCGCGAAGTACGACCTCCGGGTTTTCCTGCTCCGCCTCGGCGCGAACGGCGACCTCTTCAAGACGATGAGGTTCCACCTTTGCAAGAACCTTCCGGGGTCGGCGGCCTGGAAGGACGGACGCCACGACGGGCGCAACGCGAACGCGGAGGCGAACGGCTGAAGCGGAACGCCCCGCCCCCCGCGAGGGGGACGGGGCAAACCCCAACGGAAAGGAAAAGAACGATGAACAGATTTTACTTCGCGTACGGATCGAACATGAATCCCGACCGCATCCGCGAGCGCATCCCGCAGGCGCGGACGGTCGGCCCTGCCGTCATCCTCGGGTGGCGGCTCAAGGAGCGTCTCTACGCGGACATCGAACGGTCGAGGGGCGGGCGGGTCGACGGCGTCCTCTACCTCCTCACGCAGACCGAGATTCTCCACCTCGACGCCTACGAGGGCTACCCGCGCACCTACGGGTGCGTGGAGCTGGACGCGATGATCGACCCCGTCCACAAGGTCCCGGCGTTCACTTACGTGATGACGGAGGCGGCGAAGCGCGAGCGCGACGGTAAGAAGTACCCGGAGGCATACCGCCTCATCTGCTCGGCGGGGGCGCAGTGGCACGGCATCCGCGACGCCTTCCACCGCAAGGGCGACCCGCTGTTCTCCTACACGCGGGCGAGGGGCATCTGGGTCCCGCCCGCGCAGGGGAGCGTCACGTGGGCGGACGCCGCCGCCGTTGGCGCGAAGCGGTGCGCGGACACGGCGAAGAAGGCCCCGAAGGGAGGATCGAAAAAACTATGAAAAAGGCCGTTGCTATGCTTGCGGAATTACGGCATACTGTCGGACGATGGGATAGGGACTTGATTCGCGCCCCCGCGAGGGGTGGCGAAGAATCGAGTCGCACGGCGATCCGCCCCTCGGCAAGTAAGCACCACGTCCATTATGCCATAGCGCGGCATCATAGTCAACGGCCTAAAAGATTATATATTTTCAAGAGGCCGCTTGATGTCGTCGCGGAGTTACGGCATAGTATGGGCGTGAAAAACAACGGAGGGATAGGCCTTCCGGGACAAAACAGAAAGGAACAGACGATGAGCAAGAAGAACAACAACGGCGCGGGCGGGCGCAAGCCCCTCGCCGATCCCAAGGGCGCGGAGCGCAGGATACGAGCATGGCTTCTGCGGACGTGCCCGGAGGAGAAGCCGATGATCGGCGACTTCCGCAAGGACGTGACCTTCGCGGAGGTGAACCGCCGGATGCACGGCGGAGAGAACTTCTACGACATCTGCGACTGCAGCGAGTCGGTCCAGCGCGAGATCGTGTTCCGCGAGCTCGCGAGGCTCTACGGGACCAAGTACGACTACTGGTACGACCTCTGGCTCCACAGCTGACCCGACGGGGCGACCCGCGCCGTCCGGCGCGGATCGCCCTTGATTTCAAACGCCAATTATGGCATCATGTAAAGGCAACTCCAGAAAGGAGAACGACTATGAAAGACCTGATCAGAAGCACGGCAGAGTTCAAGGCCCTCCGCGCCGAGGCGCGTGAGGCGATTGCCGCCTACGAGGACGGAGCGGACTTCCTGTTCACGATCAGCCGCCTCGCGGCAATCGGTGAGCGGATGAACATCCTGCTGGCGTAGGCCCGCGACATTTCAAGGGCGGAGACAACCTACCTCCGCTCGCGGACGGCCCCCGCATTTTTCCGAGCGTCAATTTCCTTTCGGCGCGAGGTTTTTCTGCGGAACAGGCCGTCCGCTCTTTTTTTGTGTTATGCCTTGAGCAGCGCGAAATGAGACTTGCGCGAGGATATGACCCCAGCTCTGCACAGTCGGCTGATTTCGTCGGAGAGAGCGCTGCGCTCGACGCAGAGGTA
>CACXPT010000196.1 GCA_902769585.1 uncultured bacterium
CCGGCCACCTCGTACTGTTTGGCCGTCGGCGAGAACGGGGAGACCACGCCGATGTGACCGTGTCCGCAGAGTATGCCCTTCAAAAGCGGCTGGGCGCGGAGATAGGCGACGAAGTCCTGAGTCGTCCCGTCCCTGTACTTCTCGACATACCCGCTCATGTCCCGGATGGCCTTGAGGTTGCCTTTGCTCCGCCAAAAACGGCTCGCGGCCAGGACAATCTCGCGCGTCGGGAACGGGCAGTGCATGCAGAGGATGATCGGCAGGCCCTTCTTCACCTCGGCTTCAAAGCGCGACGCCTGGTCGGCGGAGACCGTGTTGGCCGAATCGTCGATCATGACGAAGTTCACGCCGTTCAGCACGGTGGCAGAGAAGTCGTTCGGGAACGGGTACGCGTCCCGTCCCCCCTTGCCGCGATAGTGTTCATGGTTGCCGAGGCAGCCGAGCATCGCCGCGCCGCCTTCGCCATAGTACTTCTTCACGAGGTCGAAGTTCGCTCGGCTCTGGAAGTCGATCAGGTCGCCGGTGTGGACGATGTAGTCGGTGTGGAGCTTGGCCCATGCGATGGAATCGCGGAGCGCCTCCTCCTGCCGGCCGCCAAACGTGCGTATGCGCCTCTCGGCAATCTTCCGCTCCCATTCGCCCTCGTCGCGCTCGAAGCGCCCCCGCCCGGGGAACAGCGACGGATTGTCCGCAAGGACGGGCAGCGCCGATGAGGCCATCAACCCGCCGAGCGCCGCGCCGCCGGCCAGGAATCCTCGTCTTGTCATATCCATGTTTTTTTTCACTAATGGAAATCGCGACGCGTCTCAGCTTACCGGAAGATCAGCATAGTGCCGCCGGGGATGACCCGCGCCCAGATCTCGTTGCCCTCGCGATGCACGACGACCACGTGGCCGGGAATGCCGCAGCCCGTGCCGCTCAAGGATCCACCGAGCGTAACCGTTCCGTCGATCTCGGCGACCTTTGCCGCAAACGTCGTCTCTAGCGGGTTCGCGGCGTCGCGCCCCAGGTCCACCGTCACCACGCCCTCCGTCACGAGGTTACCCGTCACCTTCACGAGGTCGCAGGCGCTGCCGGTGTCGTCCGCCGTGCAGACGATCGACGCGCCGGACGCAAGCGTCAGGTCCGTGACAGTCACGCGCGCGCCCGCCGCGTGTCCGTCCGCGCCCGGCGCCACGCTCCCCGTCACGCGGAACGTGCCGTTGGAGCACGCGCCCGTGCCCTTGATGCGCGCGAGCGTCTGCGAGAGCGCGTTGCCGTCCAGCACGGCGCCCGCGCCCAGCTCCACGCCGGGAGCGACCGCGCCGTCAACCTGCGCGAGCACCTCGCCCTCCTTGATCTTCACGAGGCCGGTGAGCGTGTTGGCCTTCGCCAGCACCAGCGTGCCGGCGCCCGTCTTCATGATGCCGCCGTCCTCGCCCTCCAGCGCGGGGTCGTGCGTGAACGGCACGTTCCACGTCAGCGTCTCTCCCGCTGCAAGAAGCGAGAGGTCGAAGTTCGCGCCGTTCGTGGAGACCATGTTGAGCGTCAGACCGGTGCCCGCCGTCTGGCCCGCCGCACCCGGACGGAAGCAGCCACCGTTCCAGAAGATCTCCGCCGTCGAGACTACCGTGGTGCTCGCCACGCCGATGACGTCGGACTGTACGACGCCGCCGTGCAGATTCATGCGGGAACGGGCGCCATGCAGGCCCAGCCTGACTTTTCTGTTCCCTGCGTTCGCGCTGTCCGTCACGAGAAGTCCGCCATACTGGTTGAAGGTCGCACGCGCCGAAGGCGCGCCGCCACTGGCGTAGCCGAAGTTAAACGCTTCGCCCGACGCATGGATCTCGCCGCCGTACTGGTTGACGACCGCCTCCAGCGTGTCGGCATGTCCGCCGTTGCCGTGGTTACCCAGACAGAAACGTCCTTTGGAACGGAAGACCGCGCCGTCATGCACGTTCAGCGTGGCGATTAGGTTCATCTTGGAACTGCTGTCCCAAGCCAGAATGAACTCCTTCGCCGTCACGTCGCCGCCGAGGATCGTGAGCGTCGGACGGAGCGGCACCGAGTTGATCTCGTAGGAGGCATGGCTTCTTCCCACGACGAGGAAGTTGTCGAAGACCGTCGTGCCGCCGCGAATCTCCAACTCGCCGGTCATCGGCGTGCCGTCCTCGTTCAGGAAGTTGTGTGCGCCGATCCAGAACTCGCCGACATCCTTACCCTTGACGTTGACGGTCTGTCCCTCGCGGCCCCAGACCATCTTGCCGTTCAAGATCATGCCGGCGGGGTAGCCGGTCGACGGGGCGTCACCGTTCTCCGCAAGAACCGGCACCGTGCTGGGGCTCTTGGCACCGCCCGCAAGCTTGATCGTGCCGCTCCCGTTCAGGACGACCGTGCCCTTCCCGGTCTTGAGGAAGGATCCGTTGTTGGAGAAGGCCTTGTCGATGTAGACTTCCGTGTTCTCCTCGGCGCGCACCACAAGCGATTCCCCGGAGGCGATCGTCGGCGTCAGCGCCGAACGGAACACGCCGGACTCGGTGAAGCGGAGCGTCGCCGCGCCGAGCGAGAGCGGCGTGTTGCCGAACCGCGCGGGCGCACCCTGGATCGTGCCGGACTTGACCGTAAGCGACGGCGCGGAGAACGGTCCGTCGAGGATCATGCGTCCGCCGCCCGTTCCAGCGGGATTGGCGGTGACCGCACCCGACGAGGTGACGGAGGCGAGCCGCTGCGTGGAGGTGGAGGACGGCGTGAAGGTCGCGCCGTTCGCGCCCGCCGTGACGGCGGGAAGCGCAAGCGTGCCGGCGGAGGACACGACGGTCGGCACGGCATACGGTCCGTCGTCCAATGCGAGCGTGCCGCCGCTGAGCGTGACCGCCGACGGGGAGTCGGAGGAAATCTTTCCGACCGTGCGCGTCGCGCCGAGCGAAACCGTCCCGTTCGCCGTCAGCGTCGACGGGAAGATGACCTGGTCGCCGGCGGCGTCTGTCGGCAGCGTGTCCCAGTTGGCCGCGTCGCCCCAGGTGCCGCCGCCGTTCATCCGCCACGTGTGGACCGTGGAGGCGGCGGGGGCGAAGGTGACGCTCAGCTCGTCGGTGGAGGAGTTGAGCGCGGTGACGGTGAAGGTCGCGACGAAACCAGGGAAACGCGAGTCCATGCGGTACTTCGAGGTGTCGAAGCAGCCGGTCGGACCGGACATGACTTTCCACGTGCCGGCGACGGGATAGAGATTCGTTCCGGAATGGTAGGTATTGAACTCCAGCGTCCCGTTGACCATGAGCGAGTTCTCGATCTGGATGTAATGGGCGCCGTAGCTGTTGAGGATAAGGCGAGTGGTGTCGCCGGCGGTCTCGCCGAAGACCAAGTCCGCGACCCGGTTCTTGTTGTCTCCGGCGACGCGCAGGGTCGCGCCGTTCTGGAGACGGACGGTCTGCGTCGTCAAGGCGATGTCGGCAATGCCCAGCGCCGAACCGGCCTCTGCGACCAGATCGCCCGTAAAGGTGTAGGTCTTCCCGCCGGTGCCGCGGAAGAAGGCGATGCGCGCTTCGTCGCCCCGCACGAGGATTCCGCCGTCGCGCGCGCCGTTTAGCGCGGGGTCGGAGACGATGGAGTTGTTCATGTTCTGGCTGCCCCTGCTGATCATCGTCGCATCGAACACGCCCTGGTTCGCGCCGAGGCGGATTTCATTGAACGCATTGAGGAACGGCTCGTTGGCCGTGAGCTGGATCGTACCGCCGTTCCAGTTCAGGTAGGCGGTGCCGCCGTCCCGCTTTGAGAAGTTGAAGCAGCGGATCGTCGCGCCGTCCGCAAGGTTCACGACCGACGTGCTGTTGTTGTAGCCCAAGATGATATACCCATTGTTCTGTTCCCAGAAGAGAGTGCCCGCTCCGCTGACGTTCAGCTCGTTCTCGACGCCGCCCTGGCCCATGCGGAAGTAGTAGCTGCCCGTATTGCGATGGATGAACTGTGCCCCGTTGGCGACGTTCACTGTTGCCTTGGAGCCGCCACCGTTGTTGAAGCCCAAGCGGAATTCGGTGTTTACCTCCATCGTGCCGCCAAGGACGTTCAGCGTTGCGTAGGTCTTGGAAGTCGTGTTCTCGAAGTTGTCATAGCACATGATGACCTTCTCCGGGTTGAAGTAGCCGCCGCGGACCGTCACGGTCGGGCGCGCGATGCCGTCGCCGCCGATCGTCGAGGGGAGTCCGTTGTTGCGCCCGATGACGAGATGCGAGGGGAAGTACGTCTCACCGCCCGTGATCTCCAGCTCGCCGGTCGTCTCCTCGTTCGCGTTGGGCGTGGTGTGCGAACCGACCCAGACTTCGTCATACGGAACCTTCACGACCTGCCCGGGAACGCCCCAGCTGACCTTGCCGTCGGCGATCAGGACCGCGCAGTGCCAACGCGTCGGCTCGCCGTTCGCGTCAATCATGTTCGACAACGCCGCCGGATTGCCGCCCAGCCATTGGGCGCCGGACGCATTTCCGAGGATGTTCGTGCCGGGGCCGGCGAGCGTGAGCGTACCGGGGCCGGTCTTCAGGAGGTCGCCCGTAACCTGCGTGACCGGGGCCGTCAGCGTGAGGTCGTGGTCCAGCCGCATGTTCACGGGGAAGCCGTCGCCCGTGTCGAGGAAGAGCGGACGGTCGATCGTCACGTCCGGCCCGGTGTAGTGGAAGGTGCCGCGTCCGAGCGTCCACGCGGCGCCCGCGCCGATGGAGGAGGCGGAACCCGCGTTCGCGAGCTTGGCGGCCACGACCGTGCCGCTCCGCTGGCGGAAGTCGCCCGTGAAGTCGTTGTTGTCGGAGAGCGCGACCGTGCCGGAACCGGAAACCGCATTGGTTGCCGCCGCGCCGGTCACGACCGCGTTCGCGACGAGCGAACCGCCGCCGGAGATCGTGCCGCCCAGCGTGAGCGTCGTGTTGCCGACGGTGGTGAAGCCGACCGCCCCGTTGAGGGAGATCGGCAGGTTCACCGCGTGGGAACCCTCGGCCGACGTCCAGCCGGAGGAGACGTCCCCGCTGAACGTCAACGTGCCGTTGCCCGCGAAGGTGTAGGGCGAAGCGGAGTTGACGGTCACGCCGCCGAGCGTGAAGGCGGAGCCGAGCGTAACGGACGCGCCGCCCGCCTGCGCCTCGGTCGGGAAGGAGGCAAGTGTGTTGCCGGCGCTGGTCGGCACCACGTTGCCGTCCCAGTTCGCGCCCGTGTTCCAGTCACCGCCCGCCGCGTTCGTCCACGTCGCCGTGTTGACGGCGGAGGCGCCGATGGTCACGCGCAACGTCTTGACCGAACCGCTGGTGGCGATCGAGAAGGCGTAATTCATGTTTTCAGGCAGAGGGGAGCAGACCACGCGCGAGGCGTCGAAATCCACGGACGCAGGGAAGTTCAGCAGGTCGTAGGTGCCAGCCGTGGTGACCGGATCGGTCGTGCCCTTGTTGACGAAATAGACGGAGAGCCTCCTCGGCGGCTGCCAGGCGTTGAGCGTGATGGCGGAGACCGTTCCGTTGTCGAGCGTGAAACCGAACGACGCGTTCGCCCCGTTGACCAAGGAGGAGAATGTCGCGGGCGCGGTGCAGCGGAGCATGCCCGTGCCGTTCATCACGACAGGCCCCTGGGGTGCCACACCGTTGAAGACCAGCGAACTGTTGTCCGTCACGGTGACCGGACCGGTGAAGGAGAGCTGACCGGCGAACGTGACGGAGGATCCGCCGCTGATGGTGATGCCGCCGTCATTCGCCACGCCGGCGAGCGTCTGCACCGGGCTGCTGATCGCGGTGTTGCCGCGCGGCTGGAGCTTGAGCCCCTTCTCGCCAAGGGCGAGGACGATCCGCTCATGAATCGTGCCGTTCGGTTTCAGGATGCCGCCGTCCGCCTCGATGCGCGCAGTGCCCGCCTGCGCACAGGTGAAGTTGTTCGCCTGAAGGATGCCGTCGTCGAAAAGCTTGATGATGCAGGTGTTGCTAGCACCAGAATTCTGGAAGGTGTTGAAATTCGTGTCGCACCGGAATGTTCCGTTGGAACTGACGTTGATGTAGATCTTGCCGCCGCCCACGTTCTGTCCCCCGCCGTAGGCGCCGGTGGAACGCAAGATGCCGCCGGATGTGACGTTGACCGTCACGTATCCCTGCGACGGATGGTCGCAAAGGCGCAGGTAACCGGCACGCAGTTCGCCGCCGACGACGTTCAGCACCGGCTTCGCCGTCACGTTCTGATTGTTGATCGTGTAGCCCATCGAGACGTTCTGCGCCCATGTATAGCCGCCGGAGATGGTGACGGTGGAGGAAAGCCCGTCCGGCGCGGTTGTGGTGTTGCCGTTGGCGCGCCCGATCGCCAGGAAGTTGCCGAGGTTGTTGTACCCGCCACGAATCTCCAGATGCGCCGGCGTCTCCGCATTCGACGCCGTCGTGCTGTTCCTGCCCACGACGAACTCGTTGTTGCCGAAATAGTTGGTCACCGTGTCCGGCGTGTCGATCACGACGCGGCCGTTCAGGATGATAAAGCCGGCGATGCCGA
>CACXPT010000197.1 GCA_902769585.1 uncultured bacterium
GTTCCTCCCCGGCTCGTGGCGCAGCTGGACGATGTACGGCACGAACACGCTCGGCGACTGGAGCTGCCACCTGATGGACCCGCTCTTCTGGACGTTCGGCCTCGGCCTGCCGAAGACGGTGAAGGCGGAGGTCGTGGGCAGCTGGACGCCTGAGGTGCACGGCCTCACGTTCCCGAAGGGCGTGAAGACCACGTTCGAGTACGTGAAGCGCGACGGCAAGCCGTTCAAGCTCGTGTGGTTCGACGGCGAGGCGTGCCAGTCGGTCCCCGTGCCGCCCGGCTACAAGGGCGACATGAAGTACTACCCGCCTCACAACTCAAACGAGGCTCGCAAGAAGCGCGACGGCATGTGCAACGGCGCGTTCGTATACGGCACGGGCGGCGTGATCGAGTACGGCCACCACGGCGCGAACTACCTTCGCATGCTGCCCGACACCACGCTCGAGAAGCTTCGCGCCGACGGCGGCTGCCCGAAGCAGAAGTACACGCGCATTCCCGGCAAGGACCCGAACAGCAAGCCGTTCAACGAGTTCATCGCGGCGGTGAAGGGCGGTCCGAAGGTGGGCAGCGACTTCGCCTACGCGGCTGCGCTCTTCGATCCCGGCAAGCTGCTCACGTGGGACGCGGCAGCGCGCCGCTTCGCGAACAGCACTGCCGCCAACGCGCGCCTTCACCAGCCCCGCCTCGCGGGCTGGTGATGGGGCATTGCCAGAGGGGCGGGGGTTATGCTATCATCTTGACATGAAAAAGAAAGCGATGATGGTGGCGGCCCTGGTCGCCTGCGCGTCTGCGTTCGCGGACGTGGCGTATGTTGGTTCGTTCGACCTTTCGGGGGCGACGTGTGGCTGCGGCAAGCGGCTCAAGGTGGACAAGTCGGTGGACGGCAATCCGCTGACTGTTGGCGGAAAGACGTACGCCAAGGGATTCGGTACGCATCCCGAAAGCGCGATCCTCTTCCGCGCCAACGGCAAGGTCGCCGCCTTCGATGCGCTTGTCGCGATCGACGACGACGCGAAACGTGCGGGTTCTGGCAAGAGCTACGGCAAGCCGACCGCGCGCTTCAAGGTCTGGGTGGACGACCGTATCGTGTGGTCGTCTGGCGACCTCAAGCTCGGTCAGAAGCCTGTTCCCGTGCATGTGGACCTCACGGGCGCGAAGGAGATCATCCTCGAGACGACGGGCGCCGGGAAGTGGACGGCCTTCGACGCGGCGAACGCCGACTGGCTAGAAGCCCGCTTCACGTGCGGAGAGGGCGCGAAGATCGAGTCCGTGAACGATCCTTCCCTCACCGCGCAGCTCGGCATCCTCACGCCGCCTGAGGCGGCGGAGCCGCGCATCAACGGCGCCGACATCTGGGGCGTTCGGCCAGGGCACGAGGTCATTTTCCGCGTGGCGACTTCTGGTGTGCGTCCGATCACCTTCTCGGCGAAGGGCCTGCCTGCAGGAGTGACGCTCGACGCGAAGGGCGTTCTGCGCGGCACCGCGCCCGCCACGCCGGGGAACTACGACATCGAGGTGACGGCGGTGAACACGAAGGGCCGGGCGACTCGCACGATCCGCCTAGCCGTGGGCAATACCATCGCGCTTACTCCGCCGATGGGATGGAACAGCTGGAACACGCTATGCTACCGCCTCACAGCGGAGAAGGCGAAGGCCGCCGCCAAGGCGATGGACGATTCTGGGCTTGCCGACCACGGCTGGGCATACATCAACCTTGACGACTGGTGGGAGATGAACAACTCCGGATGTCCGCGCGTCGAGAGCCGCAAGAACGATTTCGGCGGGCGAGAGGACGTGATAGGTCCTGCGCGCGACGCCGCCGGGAAGATCATCCCCAACCGTTCGTTCCCAGACATGAAGGGCCTCACCGACTACATCCACTCGTTCGGCCTCAAGGCAGGACTTTACTCCTCGCCCGGTCCGCTCACCTGCGGTAGGTGCGAGGGCAGCTACGGCCACGAGCTGCAGGACGCCGAGAGCTGGGCGGAGTGGGGCTTCGACTACATCAAGTACGACTGGTGCAGCTACGGGGAGATCTTCAAGAAGGAGACTGGGCGTGGCACCTGGGACAAGGGCGGGTTCGACGATCCTTCGCTGCGCGAGGCGTACATAAAGCCATACCGCCTTATGGGCGAGTGCCTGAAGAAGCAGAAGCGCGACATCCTCTACTCCTTCTGCCAGTACGGCATGGCGCACACCGAGGAGTGGGGCGCCGCCGCAGGCGGACAGTGCTGGCGGAGCTGGGAAGACCTCAAGGACGCTTGGGCGTGGATGGAGGACGCCATCGAGGGACGCATCGGCGCAGAGTACTGGAAGTGGAACCGTCCGGGCTGGTGGGCCGATCCCGACATGATGATCGTCGGACAGCAGTTCTCGTTCGGCAGCGACCACCCCACGTACCTCACCCCGAACGAGCAGTATACGCACGTCTCGCTATGGGCGATGTTCGGCTCGCCGCTACTGATAGGCTGCGACCTCACGACAATGGACGCCTTCACGCGGAACCTCCTCGTCAACGACGAGGTCATCGCCGTGAGCCAGGATCGTCTGGGCAAGTGCGGGCGGCGCATCCGGCACACGGACGCGGAGAGCGTCTGGACGCGCCCGCTCGTGGGCAACTTCACGGCGGTCGCTCTCGTCAACCGCTCGCCCTTCACGCGCGAGATCAAGCTGCCGCTCGAGGATCTGGGACTGCACGGCGAGTGCTGGGTGAAGGATCTCTGGCGGCAGAAGTGCGAAGGCAAGCATTCCGGCTTCTACGTGGCGACCGTGCCGCCGCACGCGACGAAGCTCGTGAAGATGCGTCCCGTCAACTGCCAGAAGTGCGACTGACGCAAATGCACAGATGACATGGTGCATAAAAAGAACGGAGCCCTCGGCAATCCGAGGGCTCTGTTCCATACAGGCTTAAAGCCGGTATCTTACTTCTTGGCTGCGTCATCGGCGGCCTTCTTGACGTCGGCAGCAGCCTTTTCGGCGTCCTTCTTGGCTGCGTCGACGGCCTTGGCGGCATTCTTCGCGGCCTTGTCGGCATCGCTCTTGGCGGCGGCGGCAGCGGCGGCGATCGGATTCTTCTCCTCTTCCTTCTGGCAGCCGGTCATGACGACTGCAAGAGCGGCGACGAACGCCACAACGAGAATCTTCTTCATTTTACAGAACCTTCCTGTTTCGGTTGTTGACAAATGCCCATGCCTTGTTGGCAGAGGACGCGAATATTCTACCATTTCTTTCTGAAGTTGTCCAAGGCCCACTCGCCACTAACCACTAACCACAAATTATGGTAGAATACCCGCCCATGGACACACAGACTTTGCCAAGACGGAAACAGTGGATCGCGATTCTCGACTACGGCTCGCAGTACACGCAGCTCATCGCGCGGCGCATCCGCGAGCAGGAGGTGTACTCCGAGATCGTGCGGTGCGACACGACGGCGGCGGAGCTGGCGACCGATCCGCCGTCCGGTATCATCCTCTCTGGCGGACCGAACAGCGTGTTCGAGGATGGCGCGCCAACGTGCGATCCCGCGCTATTCGAGATGGGGATCCCCGTACTCGGCATCTGCTACGGCATGCAGCTCATGAGCCATAAGCTCGGCGGGCGCGTGGTGCCGGGCGTGGAGCGCGAATACGGCAAGATGCCGATCGAGGTGAAGCCCGGCAATCCGCTCTTCGACGGCATTCCAAGCACGATTACGGTTTGGATGAGCCACGGCGACCGCGTGGAGGCGATCCCCGCCTCGTTCGAGCGCGGAGCCGTCTCGGCCACGTGCCCGTTCGCGGCGATGTTCGACAACGCGCGCCGCTTCTACGCGCTCCAGTTCCACCCCGAGGTGGTGCACACGCAGTACGGCACCGACATCCTGAAGAACTTCGTGTTCGGCATCTGCGGCTGCAAGAAGGACTGGAAGCTCACCACATGGGTGGAGGACACCGTCGCCAGGATGCGCGCGCAGATTGGCGAAGACGAGGTGGTGCTCGGCCTTTCGGGCGGCGTGGACTCGTCCGTGGTGGCCGTCCTCCTCAACAAGGCGATCGGGAAGCGTCTCCACTGCATCTTCGTGGACAACGGACTCCTTCGCTGGCGCGAGGCGGAGCAGGTGGAGGAGATGTTCAAGAAGGACATCGGCCTCGACCTCACGGTGGTGCGGGCGGCGGATCGCTTCTACGAGGCGCTGAAGGGAGTTGACGAGCCGGAGGCGAAGCGCAAGATCATCGGCAGGCTCTTCATTGACGTCTTCGCGGAGGAGGCGCGCCGGTTCAAGGACTGCCGCTACCTCGGTCAGGGAACGATCTACCCCGACGTGATCGAGAGCCGCAGCCCGCGCAAGGGGCCGTCGCACACGATCAAGAGCCACCACAACGTGGGCGGGCTGCCGCCCGACCTGAAGTTCGAGCTGGTGGAGCCGCTGAAGGAGCTGTTCAAGGACGAGGTGCGCGCCGTGGGCCGCGTGCTGGGTATGGCGGACGAGCTGCTCGACCGCCAGCCGTTCCCGGGGCCGGGGCTCGGCGTGCGCATCCTCGGCGAGGTGACGAAGGAGAAGGTGGAGCTGCTACAGCAGGCGGACGTGCGCGTGCAGGAGGAGATCCGCAAGCTGCCGGACTACAAGACGATCTGGCAGACCTTCGCCGTGCTGCTACCGGTGCGGAGCGTGGGCGTGATGGGCGACCAGCGCACGTACGAGTACACGTGCGCCATCCGCAGCGTCAACTCCATCGACGCGATGACGGCGGACTGGACGCGCATCCCGTACGACACGCTCGCCCGGATGTCCAACCGCATCATCAACGAAGTGCGCGGCATCAACCGCGTGGTGTACGACATCTCGTCCAAGCCGCCCGCCACGATCGAGTGGGAGTAGGGCTTTGACGGCGGGGGGCGGGTTGTAGTAGAATATCCGCCATGGAAATGAAGGTCTACAACTCGCTGTCACGCCGCGTCGAGCCGCTTGTGCCGCTCGCGGACAACACCATCCGCCTCTACACGTGCGGGCCGACGGTCTACAATTTCGCCCACATCGGCAACTTCCGCGCGTACACGTTCGAGGACATCCTGCGACGTGTGATCCAGTTCAACGGCATGAAGATCAAGCAGGTGATGAACCTCACGGACGTAGACGACAAGACGATCCGCGGCGCGAACGCCGCCGGCGTGCCGCTCACCGACTACACGAAGACCTACAAGGACGCGTTCTTCGCCGACCTCAAGAAACTCAACGTCCAGCCGGCGGAAGTCTATCCTGCGGCCACCGACCACATCCCCGAGATGATCGCGCTCGTCGAGAAGCTCGTCGAGAAGGGCGTCGCGTACAAGAGCGACGACGGCAGCGTGTACTTCGCGGTGACCAAGTTCCCCGGCTACGGCAAGCTCGCGCACATCGACTTCGACCACCAGCGCACGGGCGCGCGCTGCGCGGCCGACGAGTACGACAAGGAGAACGTGGGCGACTTCGCGCTCTGGAAGGCATGGGAGGAAAGCGACGGTCCTGTGGGCTGGGACTCGCCGTGGGGGCGTGGGCGTCCGGGCTGGCACATCGAGTGCTCGGCGATGTCGATGAAGTACCTCGGCGAGACGTTTGACCTCCACACGGGCGGCATCGACAACCTCTTCCCGCACCACGAGAACGAGATCGCGCAGGCGGAGGCCGCCACGGGCAAGGAGTTCGTGAAGACGTGGATGCACTGCGCCCACCTGCGCGTGAATGGTGAGAAGATGTCGAAGAGCCTCGGCAACTTCTTCACGCTGCGCGACCTGCTGGAGAAGGGCTGGAGCGGACGCGAGATACGCTACGTGCTCATCAACGCGCACTACCGCCAGGGGCTCAACTTTGCGTTCAGCGCGCTCGAGGACGCCCGCAAGTCGCTGGAGCGCATCGACCGTTGCGTGGAGACCGCCACCGAGGGCGAGGTGCCGGAGTGGGCGCAGAAGCACCTGGACGATTTCGCGGAGGCGGTCAACGACGACCTCAACATCCCCAAGGCGTTCGCGGCCCTCTTCGGACTTGTGCGGGACACGAACGCGCATGGCGGCGGGCCTGTCCTGTCCGTGTTCCGCAGTATGGACGAGGTGCTGGGCGTCATCTTCTTCGGCAAGGCCGAGAAGGCGGAGGTTCCTGCGGAAATCCAGGCGCTGCTGGACCGTCGTGCCGAGGCGCGGAAGGCCAAGAACTGGGCGGAGAGCGACCGTCTGCGCGACGAGATCGCCGCCGCTGGGTGGCTTGTGAAAGACTCCCGGGAAGGGCAGTCGGTGACCCGGAAGTAGACCGCGCGCAACTTTTTTTACTTTTTTTCTCAGACCCCCTTGCGCGGGTCGGAGGGATTTGATAAACTACTCCTCCGTTCGCCACCCCGCAAGGGGCGCGAGTCGATCCTTGAGAAGACATGGTGCCAAGAGCGCGGACCCGAAGGAC
>CACXPT010000198.1 GCA_902769585.1 uncultured bacterium
CCGCGACCGCGACTATGCCGTGGGCGTGGCGACGGCGCGAAGTCTCGATGGGCCGTGGACAAGGTATGCCGGCAACCCGATCCTCCGGCGGCGTTTCGGACTGGTGGGCGTGGGGCACCACTCCCTGTTCAAGGATGCGGACGGCAAGTGGCGGATCGTGTTCCACGCGCACAACGGCGGCGGCAAGGACGCCATCCATCCCCGCCGCATGTACATAGCCGGGATCGACTTCAAGACTGTGGACGGCGTGCCGGTGCCGGTTGTGGACGACAACCTCATCCGTTGCGTCGTCACACCGTGAGATCCCGTAAAGACGAGAAACTAGTTGTCCTATATGGGATGGTTAATGTATAATGATGCCATCAACTGATCTAAATAGGACGATAGACTATGATTAGAGGGACAAGGGAAGAGATTCTTAAGCGAATCGGAAGTAGTATTCGCGGACATCGGTTGCAGGCTAACATTACACAGCAAATGTTGGCTGAGCGGAGCGGTGTTTCCCTCAATGCGATACGGCACTTGGAGAGTGGCGTAGGCGCATCATTGGGAACCTTTGTGCAGGCGTGTCGTTCATTGGGCAAAGACCGGTGGATCATTGATCTTGAGCCGAAAGAGGAAATAAGTCCGATTAAGCTTGCAGAGGAAATGAATCGTCTCGCGCACGCAAAGAAGCGCATCCGCGCAACAGCGAGGAAGGCAGGCGAGACATGACCTATATTCCCGTCAATGCAGTGTCGGTCTTTCTTTGGGGGCAGCGAGTCGGTGTGCTTGTCCATGCATACGACCAGTATTCGCGCTTTGAATATGACCCTGCGTTTCGAAGAAGCGGAATTGAGATAGCACCATTGGCAATGCCGCTTTCCCGCAGCATCTACACCGCAGACGAGTTTGAGTTGCCGCGACGGGCGCTTTTCGGACTGCCAGGCGTGTTTGCCGATTCCCTGCCCGACTCTTTCGGCAATCGGCTTGTCAGAAAATGGATGGAATCGCACGGTATCGACATCTCGTCGATTACACCGCTTGATCGGCTTGCTTACGTTGGAACGAGAGGGATGGGGGCGCTCGTCTACGAGCCGGAGATCAGGCAGGAGCAACCGAAACCAACCGTCCTCGACATGCGGAAACTCGTGGAAGAGGCGCGGCTTGCCCTCAATGCGGACTTGTCAAAGATGGAAGGCCCAGATACGTTGCGCGAAATCATCCGCGTGGGGACGTCGGCGGGCGGGGCGCAGGCGAAGGCGGTTGTGGGCTGGAACCGTGAGACGGATTCCTTCTTGGCGGGCGACTGCGACCTGCCGCCGGGCTACGAGCATTGGCTCATCAAGTTCACGCCGCAGGGATTGCCGTCTGCGGGCGAGGAGGAGTATGCGGTCTATCAGAAGGCACGTGCGTTGGGTGTCGAGATGAGCGAATGTTGCCTTTATGAGCTCAACGGCGTGAAGCACTTCATGACGCGCCGGTTCGACCGCGACGGGGACCGTCGTCATCTGGTCCAGACGCTGTGCGCGCTCCAGCATCTGCCGCCTGGCGGGCCGCGCACGCTCTACTCCTACGACATTCTCTTTGAGACGGCGGATGCGCTTGGGCTCGGCTACGAGGCGTTGGAGGAGATCTTTCGTCGGATGGCATTCAACGTGTACAACAGGGAGATGGATGACCATACCAAGAACTTTTCGTTCCTGATGCGCGAGGGCGGACGATGGGAACTTGCTCCAGCGTACGACTTGACGGGCTGTCGCTTCTCGCCAGGTGATACGGAGTGGGGCGACTGGCAGAACCAGCACGCGCTTTCCGTCAACGGAAAGTTCTCGCGCATCACCGACGACGACATCTTGATGGTCGGCGAACGCTACGGAGTAGGCACCGCGTCCAAGGTGTTGGCCCGCATGAAGGAGGTTTTCCGAGGCGAACTATCTCACGTGGGATGATCCTGATGACGTGGCGAGTTGAGAGTTAAGAGTGAAGAGTTGGGCGAAAGGAGATGCTATGAAGGAGATGCTATGGTAGATGTTGAGAAATTGACGAAGAAGTCGCTGGCCGCGTTGCTGGACGCCACATTCCTGAAGGCGTTCGGCGGACCGGAGAAGATCGACGATCTCTGCCGCGAGGCGGCGGAGTTCGGCTTCGCGAGCGTGGCCGTGAACGGGTGCGAGGTGGCGCGGTGTGCGGCAATGCTGCAGGGCACGGACGTGAAGGTAACCGCTGTTGCCGGTTTCCCGCTGGGACAGATGACGACCGAGGCGAAGCTCTTCGAGGTCCGCGACGTAATCGCAAAGGGAGCGGGTGAGGTGGACATCGTCCAGAACGTGCGTCGCCTGCAGGCGGGCGACGCGGCGTACGTGCTCGCCGAACTCGCCGAGTTCGCGAAGATCTGCCGTGGCGAGGGCGTGACCTCGAAGGTCATCTTCGAGAACTGCTACCTGGCGCGCGAGGAGAAACTGCTCTCCTGCAAGATCGCCTGCGAGGCGGGCGTCGATTTCGTGAAGACGTCCACTGGCTTCGGCGCGGGCGGCGCGACGCTTGAGGATGTACAATTGATGCGCGCGGCGATCGGCCCCGAGATGGGACTCAAGGCTGCAGGTGGCATCCGTACGTGCGCCGACGCGCTTGCGATGCTCCGTGCGGGCGCCACGCGCCTCGGCACGAGCGCCGGGCGTGCGATCGTGGAGGGGTTAAATAGTTAAATGATTAAATGGTTAAATAGTTAAAACTGCGGGGCCTCTAGAATTTATGCGAATCCTTATCGGACTAATGTTGCCGCTGGCGTGTCTGGCGGCGTCCGTCACGCCGTGGACGAATCCGCTCGTCAAGCCGACGGGCGCGTGGAAGGCGTGGTGCGACACGGGCGCGTGGCCGTACGCATGGGTGAGCGAGAAGGCGGGCGACGTCGTGGACGTGGAGTTCGAGGGGACGTCCTTTACGGTGTGCCACCGGAAGGGCGCGTGCCGCTGGATCTGGGGACTCACCTTCCGCGACCAGACCTCGCCGCTCGGGTTCTTCGAGGCGTTCGTGGACGGCAAGTCCGTCCGTCGGCACGTTTGATTCGTCGTTGTGTGAAGAGACGTGCGTGGCGAAGGGGTTGGCGGACGGACGGCATGTCGCGCGGATCGTGAACCTCGGGCGGTCGTCGCGGAAGGGCGGGCCGGGACGCATCGCGCTGCGCGGGTTCCTCGCGGATCGTCCGCCGCGCCTCCCCACGCCCGATCCGCGGCGCGAATCGCCCGAGCTGGCGGCGGAGGTGAAGATGTTGCCGCCAATCCTCTTCTTTACGGGATCGCCCCTTCGTTCGGGCGCCATTCCAAACTACGTGTGGCAATCCAGGCCGGAGGGGCCGTGGGGCTGCTCCGTCCGCATCTTCGATCCGGCGAAGAGTGAGACGCGGGTTCTGTTTGAGGAAAAGGATTCGATCATTCTGGACATGTCGCTTTCGCCCGACGCCTCGACGATCCTCTTCACGATGCGCCGCCACGGCGTGAAGACCTGGCAGATTTACGCGATGCACGCGGACGGTTCGGGTCTTCGTCAGCTGACCGACACGCCGCAGGCGCACAACGCGAGCCCGGTATTTGTGCCGGGGAGTCAGCGGTCGCGCGGGAGCGCGACCCTCCCGGAGGGGCGTATTGCGTTTCTTTCCACGCGCACGCCGTTCACACATAATGTCTGCCAACCTGGACCTTCGACGCACGTCCATGTGATGGATGCCGACGGTGGCAACGTGCGCGATCTCAGTTCGAACACGCTCTCCGACCTCTACCTTTCCATCCTCTCCGATGGTCGCCTTTTCTACACGCGCTGGGAGTACGTGGACTGGAACCTGACATACAGGCAGTCGCTTTGGACGCAGTATCCCGACGGACGGCAGATGTCACTCTGGTTCGGCAACCTCACCGAAGATCCCGCTTCCATCATACAGGCCCGGGAGATTCCCAGTGAGTACGGCTCCGCGGTTTGCACCTTCGCGCCGCACCACGGTTCGCCGTACGGCGCGATCGGCATCGTTTCGAACCGGGAGGGACCGGAAGGGGACGACGCGCCGTCCATGCGCTGGCTTACGCCGGAGATACCGTCCGTGTTCGACCGCCGGTACGACTGGGGCTGGTGCTGGCCTGCACCGGTGAGGCCGGGGCGGTTCCTCGCCTCGTGCGGCGACGAGAAGGCGAAGCGTTTTCGTCTCATGCTGCTCGCGGACGATGGCCACCGCGCCGTCGCGTACGAAGACCCGGCGACGAGCGTGTTCGGCGCCGTGCCGTTCGTCGCGCGTCCCGCGCCGAAGGAGATTGCGCCGCTCGACGTCCCGTCGCCGGCGACGGTGACGCTGGAGGCCGCGCCGCCCGGACAACCCGCGCGCGAGGCGGTGCCGATGGGACAGCTGTTCGTCTCGGATGTCTACAAGGGTTTCGCGGAAGGGTTGCCGCGGGGCGAGGTGAAGTCCGTGCGCGTGATGGAGCAGATTCCGAAGACCGTCAACCGCACGTGGAACGGCATTCTCGACCAGGGTCCGCTCGTGGGGGCATCGTCATACTATCCCAAGCGCGTGTGGGGCTACGCGCCGGTCGCGGCGGACGGCAGCGTGTTCTTCCAGGCGCCTGCGCGGAAGGAAATCTACCTGCAGCTCGTCGACGGCGCGGGACGCGAACTCGTGCGGATGACGAGCGCGATCAACCTGATGCCCGGCGAGACGCAGAGCTGCACGGGATGCCACGAGAACCGACGCACGGCCGCCGTGCCGATGTCCGCCCTGGCCGCGCGCAAGGCGCCTTCGCCGCTCGAGCGGCCGCCGTGGGGGAACGCGGGCGTGCTCGATTACAACAAAGTGGTGCAGCCCGTGTGGGACCGACACTGCGTGCGTTGTCATTCCGGCGCGAACCCGCCGAAGGGGATGAACCTCACGGGACACTACACGCGCTTCTTCAATATGTCGTACGACTCGCTCGTCAACCGGTCGAAGTCCGACCGCGCATTCCGCGCGTGGTTCACGGGTGACAGCACGAACAAGCCGCTCGTGCAGTCGTTCCATCTGCTGACGGGCCTCACGGAGCCGTTCCGCGCTAAGGAGAGCGGATCGTTCGGGAGCCGTCTGCCGGAATATCTTGAGAAGTCGCACCACGGCGTCGACATGCCGGCGGCGGACAAGCGAATCGTCTACGAGTGGCTTGACGCGATGATTCCCTACTATCCCACATTCGACTACGCCCACATCGGTGGGAAGGGCGACCGCGACAAATGGGGCGAGGCGGACGGTCCCGCGCTCAAGCCCTGGTTCCAGAAGCGCTTCCTTCCTCTCTACGAGAAGAACTGCGCATCCTGCCACGGGCAAATGGATGTGCGCGTGAAGAACACGAACTTCGTGGAGGATCAGTGGTGGTGGTTCGACCTCACCGACCCGACCGCCAGCCCGGCGCTTGTGGCGCATTTGCCGAGAAAGGACGGTGGACGCGGCTGTCCGGCGAAAGGGAAGTTCGTGTTCACCTCGCGGCAGGATCCGGTCTGGAAGGAGCTGCTGGACATCGCTCGCGAGGCGGCTCGCGAGGCCTGGCGCACGCCCGAGGCCGACATGCCAGGATTCGTTCCGCGCTCCCGCGGCCGTTGCGAGTACCGCCCGTAATCTCAATTTCTGCATTGACGTTCGTTTCTGAAATGCGGTATAATATGCGCGTTTCGGAAACAAAATGAACTACGTCACTTTTAGAGAGCGATTTCATGATTTTGCCTGCTTCTCGAACGAGCAGGTCTTGGCGGCGTTTCCCCGTTTCGACAGGGGAAATTACTCGACATGGCTTGGAAAGGGCTACATCAAGCGGCTGAGGCGTTCGTGGTATGCCTTTGCCGATACTGCGAACATACCAGGGATTGGCGACTACTTTGCGGGCAAGATGTATTCGCCGAGCTATCTTTCGTGCGAGCATGTCATGGCGAGG
>CACXPT010000199.1 GCA_902769585.1 uncultured bacterium
CATGCCGGCCGACTTGGCGACGGCCACCCACTCGTCGGCGTTGAACTTCACGGGGTTGAAGCGCTTGTAGAGGTTGTCGT
This sequence comes from uncultured bacterium, assembly GCA_902769585.1. GTDB lineage: Bacteria > Verrucomicrobiota > Kiritimatiellia > RFP12 > UBA1067 > RUG572. The sequence goes on from CACXPT010000199.1 coordinate 81, forward strand.
ACTCCTCCACCGGCGTCTCGCGTCCGCGCGACCAGCCGATCTCCTTGCCCGTGAGCGACACGGGGCCCCAGTGGATGAACATGCCGAAGCGCAAATCGCGCCACCGCTTCACCGCCTCAGGCCGCGCCGGAACCGCGCCCTGCACGAGCGGCGCGAGGTTGCGACCGTCGCCATCTCCGCAGGAAGCCGGGGGTTCCGCGCCTGTCGCGACTGCCGCCACGTCTAGAGCGAAAAATCCCGCTAAAGCCATGAGCATGGCATGTTTCTTCATCGCTCCCCCTTTATGGCCCGAATATCTCGCGGTAGAACGGCGCCCAGTAGGATATGACCTGCGTCGCGCCGGCGCGGAAGATGGCGAATAGCGACTCGCGCGCCGTCGCGTAGAGGTCGCAGTACCCCTTCTCCGCAGCCGCGTGGATCATCGAGTATTCTCCGGAGACGTTGTACGCCATCACGGGCAGCAGCGAGCGGGCGGAGACTTCGCGGATCAGGTCGAGGTAGAAGAGCGCGGGCTTCACCATGAGCGCGTCGGCGCCCTCCGCCTCGTCGAGGAGCGATTCGCGGATCGCGGTGCGCGGGTCTCGGAAGCTGGCCTGGTAGCCCTGCCTGTCGCCCTTCGACGGCGCGGAGTTCTCGGCGTCGCGGAACGGACCGTACATCTGCGAGGCGAACTTGGTGGAATATGAGATGAGGAGCGTCTTCTTGAAGCCTTCCTCGTCGAGCGCGTGCCGGATGGCGGCGATCTGGCCGTCCATCATCGCGCTCGGCGCAACGCCGTCCGCGCCGGCCCGCGCGTGGCTGACGGCCACGCGCGCGAGCATCTCGCACGCGGCGTCGTTGTCGATGTCGCCTTCGGCGTCGTGCGGACCGCAATGCCCGTGCGCCGTGTACGCGCAAAGGCACACGTCCGTGAGGATCACCAGATCCGGATATGCGGCGCGCAGCGTGGGGATCGCCCGCTGCACCGCGCCGTGCGGGTCTTCCGCCGGCGAACCGATCTCGTCCTTGCCCTCGCCCTCGTGCTGGCCGAAGAGCAGCACGGCCCTCACGCCCTGCGCGACGACCGGCGCAAGCGCCTTCACTAGCTCGTCCGCCGAATAGCGGAACTGGCCGGGCATGGAGCCGATCGCCTCTTTCCGTCCCGTGCCTGGCACCACGAACACCGGCCAGACGAACTTCTCCGGGCCGGGCGCGGGCATCGCGAACATGTCGCGAATCGCCGCCGTCCGCCTCAGCCTGCGCAACCTCACTTCAGGATAGCCGTCCATCCGAAACCTCCTACTGCGCGAGCCAGTTCACGTGGTTGTCGGGCAATATCTCGAGAACCTTGTTGGCAATCAGCGCCACGGCAGTCGCCTCGGCGTTCGGTACCTTCAGGTGCACGAGCGTGTTGAGGAGCTTCTGCCGCGAGCCGGGCGCCATCTTCCTGAGACGAACCATCTGCTCGTCCGTAAGGTCTATCGACGGCTTCTTGCGGGACGTCCGCTTGCGCGGCTTGGCCGCCGGCTTCTCCTCGGCAGGCGTTGCCGGCTCGGCCGCCACGACAGGTGCCTCCGTGGCGGGCGGCGTTTCGGGAACCGGCGGCGGCGCGGAGGCGGCTGCAGCCTTTGACGCCTTGCGTCCACGCTTCTTCGCCGGTGCTGGCTCTGATATGGTCGGTTCAGCGGAGACCGTTCCCTTCTCCTCTGCTGGCTTTTCCTGCGGCGGCGGCTCGGCGGGCTGCGCGGGCGGTGGCGGAATCTCCGCGGCCACCACCTTCCCTCCGCAGAGGTCCATCACCGCCTGCGGTGATTCCCGAACGTCATAGTCGAGTCCGTCGCCGCCGGGGACGACGATCGATCCGCCGTCCTTCCGGCCCTCGACAGTGACGATGAATTCCGGGTTGATCCAGATCGGCCGTCCGTCGGTTCGCGTAAGCTTGATGAACATTCGCCTTCTCCTCTTGACTTACTTCTGCTTCACGCCGCCGAAGCGGTCGGCGTCCTTGATCGTCGGCGCAGTCTCCGAGAAGACGAAGTCCTTGCCAGGAAGGATGGCGTTGAGGATGATGCCCATGAGCGAGCCCACGGCGAGGCCCGAAAGCGAGATCTTGAGCGAGCCGACCGTGAACGCGATCGCGCCAGCCTTCGAGAACGAGATGCCGAGCGTGAGCACGAGGATGAACGCCGCGATCAGCATGTTGCGGCTCTTCCCGAGATCGACCTGGCTCTCCACGAGGTTGCGCACGCCCACCGCCGAGATCATGCCGTAGAGGATGAACGACACGCCGCCAATCGTCGCGCCGGGGATCGTACCGATGAACGCGGAGAACTTCGGGCAGAACGAGACGAGGATCGCGAGGCAGGCGGCTATGCGGATGACGCGCGGGTCGTACACGCGCGAGAGCGAGAGGACGCCAGTGTTCTCGCCGTACGTCGTGTTCGCCGGCGCGCCGAACAGCGAGGCGAGGCACGTGGCGAGGCCGTCGCCGAGCATCGTGCGGTGCAGGCCGGGGTTCTCGAAGAAGTTGCGCTTCACGGTGGAGGAGATGGCCGAGACGTCGCCCACGTGCTCCATGATGGTGGCGAACGCGAGCGGGAAGACGATGGCGATCGCGCTCACGATCTTGCCCCAGTCGGGATTTGACAGGAGCGGGAACACCGTGTTCTCCATCTTCAGCGGAAGACCTATCCACGCGGCGTCCGCCACAGCCTTGTAGCTGATCGCGTCGCACCAGCCAAAGCAGCCGAAGATGACGGCGGCGAGGTATGATGCGATGACGCCCATCAGGATCGGAATGATCTTGAACATGCCGCGCCCGAAGATCGAGAACACGATCACAGTGACGATGGCGACGATCGCGACCGGCCAGCTCGTCGTGCAGCTGTTAACGGCCACCGGCGCGAGGACGAGGCCGATGCCAATGATGATTGGACCAGTGACAATCGGCGGGAAGAACTTCATCACCTTCTTCACGCCGCACGCCTTCACGAACCCGGCCACGACGAAGTAGACGAGCGAAGAGGAGGCGACGCCCAGGCAGGCGTACTGAAGCATGGTGGCCTTGGATACGCCCTCGTATCCTGCGGTACCGGCCATGCCCGCGAGCGCGAAGTAGCCGGCGAGGTAGGCGAACGACGAACCGAGGAACGCCGGCACCATCCGCTTCGTGACCAGGTGGAAGAGGAGTGTGCCGAGGCCCGCCCACAGCAAGGTGGCGCTGGGCGAGAGGCCAGTGAGGATCGGCACGAGGATCGTCGCGCCGAACATCGCGAACATGTGCTGCACGCCGAGGACGCCCATCTTGGGCAATCCGAGCGTCCGCGCGTCGTAGACGCCGTCGGCCGTCTGAAACTTGGTGCGCAGGCTGGCGATGGCCGCCGCCAGCGCAGCTGACTCCTTGGGCGTGACGATACCGTCCTCGGCAATGTCGACGAGCAACTTCTCGAAGTCCGCGAGGCCGCGTTCCACCTCGGCGAACGGATGGACGAGTCCGATGAGCGCCCGCGTCTCGTTGATGTCCGCCTTGCCGTCCGCGAACGTGAACTTCTCGGCAGCCGCAATCAGCTGCGAGAGAGCCCATGAGTTTTCTAGCTCCTGTGTTGCCATAGTCGATTCTCCTTGGAAAAGCCAACGGTCCGATTATACCAAATATCCCCCCGTACGCCTAGCCCTGCAGCCGTTGCCGGAACGCGCGGGGAGTGCAGCCGAAGGCGCGCTTGAATACCGCCGCGAGATAGCCGGAGTTGCAGAACCCTATGTCGCGCGCGATGGCGGCGATCGGCTCGTCGCCGTTGGAGAGCAGCAACTTCGCGCGGGCCAGGCGCTCGCGCAGTATCTCGTCGCCCACGGAATGGCCAAGGTGCGCGGCAAACAGACGGTCCAGCCGCACACGCGGAACGCCGAGCGTGTCCGCGAGCTGCGCCGCGCCGAAAGTGTCCGCCAGATGCTCCTTCATGTGCAGGAGCGCGCGGCGGACGATCGGGTCGGAAACGGCCATCACGTCCGTCGACTGGCGCGCCACCACTCCCCGCGGCGGCACCAGCACCGGCTCGACCGGCGGCGCTTCGCCGTCCATGAGGCGCTCCAGCAGCGCCGCGCCCTCGTAGGCCGCCCGCTCCAGGTCGTGCCCCACTGACGAGAGCGGCACCGCCTGGTTCTCGCAAACCACCGTGTCGTCCCCGATGCCCATCACCGCCACCTCCTCCGGCACAGAGATGTTGGCCGCGAGGCAGGCAGAGAGGACGCGGGCGGCGTCCGCATCGTCGTACGTGAGCACGGCGAGCGGCTTGGGCGCCTGCCGCAGCGCCTGCCCGAGGAGGCGCGTGAAGAGCCGCCAGTCGTCGAACGTCTCGGGCGTCGTCTTTTCCGCCAGCACCCACTTGAGCGGCGGCTCGCCAGGCCAGGCGGACGCGAACCCGCCGTAGCGGAGCGCGTGGACGTGTGTCCAGATGGTCGAGTACCACGCCGCGTGACGGAAGTGGCGACCTAGAAAATGCTCGGCGGCGGCGCGGCCGGCGGCGGCATGGTCGCCGGTGACGCGCGGAATGCGCACGTCGGGCCGCTGGAACGTGAGGTCGACCACGGGAATGTGCCGGCGGCGGAGCTGGCGCACGTATTCCACAGTCTCCTCGTTCGCGCGCAGCGTCACGAGCGCGCCGTCACCCGTCCAGCCGCGCGGCAGGCGCGCAAGGCGGTCCTCGATCATGAGATGCCACCCGTGCGTGCGCGCGAATCGGGCGATGCCCTCCAAGCGCGGCGGGTAGGCGGGCGAGACTAGCAGGAGTACGCTGCGCTGCCGCATGGCTCCCCCTCAGATGCGGTTGTCCCAGTTCTTGAACACCACTTCCTGGCCGTTGGCGCGGATAGCGGCGTAGACATCGTCCGGCGCACGGCCGTCGGTGAGCGTGAACTGCGCCACGTCCTTGTCCGCCAGCACGGCGTAGCCGCCGGGCGTCACGCGCGAGCCGGCGCTCATGTTGTCCGCCGCCACCTGCACGATGTAGTCGCGGAATGCCGGCGCCTCGCGCGTGGAGACGGTCATGCAGCACTCGGGGAAGGCGATACGGAAGGCGAGCATCATCAGGTCGAGGTCGCGGTCGTCCACCGGGAACTCGGGCTGGAAGCCGCCCTCCGTGGGACAGAAGCGCGGAAACGCGAACTGGACCTTCGACTGCCAGCACTCCTTCATCAGGTACCACGCGTGCGCGGCGAGCGAGGCGGCCTCGGTCCGCCACGGCACGAGACCAAGCAGGAACGCGACGCCGAGCGTGCGGAAGCCCGCGCGCCCCGCGCGCAGCTGCGTCCAGAGGCGGTTCTCGTAGTTGCTCTTCGGGCCGGCGGGATGAAAGAACTTGTAGCGCTCCTGATCGTAGGTTTCCTGAAAGCAGGTGAGGCCCTCGTAGCCGGCGGCGAATAGCGCGCGGTACGCGTCCTCGGTCTGCGGCGCCACCTCCAGTGCAAGGTAGGAGAACATCGTCTTGAGGAGGCGCCCGACCTCGGCGAGGTGCTCGACGGTGTTGACACGCGGATCCTCGCCCGCGACCACGAGCAGGGAGTCGATGCCGCTGGCGCGGATCGCCTCCGCTTCGCGGCGGATCTCGTCGAGCGAGAGGTTGCGGCGCACCGTGCCCGTATGCTGGATGCGGAAGTCGCAGTAGCGGCAGGAGTTGACGCACGTGTTGCCGATGTAGAGCGGCGCGTACACGCTCACCGTCTTGCCGTAGTAGCGGCGGCG
>CACXPT010000200.1 GCA_902769585.1 uncultured bacterium
GAACTTGTACACGCACACGCCGAAGAGCGCCGCCTCGAAGATGCCGAGGAGCGACGAGGTGGCCACCTCGGGGTTGGAGACGAACGCGTCCGCCACCTGCCCCGTGAACACGCTCATCACGAGAACGAGCGCGGCGAAGCAGAACATGAGGAAGATCATCTTGCCGGAGCGCCCGAGAACGTCCTCGATCACCGACCCGATCGACTTGCCCTGATGGCGCACGGAGAGAAAAAGCGTCACCATGTCGTGCATGGAGCCGATGAAGATACAGCCAAGGATGATCCACAACGCTACCGCGGCCCAGCCGAACTGTGCGGCGAGGACAGGCCCGATGATCGGGCCCGCGCCTGCGATGGCGGCGAAGTGGTGCCCGTACAGCACCATCGGGTGCGCCGGCACGTAGTCCACGCCGTCGCCCATCGTGTGCGCCGGCGTCGGTTTGTCTGGATCGATGCCTATCGCGCGCGCGATAAATTTGGAATAGAAGAAATAGGCAAGCGTAAAGCACACGACGCCCACCAGAAGAAGTATGGCTCCGTTCATGTCTTGTATCCTTTCGGAAGAATGTCAGTTTTATCCTATGTGTACTCGGCGCCCCTCCACGCGGAGGCGTCCAGCGGCAAGGTGGCGCAGGGCCTCTGGAAAGGCGATATGCTCCTGCACCTGGATGCGGGCATGGAGCGTCTCCGGCGTGTCGTCTTCGAGGACAGGCACGCACTTCTGGACGATGATCGGGCCGGAATCCGTGCCCGCGTCGACAAAATGGACAGTCACTCCCGCGACCTTGCACCCGTAATCGAGCGCCTGCGTCCAGCTGTGGACGCCCGGAAATGCCGGCAGGATGGCGGGGTGGATGTTGAGAACGCGCATCGGGAACGCGGCGAGAAGCTTGGGCTTCACGATCCGCATGAAGCCGGCGAGGACGACAGTGTCGCAGCCTGCATCCTTCAGCAGCTGGATGCAACGGTCCTCGGCGGGGCCTTCAAGCTTCGTCTTCCACGGCGCGCAGTCGAGATACTGCGCGGGGATGTTGTGGCGGCGGGCGCGGTCAAGTATCTTCGCGTCTGGGACATCGGCGAGGACGAGCCGTATCTCGGCGTCAAGCTCGCCCTTGCCGATCGCGTCCACGATGGACTGCATGTTCGAGCCAGCGCCCGAACCGAGAACGCCCAGCCGCAGAGTCGCCATGGCTTACATGCCGCCCCTGCCGCGGAGCGAGCCGTGGCGGAGGAAGCCGTCGTACTTGCGCACCAGCAGGTGCGATTCCATGATGCGCAGCGTGTCAAGCGCCACGCCGACGATGATGAGCAGCGAGGTGCCGCCGAAAAAGCTGGCGATCGCCCACGGCACTTCCATCATTCCGTTCAGTATCTGCGGCAGGAGGGCGACGATCAGAAGCCCCGTGCCGCCGATCAGGGTAATGCGCGTCATCACCGCGTCAAGGTACTCTGCCGTGGCGCGACCAGGACGGATGCCCGGCACGTAGGAGCCGTCCTTCTTCAGGTTCTCGGCGATGTCGACGGCGTTGAACTGCGTCGCGACCCAGAAGAAGGCGAAGAACATGATGACGGCGGCGTAGATGATGAGGTGCGTCGCGCTGCCCATGTCGGAGAGCTCGCGGCCGAACGTGCGGAGCGCGCCGAGGAAACCCGTGGAGTCGGCCGGAAGCTTCATGAGGAGCATGGCCGGAATCTGGAGGAGCGGCTGCGCGAAGATGATAGGCATGACGCCCGTGTAGTTGACGCGCAGCGGCATGTACGTCTGCTGCATGCCGTAGGAGTTGCCGCCCGCCATCGAGCGGCGAGTGGCGTGGATCGTCACCTTGCGGACACCCTGCGTGAGCATCACCGTGCCCATCACGACGCCGAATCCGAAGAGGAGCAGGAGCGCGAGCTCGACGGGCGACTTGTTGGTCACGCCGTCCGTGCTGAAGTAGCGGTGCCACGCGCTCATGATCGCCTGCGGCAGGCGCGAGGTGATGTTGATCATGATGATGAGCGAGCCGCCGTTGCCGATGCCGAACGTGGTGATCTGGTCGGCGATCCACATCACGAACAGCGCCGCGGAGGTCATGCCTATCACCGTCATCAGCTGGAACCCGAACCCGGGATTCACCACGATCTGCTCGTTGATGCCGAGCATGGTGGGATGCATCAGCGCCGTGGCGATGCTCCACGACTGCACGACGCAGAGGACGATCGTCAGGTAGCGCGTGATCTGGGCGAGCTGCTGACGGCCCGATTCGCCTTCCTTCTTCAGCTTCTCGAGGGAGGGGATGACCGACGAGAGCAGCTGGATGACGATCTGCGCGGAGATGTACGGCCAGATGGAGAGGAAGCCGATGGCGCACTGCCCAAGGGCGCCGCCGGTGAAGACGTCGAACCAGTCGAACAGTCCGCCGCCGCCGGAGTTCTCCCTGATGTGCTCGATGGCCCGGTTGAGCGCCTGCCAGTCGACGCCGGGAGTCGGCACCTGCGAAATCAAACGGCACAAGGCCACAAGACCGAGCGTGATGAGGATCTTCTTCCTCAGCTCGGGAATCCGAAACGCGTTCGAGAATCCTTTAAACATCGACATTGTCGCTCTACTCCATTCAGTCTATCAGTTCTATCGGCCTTTTTTTCGCCAAACGAACGGATAGTTTACCATATTATCGTCCGTCTGTACACCGCAAAAATGACAGTTTCACTTCTACAGCTTCTCGAACTCCTCCCAGCCCTTGCGGACAGGGGGGCCTGCGAGGAGCGCGTTGGCGGCCTCGTTGTCAGTGAAACGCTGCTTCTCGCGGTCGAAGGTGAGGACAGGCGCTGCCAGACGCTGAGCCAGCGCGCCGAGCGCCATCACCTGCGAAAGCGGCCCCGCTACCGCGAAGTCCGAATTGGCCGGCTCCTCGCCCCTGACGGCCTTGAGGAAGTTGAGGTAGTGCCCGCTCTTGCCCCTCGGATAGTCGCGCATCGCGGTCTTGACGGCCGGGTCGCGCGGGTCGCCGCCGGCAACGAGCTGGAGCGGAGAGCCATGGCTCGCGCGCGCGAACACGCGCCCGTCCTTGAGGTACAGCTCCGCGCCATAGTCCTTGCGGCGCCACTTCTTGTCCGTGACGTTCTTCGGCATGTCCGGGAAATTGCCCGCGCCGTCGTGCCACACGAGTCGGCACTCCGGGAGCCCCTCGCCGCGCGAGGGGAACGTGTAGGCGATGGTGGACGCCATCGGGAACACGGCGTTCGTGCGACGGTCGTTCTTCAACGTCTCGATCTTCGATGGCAGGCCGAGCTTCAGGAACTCGTGCGCGGCGTCGAAGATGTGCGCGCCCCAGTCGCCCAGCGCGCCGGTGCCGTACTCGTAGAAGCAGCGCCAGTCGCCGTTGATGAAGTTGTGGTTGAAGGGCCTGAACGGCCGCTGGGAAAGCCACACGTCCCAGTCCATCTCCGCCGGCTCCGCCTCCTCGCCGGGCATCTCGCGCATCTCGACGCCCTTCCACTTGAACCAGCGGCGGTTGTTCGCGCACATGAAGGCGTTGATGGTCGTCACGTCCTTGATGTAGCCGCGCTCGACGAAGGCCTTCATCTGCCAGTAGTTCGCGTCGGAGTGGCCCTGGTTGCCCATCTGCGTGACGACCTTGTGGCGCTTCGCCGCCGCCGCCATGAGGCCGATCTCGCGGAAGCAGTTGCACAAAGGCTTCTCGCAGTACACGGCCTTGCCCATCGACATCGCGAGCATGGCCGCCGGGAAGTGCGAGAAGTCCGGAGTGGCGATGCACACCGCGTCGATCTCCCGCGCGTGCTCGTCGAGCATCTTCCGGAAGTCCTGGTAGCGAGGCACGTCGGGGTACGCCTTCAGGACGTTGAGCGTGTGGCTCGCGCCCATCTGCGTGTCGCAGAGCGCGACCACGTTCACGATGTCCTTGTAGTAGGCGAACATGGAGAAGTCGTGCCCGGCCTGGTGGCCGATGCCGACGAACGCCATGTTCACCTTGCCGTTCGGGCTTGCCGCGGACGCCCGCAGGTTCGGGAACGCGCAGGCTGCCGCCGCCCCCAGGATAAATTCTCGTCGCTGGATCTTCATGCGGAAGAGTATACCATAATCGGGTGACGGCCGGGAGTGCTGAAAACAGGCACACACGCAGCAATTTTTTGCTATAATACGGCCGCACAGGAGGAACTGCCATGAAGCTTTCGAAGAAGAACCAGGCCCGGCAGAGGGCCATACGCAAGGCAATCGCAAGCGGGAAGTCGGTTGGCGGACTGCTCGCGGGGGCGCTGGCCCTCGCCACGACAGGCTGTTCCCCCAGGCCGTCCCCAGGGCCGATAGGCAGGTTCCCCGATCCCAGCTACGAGGAACGGGCCAGGCGCAAGGCCAACAACGAAACTCCAAGGCGCGTACCGATGGGTGACGTGCCGAACGAACGACCGACGCCCCCCAGCCAGAAGCCCACGACTCCGCCGCTCGTGCACACAACAGGCGAAGTCCCCCCCTGCAACCCGCCGCAGACGCCAAAGAAGTGATGCGCTTTCCGCGCCACATGACGCTGGAGCTCACGGCGAAGTGCAACTTCCGCTGTCCCTATTGCTATTGCCTCTGGCACGAGTTTCCCCAAATCGGCAAGCCCGAGCTCGACACGGCAGGCTGGAAAGCCATTCTCGACACGTGTGCTAGCGACGGAGTCGAGGACATCCTCTTCACCGGCGGCGAAACGCTGATGCACCCCGATCTCTTCCCGATTCTCTCCTACGCGCGCCGCCGTCTGCCGCGCGCCGCACTTTCGCTATTCACGAACGCCAGCCTTCTCGACGAATCGCTCATCAAGCGCTTCAAGCGGCAGCGCATTCGTCTAGCCACGTCGCTGCAGGGTCTCGCCACCTACGGCGCCATGACGGGCACTCGCCGTACCTTCCGCCGCCTGCTCGTCCTCGTAGCGCGTGCTGGCGAACTCCACTGGCCCATCTCCGTCTCGATGACGATCACGAAAGCCAACCTGCACGAGGCGACCGACATGTTTGCCGCCGCAGCCCTTTCCGGCGCCGCATCGATCCTTGTGGGGCCGATGATGGCCGGCGGACGCGCCCTCGCCCACCCGGAACTGATGCTCTCGCGCGCAGAGTGGAACGCGACAAAGGACGCAATCCGCGCCCTTCCCGACTGCGGCGTCCCGTTCACGTTCTGCGACGAGTTCTTCTGCGAATGCCGCAATGACCAGCCCGCGGCGCGCCTGCGCCGTAAATGGCGAGATCCCAACCACAAGCCATGCCCGGCCGGACGCGACTTTGGCGTCATCGGTCCAGCCGGGCACTTCCGCAGTTGCCTGCATTGTGGCTAGAGGATACCCTTGATAATTGCTTTCGCTGCTGGGAGATTGGGAGTTTCGGAGAAGATTATAAGAATCCTCCAAGCCTCCTAAACTCCAAAACTCCCAGTAGCGAAAGCAAATAAGAGACGTCACTAGGAAATTATAGGCAAGTAGCTAGTGGCTTTTACAACTACCAACTAAACCACCAACTACATCAGCGACTTGTAGAGCTTGGCGATCTGAGCGACGGAGCAGTCGCGCGGGTTGCCGGGACGGCATGCGTCCGCGTAGGCGCTCTCCGCGAGGAACTGCACGTCCTCCTTCTTTAGGACGCCCTTGAGGTCCGGCGGGATGCCCACGTCGGCGGAAAGCTTCTCGACCGCCGCGATCGCCGCCTTGCGCGCCTGGGCGAGCGTCATCTTCTCGACGCCCTTCACGCCCATCGCCTCGGCGATCTTGCGGTACTTCGCGCCCGTCGCGGGGGCGTTGAACGCCGTGCGCCATCGAGTGGTCCACGCCGAGGCCTACGTTCGAGAAGCCCATGCCGGCGATGTACTGGCCGAGCGCCATACCCTCGCGGCCGGACGGCTTGTTCGCCACGGCGTCGCGCAGGTGGAGCGAGATGAGGCGGATCGCCTCGAGGTGCATCATGTCCGTCATCGGGCACGCGGCCTTCGTGATGTA
>CACXPT010000201.1 GCA_902769585.1 uncultured bacterium
GCGGCGCTTCGCCACGTCGAGGTTCTTGATCATCCACACGCACTCGCGGAGGCGCACGGGATCCTCGATCTCCAGCGAGACGCTCCGCCACAGGCCCTGAACGAACACGCGCGGGAAGATGTCCCATCCGCCCATGTGCGCCGCCTTGCGGTAGCGCTCGCCGTCCGCGCCAGGCTCGCTCGCGCCGCCCATCTCGCCCACGGTCGCGTACTGCGCGTCGAGGAGCACGGGACGGAGCAGCACCTGCACGGTGTTCTCGCCCTCCTTCAGGCGGCGCGTCACGTCGAAGCGGCGCTCGATGAGCATGTTGGCGGACTCGCCGATCTTCTCGCCGTTGAGGAACACGTCGGCGAGCGTGTCGATGCCGCCGAACACCAGCACGGCGCGCGCGCCGCTCTCCACGTCCACCGCCGGCGCGTCAAAGGACTTCGTGTAGAGCCACTGGCAGGCCTCGTACGGACGCAGCTTCAGGACGTTGAGGCCCACCTCCATCGGCGGCAGGATGCCCGCGTTCACCAGGTCGAGCTCGCAGTTGCCGGGCACCGTCGCCTTCACCGTCTTGAACGGCACCTTCAGCGGCACCGTGCGCACCGCGCCGGCGTCCGGCTGCGGAAAGTAGTCCAGGCGCCATTCGCCGTCCAGGGAAACCGTAGATGCGCCCTGCAGGACGGCCGCAACCGCCACCGCCAGACCCGTCGCCAATGTTTTTTTCATGCGATACAATTCCTTTCACTTTTCGTGCAGAAGGATTATACCACAAATTCCCTCCCGGCTGGGGGCCGCGCTCCTGCGCGACCGCGGGCACGCGGGACGCGTGCCCCTACCGTCAACGCCTAGCGGAAGATCATCAGCGTTCCCTTGGGCGGGATGACGGGGCCTTCGTGCGCCCAGACGGGGCCGGCGAGGAGCTTGCCCGTTCCGGCAAACTCGGGCGTCGTGTCCGTGACGCGGTCGTACAGCGTCACCACGCCTTCCGGAGTGCGCACCGGCACCCAGTCGTGAAGCAGCGTGCCGGAGCGAACCACCCGGCAACCGTAGATGCGCATCGCCGCGCAAGAAGCCGGAACTTGGTTGTTTGGATCGCTGTAGTAGGCCAGCAGCATCATCGTGCCGCCCGCCGTCGCGGGCGCCGAAGCCGCCGTCATGCTGCTCGCGCAATCCGCCGTGGCGGTCTTGTTCGCCATCTTGATCTTGTGGCGCATGTCCCCGTTGAAGAACGTGCCGAATGTCCAGTTGGACATGCAGTTGCAGTCAAAGCGAAGGGCTGTTGCGTCTACATTCCAACATAAGCTCCAGGTGGCGTCACTTCCGTAGCGGCGCGCACAGAGGATTCCAAACGTGCTCTCCACGTCGCGCATCTTGAAGTCGAGCGTCAGCGTGTCCGTCGAAGGCTTTGGCAAGTAGCTCGTCTTCAAGGCCGTAGCATAGTCGCCTTCCACGTATTCTAGCCGCTCGTAGCCGTTGGTGAGCGCGCGGATCACGCGGAAGTTCGCGTCGGCGCCCTGCCCCGCGTACGCCGAGCCGGGCGTCCCCGTCACGATCGCGCGCGCCCAGCCCTCGGCGGCGTTGTTCGTGTACGCCACCGTGTAGTCACTTCCCGGCTCAAGCGCCACGCCCGTCGTGCGGTTCGTTGCCGCCACGAACGGCCTCGGCGCGTGCCTCGGCTCGCCGTCCCACGCCTGGTCGGCCACGTAGACGTCGAAGTCGGCGAGTTCGGGTCCCGCGATGAACGCCCCGCTCCCGAGCGGCGAGAGCGTATTGCCCGTCATCAGGTCGCACATCGTCGCCACGCCGCCGGCGGTGCGCACCGGCACCCAGCGGCGCACGAGCGCCCCCTGGCGGAACACGCGGAACTCGTACATCCTGTTTCGCCCATAATAGTCGACATGGTTCTCCGTGCCGCCGTAGTAGCTCGCGAACAGCACGAGCGGGCCTCCGGCCTGCGTGAACGAGGCATTCACCACGCGGCGGCTCCTGACTTCTCCCACAGAGCAGTCCGCGCCGTGCGCCGTGATCGGCAGCTTGACGCCGCATGGGAAGAGGCCCGCCCAGCCAAGCGTATATTGACTGCTGTGGCAATCAAAGCGGACCGTGTCGTCGGCAAGCCGGAACAACGTGAAGGTTCTGTCTCCGGTGTCCGCGCCGCGCGAACACCAGATCGCGGCGTTGGCGATGTCCGTCAGCATGATCTCCGTCTCCACGCGATCCGTCTGCGGGTTGATCGTCCAGTCGGTGAGCAGACGGGTGGCGCCGTCACCTTGGATGTAGTCGAGGCGCGTGACGCCGGCGGGCGGCGGCGGCGAAATGTTGAACGGCACGGTGGCGGCGAACACGCCCGCATACCTGCCCGCGCCCGTCACGGTGAGCGTGGCGAGGCCGGCCTGGCCGTTGTTCGCGTACGAGACCGTGTAGTCCGTCCCCGCCACGAGGCGCACGCCCGCGCCGGCCAGCGTCACGACGGGCGCAGGCGTGCACGAACCGCCGGCAGGAAGCGTCTGCACGGGAATCGGGGCCACCTCCACGCCGCCGACCGCAGGTCCCGCGATGAACGCTCCCGATCCCCACGCCCTCGGGGGTAAGGACGGGCACCCAGTCGTGGATCAGCCGACCCGAACGGCGCACCGAGAACCGGTAGAGGCGCTGCGTGGACTGGCTGGCGACGTTGTTCGCGGTACCGTTCGAGTAATAGGCGAAGATCGCCAAGTAGTTGGCGGCCTCCTGCAGAGCGGGAACCGTCTGCTCGTTGGTGTCGGCCGAGTTGCTGTTGCCGTTGCTCAGCCACGCGGTCTTGTTCGCCACCCTCAGGCAATAGCGCGCACCTGGCACATATACGCGGGAAGAGGTGTTTTGACGAGTGACATTGTTGTAATCCAAACGGTGATAGAGAGTATTGTTGTTCAGAAGGAAGCAGTACGACCACGACTTCTGGACGCCACTGCCCCGCGCACAGAACACCCCGATCGTCTGAAGCGTCGTGAACGCGAAATCCACGTCGATCTGGTCGTTCACGGGCTGCGGCAGGTAGTCCGTGACCCAGTACGCCCGGCCGTCGCCCTGCACGTATTCGAGGCGCGTGTAAACGGGCTCGCGCGCATGCGCCGACCCGATCAGGGGACGCACGCGGGCGAGTCCGTGCTCGTTGTCATACCTCAGTTCGTAGTCGATCTCGTAGTCCACGCCCTCCAGCAGGGGAACGCCCGTGGCCGCGTCCGTGACCGACAGGACGGGACGCGCCTCCGGAACGCCCTCGCGCGCGAGCTGGGGCGACACGGTCGCGGCGAGGGGAGAGACCTCCCGGCCTGGCCCCGCTTTGAACGCGCCGGTGCCGAGCGGCGTCAGCACGCCGCCATCCACGGCATCCGCCAGGGTCACCACGCCGTTCGCACGCACGGGCACGAAGTCGCGCACGAGCACGCCGTTGCGCCAGATCTTGAACGAATGGAGGCGATGGTTGCCGAAGTTCCCCGCATCTTGAAATACGCCGTTGTCGTAATAACCTGACGCAAAGAGGATCAGCGGGCCGGGCGTATTGGTAAAGCTTGAGACCATGGGGATGTCCACGCGCGCGCCGTTGCTCACCACCGTCGTGCCGTTGGACACGGTGATCGTGTAAGGCTGCCCGGCAGTCAGCTTGATGCTGCGCGAGATCTCGCTCGTAAATTCATTGTAGTCCGCACGCAAGTATGAAAGCCCGTAGTCGAACATCGCGACGGACGATAGAAACTTGGAGCCACTTTTCCCGCGCGAGCACCAGAACGCGGCGGTCGTGTTGTCGACGATTGTGATGACGGCCTCGAACACGTCGCTGGTCGGGCAGATCGTCCATCCGGTGTCGAGGTAGGGGTTCTTGTCGCCCTTGATGTACGCGAGCGGCGTCGCGCCCTGCGGCAAGGCCGCGAACGCCATGTTTCCGCCGAGCGCCGCCGCCGCCGCCAGCGCGATCAAACCAATCTTTTTCTTCATTTCTGCGCTTCCTCTCATCGGCGCGCACCGCTTTCGCGGCACGCACCGCTTTCGCGGCACGCACCGCTTTCGCGGCACGCAGACGTTAACTTCCCCCAGTTTTACTTGCGGCTATCATATCACACTCAAGCGTTTTCCCGCAAGCCGAAAATGGCAGGTTAAGCGGACTGCTCTGGACGAAAGCCGTGGATTATCTCGGGCAGCTTGAAGGCGCACCACTGCGGGAGAGTCAAGATGCCGTTCGCGAAGCCGACGTTGCCGTTTATCAACTTGACGCCCCAGCGGATGTCCTTGTACGTCTCGCGGTCAATCAGCGTGCGCAGGCTCTTGGAACGGTTGTTCTCGGCCTTGACCTCTATCGGGACGAGATAGTCCGCAGACCGTGCGAAGAAATCCATTTCAAGGGTCGAGTTGTCCCGCTTGAAGTATGCGAGCGGCATGCCGGCCTTGACCATGGCTTCGCCGACGATGTGCTCGAAGAGGCCACCTTTCCACGTGCCAAGGTTACGCCGTATGCGCACGTCCTCTTGAACCTCCTTTTCAAGCATCGCAAGGAGCAGACCCGAATCGCATAGGTAGAGCTTGAATGCGTCATTGTCGAGATGCGTGCCGAGCGGCAGTTCCGGAACGTCCATGCGTCTGCACTTGTTGACGATGCCGGCATCCTCAAGCCACTCCACGCATCCCCAGTAGTCCTTGCGCGTCGCGCCCTTCGACACGGTCGTCCACTGGAACTTGCGGTTCTCCTTCGCAAGATGCGCAGGTATGGAATCGAACACCGCCTGGATGCGGACGGGATCGAGTCCTTCGGCGTACTTGCGGATGTCCGCGCGATAGTCATTGAGTATGCGCCGCTGCGTTTGCGGGACGAGTTCGAACGTCCCCTTGGTGAAGTATGTTTCAAGCACCTCCGGCATGCCGCCCGTCACGCAATAGTCCATGAACAGCCTGTCCATCGTGTTCTTGACCGCCGCGCCAAACGGGCGGCACGCAAATACCGGTTCCAGAAGTCCTGCAATCTGCTCGTCGCGGTAGCCGCATCCCCAGAGGAATTCCTCGAAGTCGAGAGAATGCATCGTCTCCGTCTCTTGATAGCCGACGCTGTAGCTCTTGACTCGCTTGACCTGGATGCCGAGGAGCGAACCGCTGCAAATGACGTCGAAGCGTCCGTCCTGTGCGAAGAATTTCAGCGACGTGGCGATTTCGGGAAACTCCTGCAGCTCGTCAAAGAACAGCAACGTGCTACCTGGCGTGAAACGTAGCCTAGGATCGATGATTGAAATGTTGCGGATCAGGCTGTCAACGGAGAAGCCGTCACGGACAATCTCCTTGAATTCCGGCCTTTCGACGAAATTGATCTCAATGTAATCCGTATATACCGTTTCGGCGAAATGGCGGACCGCCTCCGTCTTTCCGACCTGCCGCGCGCCCTTTAGCATCAGCGGCAAACGGTCTTCACGCGCTCTCCAACTCTGAAGAAACGCATCGAACTTGCGGCGCAAGTATAAAATTGGTCTTTTAGGCTTCATGCGCCGATATTATATCATAAATCCGTGGATCAGGACAGTCGCCCAACATATTTTATGAGCGAACTTTCTTATCAGGCGACATGTTTTATGAGCGAACTTCCTGTAGCATCTGCCGTTTTTATGAGCGAAGCTTCTCAAGCTTTCTTGCAAAAACGGCTAGCGGTAGGTAGTCGGATCCTTGTCGGGGCCGAACGGGGAGAGCTCGCGCAGGTTCTTGATGATCGGCGGCAGCTTCTCCAGCACGTAGTCCACCTCGTCCATCGTGTTGTAGCGCGAGAGAGAGAAGCGAATCGAGCCGTGGACCGCTATGAACGGCACGCCCATCGCGCGGATCACGTGCGACGGGTCGAGCGAGCCGGAGGCGCACGCCGAACCGGTGGAGATGCAGATGCCCTCGTCGGAGAGATGGTAGGCGATAGCCTCGCCCTCGATGTACTCGAAGCTGAGGTTCAGCGTGTTGGGCAGGCGGTGCGCCTGGTCGCCGTTGACGCGCACGTTCGGGCAGGCGGCGAGGATCCCTGCCTGCAGCCTGTCGCGCATCGCCGCAAGCTGCGTCGCCTCCGCCTCCATGTTCGCGGTGGCGAGCTCGCACGCCTTGGCGAGGCCCACGATGTACGGCACGTTCTCAGTGCCCGCACGGCGTCCGCTTTCCTGGTGGCCGCCGAGCATGAACGGCTTCAGCTTCGTGCCGCGCCGCACGTAGAGGATGCCCACGCCCTTCGGCGCGTGGAACTTGTGCCCGGAGATGGAAAGCATGTCCACGGGCGTCCGCTTCATGTCGAGCGGCGCCTTCCCGGCCGCCTGCACCGCGTCGGTATGGACGACGGCCCCGCACTCCTTGGCGATCTCGGCGATCTCGCGGATCGGAAACACCGTGCCCGTCTCGTTGTTCGCCCACATGGCGGAGACGAGCGCGCGCTTCGCGCCCTTCAGCTCGGCGCGCAGGCGCTCGAGGTCGATCTGCCCCACGCCGTCCACCGGCAGCTCCACCACCTCGTGGCCCTGCGCCTTCAGGCGGCGCGCGGGCTGCAGGATGGCGGGATGCTCCACGGCGGTGGTGATCACCTTCAGGTCCTTGCCGTACCAGTCGGCCGTGCCGCGCAGCGCCGTGTTGTCGCTCTCCGTGGCGCAGGAGGTGAAAAGCACCTCGTCCGGCTCGCAGTTCAGGAACGCTGCCACCTGCTCGCGCGCCTTCGCTATGTGGGCCGCCACCTGCCCGCCGAACGCATGCATGGACGACGGGTTGCCGTACAGCTCGCCGAAGAATGGCATCATCGCCTCGCGCACCTCTGGCGCTACCTGCGTGGTGGCGTTGTTGTCGAAATAGACAGTCTTGTTCATCTCTGAAACCTCGAAGCGGATATTTTACCACATTCCGCCCTTCGCGGCGTCCAGAATATGCGCTTTAGAATATGCGCTTCTTGTACAGGTAGAAGAGCAGCCCGACTATTCCCGCCGCGAGGATGCACGAAAGCGCGGCAAGGACGGCAAACGCGTGCTCGTAGCCCTGCAGCGGCAAAGCGACGTTCATGCCGTACGCGCTCGTGATGACCGTGGGCACGGCAAGCAGGATCGTCGCCGCCGTCATGTACTTCATCACGTTCGACAGGTTGTTGTTGATGAGCGAGGCGAAGGTATCGAGAGTGCCGTTCAGGATGTTCGCGTGGATGGTGGCCGTCTCAAGCGCCTGCTGGTACTCGACCTGGGCGTCGTCAAGCACGTCCGTGTCGTCTTCTGTAAGGTTCAGCTGGCGGGCGTGGTCCAGGCGGTTGATGAGGATGTTGTCCGCCTTGAGCGACGTGGAGAAGTAGACGAGCGACTTCTGGTAGGTGAGGAGCTTCAGCAGCACCTCGTTGGAGATGGACTCGTGGAGCGAGTCCTCGAGGTCCTCCGTCTTCGCGTGGATGTCGCGCAGGTACCGCAGGAACAGGACGGCGGCGTGCCACAGGAGCCGGAACGCGAAGCGGTTCTGCTCGCAGGGCGGGCAGACGCGACGGATCTGGTCGAGGAACGCGTTAGTCACCGGCGTGGCGGCGGAGCAGATGGTTATGACGCTCGTCCCGAAGAGGACGATGCCCAACGGGACCGTGGCGTACGGCAGGACGCTCTCGTCGTCCTCCTCGCCGCGCACGGGGTACGGCACATGGACGATGATGAGGGAAAAGCCGTCCTCGCTCTCGAAACGCGGCCGTTCCTCGCGGTCGAGAGGGTCGGTGAGGAAGTCTCTCGGCACCTGGGAGAACGACAGCACCTGCTCCAGCTCGGCCGTCGTGGGTTCCGCCAGGTTGATCCAGCACGAATCGGCGAGCTCGGTGGCCTCTTTCAGGCCACCGTTCTCCCATCTGTATATCGTCATCATGCCGGTAGCCTCCTTCCTGTTAGGGTCGTGCGAAAAAAAAGCGCCAATAGTTTCTCACTATCTGCGCCGAATTGCAACCCCAAAATTCAAGAAAAATGCTATACTCTCGCCATGAAAAACTTGCTCGCCTGCTGTGCGGCCTTGGCCGCCCTCTCGCTTCCGGCCGCGATCAGCCTCGACGCGACCGGCCATGTGTACACCGACAAGGAGACGCCTTTCGCCCGCGGCGGCGCCCCCGGAGCGTCCTGGACGCTCACCGACTGGCGCGGAAATCCCGTCGGCGAATCCGGCACCTGGCGCGCGGACGGCACTACGCCCCTTCCCAAGCTGCCCACGGGCTACTACCACCTGAAGAGCGGCGCAGACGACGCCACGTTCGCCGTCGTGCCCGTCCCCGAAAGCCGCACCTTCGACCACAACTCCTTCTACGGCATCGACTCGGCGCAGAGCTGGGTGTCGCGCAAGGGCAGCTTCGTATGCCCCTGGAACGGCGGCGACACCTACCGCACCGTGAGCGACCTCCTTTGGCGCTCCGGCCTCCCGCACGTGCGTGATCGCCTGAGCTGGAGCGAAGTCAACAAGCAGCCGGACTCGCTCGACTATTCCTACTACATGTACAACGCAGACATGCTCCGCGCGCGCGGCATCCTCGTCTCGGGCATGTTCCACGATTGCCCCGCGTGGGCCGGCAGGCTGACGCGTCTCCCCTCCGACCTCAACGCCGTCTACACGTTCTGTTCCCGCACGGCCGCCGCGTTCGGCGACCGCATGGGCGACTGGGAGTTCTGGAACGAGCAGGACATCGGCTTCGCCCCGGAGCCGGTCTGGGACTACGCC
>CACXPT010000202.1 GCA_902769585.1 uncultured bacterium
GTATTTGGAAGGGTAGTCGAGATAGCGGTTTCCGCGCAAATCGAAGAGCCGCGCATTCTGGACGAGGAAGGCCGATTCAAGATAACCGAGGTATTTGCGAACGGTCGTTTCGTTGCAGGCAAGCTTGCCGGTGGAGTTGATTGCGTTGCTGAGCTTCGTGGGATTGGAAAGGCAGCCGATGTTGCTCATGGCCGTGTCGGCTACGATTTCAAGCAGGGTGTCGTTTTTGAGGTTGTATCGTTGGATGATGTCGCGGAGATAGATGGTCGCGTTGAGGTTGTCAAGATAGCGCCGCTTTTCGGATTCGGTTTCAAGGAGGGCACATTCTGGGAGTCCGCCGAAAGTAAGGTAGGCGTCGCGGATCTGGAAGAAATCCCGAGCCTGCGGCATTGTCTCGGCGAACTCCGCGAGCGAAAGCGGGGAGACCGTGATGGTTTCGCCGCGTCCACGGAACTCTGTGGCGACATCCTTCGAGAGCAGATCGGCATTGGAGCCGGTGACGTAGGTGGAGATGTTCTTTCTCTTGAGAAGTCCGTTGAGGACATGGTAGAAGGTGATGTAGGCTTTTGGGCAATCTTCATGGCGCAAGCGCGAGAGATCCGTGCCTTCAGGCAGGATTGGCTCCGCATGCTGGATTTCATCGATGAGCACGAAACATGGAGCGTCGTCAGAAGGAAGGCGTGCGCGAATCTCCTTGCCGAGGGTGATGGCATCGCGGCAGAAAATAAGGTCATCTGATTCCAAGTCGATTTCTACGATATGGTCTGGGGGAATGCCACTGTCAAGCAGATATTGCTTGAATAGATTGAAGAGAAGAAAACTCTTCCCGCAACGTCTGATTCCAACCAGGACCTTGATAAGATTATGGTTTTTTGCCTTAATAAGTTTGTTGAGGAGAATGTCTCTTTTGATGACCATTGCCGTGTCTCCGCTTTGAAGTTGTGTGCGTCTGCACGGAAGTTCAAAACGCGAATAGTGTATCAGTTTTTTGTTCGTGGGACAAGCGCGGCTTTGAACTTTCGTGCTGTTGCACGAAAGTTCAAAGCGGAAGAGGTGGAGATGGCGGCTCTCCATACGGTCGCGACGGCGCGCGTGACGGGGACGCTCACGATGGACCCGAACCGTCCGCTCCGCGTGAACACGCCGAAGGTCGGCGGCGGCAAGACGGCGTTCGAGGGCACGATCGCGCAGGGAAGCGGCGTGTGGGTGAATTCCGGCACGCTGGAGTTGGCCGACATGTCGAAGCTGAACGGCAAGACGCTCACGGTCGGCCCCGGCACGTTCCACTACACGGGCCCCGAGGCCATCTCCTCCGCGAAGGTCGTCACGCGCACGGACGGCGGCTCGCAGACGGCGATCATCCGCATCGACAACGACCTGCTGCTGACGGACCGGTTCGACTCGCAGATGGGCGGCCTGATGAAGACGGGCCCCGGCATGCTCACGCTTTCACCGAACACCGTGGCGACGGCGACGAACCACCTCGGCTGGAACGGCTTCAACACGAGCTGGAACAACACGGGCGCGAACTGGCACTGGCCGGACAACGGCGACTGTTCCGCCAAACAGGGCGCGGGTACGCTCTGCATCGACGAGGGCGAGATCGTCGTCGCCGGCGGGCCGAACTCGCTTTTCCACGTGGGCAGCAACGGCGCCGCGCTCGACTGTTTCATCGGCGCGAACGACCGCGGCTGGGGCTACACCACGAACTACGCCGCGCTCACGATCCGCTCCGGCACCGTGAAGGGCGGCTGGATCTACCTCGGGCATACTTTCAACCGCGGGAAGGACGCCGGCGGACACCTGATCCCGACGTATGCCGTCTACAACCAGTACGGCGGCAACGCGACGTTTGCGTCGTTCTGCTTCTGCTACGACCTCTCGGACTTCGACACGGCGGTGCAGGCGACGGCGAACCCACGAAGGGCTCGCGCATGGGCTATCTCGGCAGCAAGGCGGATGGTGAGAAAAACCTCAACCGCGCATGCGACGCGACGCTCAACATGTACGGCGGCGAGTACAACGAGGTTGAGCGCATCCACATGGGATGCAACGCCTCCACATCGCGCCTCAACCTGCACGGCGGCGTCCTCAAGGCGGAGAACATCATTCTCGACACGAGTACGTCTGGAAACTACTGCTACTTCGCGGGCGGTTCGGCCTACATCTACTGGAACGGCGGCATGTACGCGCCGGTGGGAACGGCGGCGGCAGACCGCACGCTGACGGGCCTCACCGAGGTGCTGGTCTCCACGAACGGCGCCGTCGTGACGACGGAATACCTCGCGGGCGACACCTACACGATCGCCCAGCCGCTCCTGCACGATCCCGACCTCGCCGACGAGGCGGACGGCGGCTTCGTGAAGAAGGGCGCGAAGCCCCTCGCCCTGACGGGCGCGAACACCTACACTGGCGATACCGTGGTGGAGGAGGGGACGCTCTCGATTCCCGCCAACGCCGACGCCTCGGCCCTCCCGGCGGATTCGGCCGTGGTCGTGGCCGAGGGTGCGACGCTCTCGATGGCGAGCGGCACGGCCGCTGGCGTGGGCGGGTTGCGCTTCGACATGGGCACGCAGTACGGCACGCTCGCGGGCTTCGCGCCTGCGGCGCAGGGCACGCTCTACGTTGACGGCGTGGGCGACGCGACGCGCAAGGGTCTCGTGCTGCCGGTCACGGTGACGGCCGCGCAACAGCCGAACAAGCTCACGCGCTGGGCCGTGTATGTCGATGGCGACCGGGACGACTCCCTCAGCGCCTTCGTGCGCAAGAAGGCCAATTCAGCGGATGACACAATCGTCCTCGACGGTCGTCAGGGCCTGTACCTGATTGTCAGATAATCGCGGGCTCATTTGCGGGAGCGGCCGCACTGGGACAACGGGCATCTTGCCCGTTGGGAACGGAAGTGAGTCAAGCGTGTGCCTGTGAAATGGGGTCAACTAATCCTCAAAAGTCATCTTAGTTGATATAAAACTCATGTATTAGCAAGACTTTAGGGTCAACTAAATTGCAAAAAATGATTTAGTTGACCCTAAAGTCTATTGCACGGCAGCAGGGAGTATGGTATGATAGGCCGGTCGTTTCAAGGAGGATGCCGTATGTTCGTAGGAAGACAGGAGCAGATGGAGGCGCTTTCCCAGCTCTGGGGCAAGCGCACGTCGTCATTGGTGACGTGCCGCGGTCGCCGGCGCATCGGTAAGAGCACACTGATCGAAGAGTTTGCGCGGCGCACGGCGGACAATTTCATCAACATCGTCGGACTTCCTCCGCGTAAAGGCATGACGGATCGCGCCCAGCGGAAGAACTTCTGCATGGAGCTTTCCGACCAGACTGGTTCGGAAATCGCCACGGCGAAGAACTGGACGGCGGCGTTCAAGGCTCTGGACGGCGCCATTCCCGCTCGGGGACGCACGGTGGTCCTGCTGGACGAAATCTCGTGGATGGGATCGCGCAATCCCGATTTCGCCGGATACCTCAAGACCGCATGGGACAAGCGGCTCAAGAAACACGACAACCTGGTGCTGGTGCTCTGCGGATCGGTTTCGTCGTGGATTGCAGAGAACATCCTCGACAGCACCGGCTTCGTCGGTCGGGACACCCTCGACATCGAGGTCTGCGAACTGACGCTTGCGGAAAGTGTGTCGATGTTCGGCCTCGCCGGAGAGCGTCTTTCGTCGCGGGAGCTATTCGACTTCCTGTCTATCACCGGCGGAGTTCCGAAATATTTGGAGGAGATTCGCCCGGAGTGGTCTGTCGAAGAGAACGTCCGCCAGCTCTGCTTCATGCCGCGCGGAACGCTTTTCCGCGAATTCAACGAAACGTTCAGCGCCGTGTTCGGGCGCAGGGCGTCCAGCCGAGGCGTGGTCTTGCGGCAGCTTTCCGAAGCGCCTCTCTCGGTGGCGGAGCTTGCCAGGGCCATGGGCAAGACACCCAACGGCAAGTTGACTCGGGTGCTTAAGGATCTCGAATACGCGGGTTTCATCGCGCGGGATTCCGGCATCAACCCGCAGACGGGCGAACCTCTCAGGATGGAGCGGTATCGGATCAAGGACAACTACACGCGGTTCTATCTGCATTACGTGGAGCCCCGCCGCAAGACGATTGAAAAGGGCCTCTTCAAGTTTGCGTCGCTCGGGCAGCTGAAGGGATGGGACGTGATGCTTGGGCTCCAGTTCGAGAATCTGGTGCTCAATCACGTGGAAGACCTCTTTCCACGGCTGGGGTTGTCGCGGTCGCTCGTGCTGTCCGCCGCCCCGTACATGCGTCCGGCCCGGAAAGGCGTCCGGGGGTGCCAGATCGACCTGCTGATCCAGACCGAACGCATGGCGCTCGTCGTGGAGATAAAGCGGCGGAAGGATATCGGGCACGGCATCATCGACGAGGTGAAGGCGAAGGTGGACGCGCTGGAAGTGTCCAAAGACCGCTCGGTCCGGACAGCCCTTGTGTATGACGGCAGCCTCGCGCCGTCCGTCGAAGCGGACAGGTACTTTGACTTTCTCGTGGACGCCGCCGACCTGTTACGCTCTCACGTCCCGGCCGCCCCACAAAACGGCTGAATTGTGATATACTTACAGCCGTGGAAGAGATGTTCACGTCCAGAAGGAGCAAAACATGAAGCAGATGATGCGTGTTGCGGCGATGGGAATCGCCGGCATGATGGTCTTGTCGGTGGCGGCGGTAGTGCCGTACGTAGAGTCGGATGGCACGCAGGCCATCAACACGGGCTACTTCGTGAATCCCAGCACGAAGATCGAAATCGACTTCGCGATGACGGACCTGGTCACCGCCCAGCAACGCATGTTCGGCTGTAACAATACCGCGAACAACGCCGGGCTTGTCCTCTGCCAGCTCTACGTCAACGGCAGTCGCGGCTACTCGTTCGCGCTTTCCGAAAACCCACTGGGCAGTACCTGGTGGACGATCCGGCCGGACAGCGTCCAGATCTACGTGACGGCCGCGCGCCGGTTTTTTGTGCTGGACGCGCCGAACAAGCTGGCCTCGCTCTACACCGACGGCGTGCTGAACGCTTCGCGCGAGACGAAGACCATCACGCAGACGGCCACCTATCCGCTCACGCTCTTCGCCACCTGCATCAACGCGGCCTGCACGTCGTTCTCCGACCAGAAGGCGGGGATGCGTCTCTACTCGTTTAAGATCTACGAGAACAACAGCCTCGTGATGGAGCTCCTGCCGTACCGGGAGGGGACGCGATACGGCCTCAAGGACACCATCTCGGGCAACACGTTCTTCCCGCACGTGGGCAACCCGCTCACGGGCGGCAACCTCGGCGAGGCGGAGGATCCCGACACGGTGGTGATCGATCCGGGCTACAACGTGACGACGAACGGTCCGCAGGTGCTGGGGGCGAAGAACGTGCAGATCAACACGGGCGCCGACGCCGGCATCGTCAAGATGGACCCCGGCAGCGGCTACACGGGCGAGACGCGCCTCATGGGCGGCACGCTGTGGACGGACAACCTGCAGGGCGTCGGCGTGGGGTCACTCGGCGTCAGCCCCACGCTCGTGCTCGGCCCCGGCACGTTCCGCTACGACGGACCGGACGGCGGCACGTGGAGCGGCACGATCACGAGCAGGACCACGAAGGCGGAGGCCGCCGTCGTCGACGCGCGGCACGATTTCACGCTGGAGGGCAAGTGGGGCTGGGAGACGGGTGGCTTCGTGAAGACCGGCCCCGGCACGCTCACGCTCAAGAACACGGCGGGCGGCTACGCCGAGATGGCGCGCCTGGGGTCTGCGGCCATCCAGACACGCTTGTACTACCAGACGCTCGACCAGCCCGCGAACGGCGACACGCCCACGACGGGCTTCTCCAAGCTGACTGTGGCCGAGGGCAAGCTCGTCCTCGGCGGCGGCAACTGGAGCTTCGAGAAGAGCGAAACAGGCGAAGGCACGCCCGTCTCGTTCTACGTGGGCTGCAAGACCGTCGAGCCGACCGACAACGCGGCGAACGCGCAGGAGAAGGAGGCGGCGTTGCAGATCGATGCGGGAACGGTCTATTTCCGGGGCTGGATGGGCATCGGATTTAAGAACGGCTTCGCCTCCAACACGCCGGAATTCGTGCCGTCCTCGAAGCTGATCGTCAACGGCGGCACCACGCATGTCACCAACCAGCTCGTGATGGGGTACAACAGCGACTCCATCAAGGAAACGGACGCGAACGGGAACTGTATTCCATATCGCACGTCGCCGCGCGTGGAGATCCACGGCGGCAGCCTGCGCCCGTGGGTCAAGATGCGCATCTGCGACGCACCTGGCGCGGACAGCACGATCTTCATTGACGGCGGAAACCTGGTGGTGAAGGACGGCAACAACAAGAACGGTTCGTATATCGTCGTCGCCAACGGACTTGTCGGCGATGCCACGCAGCCGCGCCGCGCCGATATCACGGTCTGCACGAACGGCTACATCGACATCACGGATTTATACATCGCCAACGACCGCACGAACGTGACGGTGAACCTCAACGTGCTGGACGGCGGACGCTTCCGCACCAACCACCTGCGCCTCTCCAACACTGCGGGACGCACGAAGGACTGCGAGATGAACCTGCTCGTCGACGGCGGCCTGATGGAGGTGCGCGCGGCGGGCTACGCGGACTGGATCAAGAACGACCTGACGTCCGCGCGCATCGGCACGCACGGCGCGATTTTCCGCACACGCGGGTCGTCCAACGCGGTGGAGCAGGTCTGCGTGACGTTCACGTCCACGAACACGTGGCCGGACGAGGTGGCGCAGGGCGTGACGATCGACGCATGGGGAAGCACCTACGGCCATTCCGGTTTCCGGTTCATCGTGCCGCAGGCGTGGACCGGCCCCACGCGCATCTGCAACTACGGACTCTGCGAGATGGGGCAGACGGGCGCCTTCCCGACGGCGACGGACCTCACGCTTGAACCGACGGCGAAGCTCCTCCTCACGAACGGCCTCGTCCACACGGTCAACTCCTTGACGCTGGACGCGACCGGTTCGAACGCGCAGGCGGCGGAACTGTGGCTCTCGCCCGGGGCGAAGATACAGGCTGGATCGTTCGGCGTGGCCGGTGCGCCGTCGCTGGCGGTACGCCTTCTGACGGCGGCGGGCGCGATGACCGACCAGACGGCGGCGGGCACGTATCCGATCCTCGTCGGCCCTGCGTCCGATGCCGCACAGCTTTCCGAAATCGCTGCGCGCGCGACGTGGGCGAACGCGCCGGCGGCGGGCGTCGCCTACTCGTTCGGCGTGGCGACAGAAGGGGACGTGGCGACGCTCGCGCTGACCGTCACTGCCGTTGGACAGGACGAGCCGGGTGGATTGGACACCTCCCTCGACCTCGTGGTGCCCACGGACGCCGGCACGACGGCGATCGTGGGGGCTGAGGACACGGCCGGCAAGCGGTCCGTCACCACGAACCCCACCGACGCC
>CACXPT010000203.1 GCA_902769585.1 uncultured bacterium
GACGCACGCCGGAGACGACGAGCTGAAGTCGGTGGCCACGGACGGATTGCTGTGATTCCCCATCACGGTGCAGTTCACCATGGCGATGATCCACGAGACTGTCGAGCCGCACTGCGAGTTGGGGTCGTCGTTGCGCGTGAACACGCAGTTGTAATAACGGCCGCTGCGCGCGCCCGCGCCGTTGCGCGTCTTGTTGCTGGCGGTGTTGTAGACCCTGTTTTCCGCGACGAAACATCTGACGAGCGTGCCGCCGAACGCGCCGCCGCCGCGCGTCGCAACGTTGTTGGAGATCACGCAGTCCACGACGGTCGGCTTGTGCAGGTCGTTGTTACTGCCTAACGCAATGTTGACGCCACCGCCGCGAACCGTGAAACTGTCAGACCCCGTGGACTGGTAGACGTATCCGCCCGTGAGCGTGAACCCCTTCAGCACGGATCCCGTCGCCGACATCGCCACGCAACGCACGGCGTTCTCTCCCAGACCGTGCAGGGGTTCGTTCTCAAAGTCCGACGCGCCAACGATGATCGTCTTGGCCGCGCCCTCTATTGACTCGACGGTGATGTTCTTGTCGATGACGACGCGGCTGGACGTGCTGTCGCCGGACGCCTTGGACGCCCCCCGGTTGTACGTTCCCGGCGCAACCAGCACCGTGTCGCCCGCCGAGGCCGCCGTGACGGCCTCCTGGATCGTGCCGAACGCCGTCTCCAGCGACGTGCCCGCCCCGGACGCGCCGTACTTGGCATCGTCCACGTACCATGTGTTGGCCGCCGTCAGCGTCGTGCCGACCAGCGCCAGACCGCATGTCATGACTCGTTTGATCTTGTTCATTGTCCATCGTCCTTTCAATTTACGCAGGTTCCGTCAGCGGGTCGTCGATGCCGCGCGTGGAGGGGTCGTAGTTGACGCCCACGTAGAACACCGGCGGATCACCGTCGAGCCATGGACCGGCGTAGTCCTTGCCGCGCGCCTGGTCGAGCGCCTCACGAGGGGTCTTGCCGTACTTGAACTCGAACACGTACACGCCGCTTTTGTCCTTCAGGATCGCGTCCGCGCGCCCGCGCGCGCTCTGACGCTCGCCGGAGATGTCCGCGCCGATCAGCTTCATGAACAGGAGGAAGTACCGTTTCGCCTCCTTCTCGCTCTCGATCTTCCACTCGTGCGGCACGGCGGCGAATGCAGCCTTGAGGTTCTTCCCGAGCAGCGACTCCACGCCCTTGGCGAGTAACCCCGCTCGCGCCTCGACGAGCTGCTCGGTCCAGTCGGACAAACCGACATCAAGGAGCGACGAGACATATCCCTCGGACAGCGAATTCGCGATCTCGTTGTTGGGGATGCCAAGCCGGAACGTGTTGGTGTCGATGACTTCCTTGATCGTAAGGTATCCGCCCTGGTAGAGCAAGGCCGGAAGCGGCATCGTCTCGGCGGCGCCGACGTCCAGCTGTGTCCGCGTGGCCGCCAGCCCGTTCAGGTCGGCCGGAATTTCGTCCACAGTCCTGAGGCGGTTCACGACCATTGTCGACTGCCCTGTCGCCTCCCAGTAGTTGGCAAGGTTGCCGATCTTCAGCGCCTTGCCGAGAGAGACGGGGTTGCAGACCTTCTTTTCCGAATCAGGCGAGAACCTGTAGCCGTCGTACCACGAAAGCAGTGCCTTCTTCGCCGCCGCGAAATCCATCTTGTTCTTCGCCGCGAACACCTCCACGTTCTCGCGCAACGGCTCGTCCAGCTCGGCCGGCGTGTAGCCGAGGAGCGTGGCGTATTCGGGCGACATCGAGATGTCCATCAGGTGGTTAAGCCCGGAGAAGATCGAGAGTTTCGTCAGCTTCGTGACGCCCGTCATCAGCAGAAACCGTATTCCCCCGGAGTTGATCTTCAGCTTCTCGTAGAAATCATGCAGAACCGACCGCACCTTCTTCAGCGTCTCAAGGTCGTCGAGGAATTTGGCGACCGGTTCATCGTACTCATCGATCAGCACGACGATCTGTCCAGTCGGTGATTTCTTGATCGCGGCCTTGAGAAAATCTTCGAACTGCCCCGAAACGGGACCTGTCCCGTCGTATGGGACGTCCGCCTGCGCGCATAGTTCATTGACCAGTTTCGCCAAACGTTCAATGAACAGTTCGTATGTCTCGCCAACGGCACTGGACATCGTGAAGTTGTAGACCGGATACGGCGTCTCCCACCCTTCCCACGGCAACTTGTCGATGGCAAGCCCTTGGAACAGCTCCCTGCGGCCCTCGAACATCGCCTGCAGCGTGGAGAGCATGAGCGACTTGCCGAACCGGCGCGGACGCGAGATGAAGAGCTGCGCATCGGCCTTCGGCGATGCGAGCTGGTACAGCAGGTCCGTCTTGTCCACATACTTCCCCTCTCCCCCAAGTATCAGCTTCGGGAAGTCATACGTCCCGGTGGTGGGGAACTTGATCTTCTTTTCCTCTTCCATGAAAGCAACGAGGCCTCCTTGCGGCACAAAGTATAGCAAAACAAGCCGCGAACCGCAAACGCCTGTTGAGCCTACAACGGGCTCTCCCTCTCGGCCCTCTAGGCCATTTCTGTTTTATCGGAAAATGACCGTAAAACCAGCGATGCGCACATCTGCCGTGAAGCGCACCATCTGTTCTTCGCCCACCGTGACAGATTCCGAACGGATAGCGATTGCGCGGTTGCGGATGCCGTCAACCACGATGTTGCCGTCCAGAGCCTCCGCGGCTGACGGAGTCACCGTGCAAAGCGCCACCGAATAGCCAACATCCCCATCCGGGCCGCCGACGATCGTCGCGTGCAGCTTTCCGTCGGACGGCAAGGTAAACGCTCCGTAGGTGTTGAAAAGGCCGTACGTCCGTACGTCCGCGTCAGTGGCCACCGCGTCCGCGATCAGGCGCGAACCTTCGGCAAACGTGATGGCAAGGTTTGCAAACCCGTTCGTCGAAAGTGGCAGGATGCCGCCCTCGGACACTTCCAGCACGTTGTTCTCGCCGCTTGGCGCATCCGCACCCCCTTGCCCGCACCGTCCGTCTCCACCTTCACGGATCGGCTGGGCAGACCGTACTCGGTCGGCGCGCCCGCCGTCGCATCCGTGAAGTCCGCTTCAGTCACCTCGCGGAGCGCGCGCGGAATCCTGACCACAGGCAGCGTCTTCCCGGCATAGCCAGCGGCGGCAGGGAGCGAAGCCGCGGTCAGCGCCACCTCCAGTGAACCGGCCGCCAGCGTGAAGTGCTCCGCATCCAGCGTCACGGGGGCGGTCGTGCCCGTAGCCGCGTCATACGCCGCCTCGAAACGCGTCCCCGCCGGAATCGCCATCGTGCCCGTGCCGACATACGAGAAGTTCGGCCCCAGCGTCAGCGCCACCGTGCTGCCGATGTCGGAGGACGCGGCCGCATACGGGCACGCAAGCACCAGCCGTCCGCCGTTGCACGTCGCGCGCACCGTCCCCAAATAGCCGGACATGTCGCCGGTCAGCCGGAACTCGCTCGTCTCCAACGCGTTCTCAAATTGAATCCCCGTTCCTGTTGCGCCCGTGATGGTGGACGCGATCTCGAAGATGCGGTTGATTGAGGTAGAGCACTGGAAATGCGCCGGTTTTGAGGAAGTCGCGTAGATTGTCATGTTTCCGGCAATGCGGCCCTTCTTCTCGGACGCCATGTTCAAGACGGCGGAAGAGTAGAGGCGGAAATCGTTGATCGTCACGGTCGCGCGCTTGCTGTCGTCGGAGTAGACCGTCTTCAGCGCAAACTGTCCTCTGGCAGAGCCGTTGCCCAAGCTCAGCGAATCGCCGCGAAACACGACATTGGTCGCGGTCTTCGCGACGAAGTCCGGCGTACGGATCACATGAGAGCCGATCACGACGTAGTCGTTGCCTGCCGACGGATGCGGCGCGCCGCCGAATATCAACCCGCTATCAAACGAAGACTTGCCTGCAGCATCGCTGCCTGTCGACGAGATAGTGGCCGCGCCGGCCATTGCCGCCATGCCCGCTACCGCAAGCGAAACGATCACTTTCCTGCAGGCAGGCGTTTCGATATTCGGTGTCATTGCGCGTCTTTTCCTTTATCGCAACCCGTCAGTCTCGAGCCAGTGGCAACACCCGTTGCGCGACATAGACCGGCAAGTACTTTCTGGCGATTTGTTGGTAGTATATCAGATTCTGATTGGGCATGTAAAGCAGGCTTCACAATTCACCATGCAATCGCTTGTGGCGACATCACGGGAGGACCGCGCCGTGAATCCGACGGCGATGGAACGCCGTCCCTACCGCCGCCCCCCATGGTAGGACCGCCGTTCCATCAGCGGCCGCGCGAGAGCGCGGCCCTCCCGCATGGAGAGCCGCCGTCTCGGCGGCGCGCTAACTGGGAATGCCGCCATCCTGGCGGCGCTTCAACCTCCCGCCGGCCACCACCGCATTTCGCAAAGTCCACCTAATAGGGACGGCGTTCCACCGCCGTCCGCCCCACAGCCGCCGGCGGTAGCGCGAGGTGCGTGTTTGCCGCATAGCGATGTCCATAGTTTGCAAACCGTGAACCTACAGGTTTGGGGGAAGGGACTTCGTGTGGGGAGGTTTTGAAGGTTGCTGGGGGAAGGGCGCGCACTTCCGCGCCGGTTTGGGCTTTGGCAGTTTCATCCCCGCCTTTAATCCTCCGTAGCCTTGGCGAAGGAGGATCGCGCGCTGCTGCTTCCCTGTCCTCCGTAGCCGCAGGCGAAGGAGGATGCATCGCCGCAAGTCTTCTTGTCTTCACGAGTCCCATGACATCACTCTCGCGCAACTGTATCAATGCCACTGCATCAACGGGGTCAACCCCTGTGCCCCCCAGCCGACATGACAAGTTTACGCACGGCAGCGCAAATACGGGCCTTCGCCTCATCCCAGTCGAACGGAACCAACATCCTTGGCATGGGCATCGTCTCGGCGTCGACGAAATAGGACATGCTTCGCATCGCCAATGCCGGATTCGCCGCTGGATACTTTTCCCGATACCACGAGAAGATCTCTTCGAGCGAATAGTCGTCGAGCAGACGGGCCATGTCGACAAAATCCTTACGCGTTCCGCGATTTGTTATCGCATTGACTTTCATCGCGGCAATGTCCTTCACGCCGGCCAGCCGAACGCCACCTTCTTCAACCGGGGGCTCCAGCCACGGATACATGTCGTACGCCACGCAATCCACTTTGACTCCATCGACATAGAAAAACGCCATTCTCCCGTTCGGCGTACCGCTTTCCTTCTCGGCATGCCCGACCCCTGACAATTCCAGTTGGAGATCCGCCGCGTAGTCCCACTTCCCGAACACGTCCAGATCCACGCTGACGCGATGCCCGAGCTGAAGCGCAAGTGCCGTGCCGCCGACAAGCCTCGTCTCTGCGAACATCGGAAGCGCCTGCAGCCGCTTCAGCAATTCGAGCGTGGCAGGCTCTATTGCCTCGAGGTGCAACATCTGAAAGTCTCCTCCTTGACGTTCCCTAGGCAGGCGGCAAAGGCGAGCGTAACGGGGTCAAGCGAGCGGATCTGCTGCGCCTCGGAAATCATGAACGGCAGGGTGTAGTGGGCGACAGTCGCCCGGATGTCTTCAAGGCTTCCGCGCTCCAGCACCCGCTGTATCACGTAGCGACAGTGCGCGCGGTCGTCGATCGTCTCGGGATCGACATCCCAAAACAACCGCCGCGAAAGGCTCTGGACAAATTCGCTCATCCGAAGAATGTCATTATCAACGCCTCGCATTTTATGCCCCGCGTGAGCCGATTTCAATCTCCAACTGGGAATTGGAAACATTGGAACTGGCAACACTCCCACATTGGCAACACTTCCGCCCCCGCCTTCGCGCACGTTGCTGTTTCCGCATCGCTCGGCACTCGCTCCGCTCGGCGTGTTCGCTTCCCTATGGGTCGCGAACCCCCGCAAGGGGCGGATACGCCAGCCTTCTTGTCTTCACCAGTCCCATGACATCACCTCTCGCGTTCCTGTGTCGATGCTATTGCGCCGACGGGGTCTGTTGTTCCCCGCTACTGGTTATCTGCGCGATGAGCCCGTTCGCCCATTCAATGGCCTCTTCCGCCTTTCACGACTGCTCCGCAGAGCATTTGACCGACTATCGCGTTTGCGATGATGTCGCGCGTCTCCAAAGACTTGTCATAGCTGCCGAAAAGCCTCATTATGGCCTTGTCGAGATTGACGCGTGAATTGGGGCGCTTAGTCATTGACGTAAAGACCTTTCGTCGTTTCGTGCGCCTGTTCCGCGTTGATGAGGCCTTGGGCCTTCGCCGCATTGACCGCGTCAAGCAGCCTGTCGAACATGATCATGTGCTGACTGGAGAGTATTGCGCTGCAGACGCCCTGCACCCTGATGCCTTCGATGTTGTCGATGTCGCCGCACGGCGTCCTGTCCTTCACGACCACGCCGCCGCGCGCTTTGCCCCTGTATCTTGCCGGAGTGGCCACGTAGATCACGGACGGATCTGTAGGGCAGAGGTTTCGGATGGCGATGGCGGAAGGTCCCCACAGATAGGAATCGCCGCCGAGGCTTGCCACGGCACAGGCGTATGCGTCCAGCCCGCCTTGGCTTGGAACGTACTTGTCTATGCGATAGAGGCCGTGCGCAATTCGTTCAAGCCGCCCGCGATACGCAAGCTTTGCAAGCGTCGCGGCGTTTATTCCAAGTGCCTTGGCGGCAGACACGGTTATGAGTCCGTAGTTGCCAATGGCCTCGTCGTATATGGTCTCGTATGCTGTCACGGGCGCAATTATACCATTTTCGGTCATTATGCGTCAAGGCCCAACTCATGCCTGCCACATATTTACCATAAATGGGCAATTTGTGCCACGACCACTAGTAGCAGACAATGGCCGTGGGACTTGCTCCCATCACCCCGTCCACCCCGGCCGTACCCATTGCGTGGAAACGTTGTCCGTGGTACAAATATCCCCTCCCCCCAATTGGAAATTGGCAACATTGGAACTGGCAACACTTCCACATTGGCAACACTCCCGCCCCCGCCCAGTGGGGCGAGCCGTCCTCGGCGAGCCGACGCACGGTCTTGAAAGTCCCCTGATCCCACCTCTCGCGTTACTGTGCCAATCCTACTGTGTCAACGGGGTCCCTGTTGTCCTTCCCCCTAAACTCCAAAACTCCCAGCAGCGAAAGCAAACAAGAGAAGTCGCAAGGAAGTTACAGGCAGGGGGGGAACGACTCTACTGGCGGATGGAAAGGCGGAAGAAACGGGCGGAGGTGGTGTCGAGCTCGTTTGTCGGGACGACACGCCACGATGCGGCGGACGAGAGATCGTCGCAGCCGAGGAGCGTATAGGTGCGGTCAGGAAGGTCGGGAACCCACGAAATGCGCGGCGAGCCTCCGGACATGTCGATCGACAGCGCAATGTCGCACACGGCGGCGTCCGACGGGTCGAGGCCGATGATCCAGTTCGCCCAGAGCGAGCGCCCGTTCGCGCCGACGAGCTTCGCAAGCGGCTCGAAACCGTATGTCTCGTTGAAGTACTTCGTCGCGGAATGGATCGTGTTGGTGTCGGAAAGCTCGGCGAGCATCTTCGCGCCATCGTCGGTCGCGGACGGGAGATCGGAAGCACTGGCCTCGCCGGACAGGCGGGTGTAGGCGTTGATGCAAAGCGCCCAGCCATGGACATCGGCGGCGTACAGTCCGCAGTCGTAGGCGTCGTACCACCTGTTGGTGGCATCGTTCTTCGACCAGCCAACGTATCCGTCGCCCGGACGGAAGGCGCATTTGCCGTAGATCGGATCTTCGGGAACGGGCGTGTCCGTGGCGACGATGAGCGAAACGGCGCTGCCGGCCTGCCTGAATACGATTGCGTATGACGTGCCGGTGGCGAGAGGTATCTCGTTTTCAAGCGGAACGGTGGTGTAGCCGCCGCGCGTGAGCACGCCGGCCTGGGTCAGCGCGCAGGTGCCGCCCTCAAGCGGATTCTCCGACGGATAGACCGTTCCGTAGGTCTTGGTAGAATATTCGCAGGGCACGACCTCGTCCCAGCGTGAAGTCGTGTGGCGCACGACATTGGTGTAGACAGAGATTTCATACTCGTATGGATAAACCGCGGTCCACATGCCGACAGCCGCCAGGCTCTCGCCGGACGCTGCGGTGAAGACTACCGCCTGGAGGTCGCTGTCGAACTGCGGGAAGCAAGCGTCGTACGAGGTGGAGGTGTCGTAGTAGGGTCCGGCGATGGCGTAGCCATGCACGGCGTCGTACGCTGCCGCGCCGCCCGCGGAAGGCAGGTATACCGAGCACCCGTCCCTTGCCCTTGCAAAACCAGTATCGCAATAGGATACGTAGCAGTATCCCTCTTCGCCGATATCGGTGCCCCAGCTGTTTTTTATGATCCACGCGCCGTCGGACGGGGGCGGATTCTTGAACAGTTCTTTGGAAAGATTGTCGTCCCAGCCGACCATGGTGACGGCGTGGTTCGCGGAGGAGCTGTACGTATAGCAGTGGTAAGTGTGGTTTGAGCTGGTGTAGGAGTTGCCCCAGTACATGGAAGTCGCAATCGCGCCGTATTCGAGGATGGCGCGCTTGAGCTCCGCGCTACGCTCCTCGGTTCCGTCGAGAGCGGGAATCCACACGACGTCCTGCACATGGAGTTCGCTCGGCAGCGCCGGGCTGTTGGCGGCGTTCCACGCCTCTTCCGTGCCGACATACGGATCTTTCTCCTCGGCCACCGGACCGCTCCAGCGCAGCAGGTAGCCGGCCGGATTGTGCGCGTAGGCGCCGCTGCCGAGGTAGCCGCTTCCCATCGCGCAGAGCTTGGCCATGTTCTTCTCGGAGAAGTCGTATTCGCCCAGTCCGGACTTGAGGAGCTGCGTCTCGATCGTCGCGAGCGCGGCGAACGCCCAGCAGTTCCCGAGATTGCCCTGGTTCTTGACGGGCGTCACCCAGCCGTTGCTCGCGGAGTTCCAGTACGCAGGCAGCGTCTCCGGCGTGGAACGCAAAAGCGGCGCGCGGCGTGCGGGCGCGAGCGCGCGGACGCGGATCCCCTTTCCCGGGACGGCAGGCAGAAGGCCCGGCACGAACGGCGGCGGCTCGTCCGCGAAGGCGGCAAGCGCGGCAAAGACAACGAAGAATGGGAGTATCCGTCTCATGTGGCTATTTCTCGCTTGTTTCACGTAACGCGCATATCACCCACGAGGGGGTTCGTGGTGCCTTGCGTGGCGATGGAAAGACGTTCCGTGACCGGTAAGAACAGGTACGCCAAGGTGGTATTTGATCGCAA
>CACXPT010000204.1 GCA_902769585.1 uncultured bacterium
GAGAGCATGCACACCGTGCGCTCCACGCCCATGCCGGTGTCGACGTTGTGGCGGCCGAGCGGCTCGAACTTGCCTTCCGCGTTCTTGTTGTACTGCATGAACACGTTGTTCCAAATCTCGATGTACTTGCCGCAGTGGCAGCCAGGACGGCAGTCGGGGCCGCACTTGGGCTTGCCTGTGTCGATGAACATCTCGGTGTCGGGGCCGCAGGGACCGGTCGTGCCGGCCGGTCCCCACCAGTTGTCCTCGCGCGGAAGAGGGAAGATGTGGTCGTCCGGAAGTCCCTGCTGCTTCCAGAGGGCTATCGCCTCGTCGTCGCGCGGAATGCCGTCTTCGCCCGCGAACACTGTGACATACAAATCCTTCGGATCGAAGCCGAGCTTCGTGGTGAGGAACTCGTAGCTCCAAGCGATGGCCTCGGGCTTGAAGTAGTCGTTGAGGGACCAGTTGCCGAGCATCTCGAAGAACGTGAGGTGCGCCGAGTCGCCCACGGCGTCGATGTCGCCCGTGCGGATGCACTTCTGCACGTCCGTGAGACGCGATCCTGCCGGATGCGGCATCTGCCCCATCAGGTACGGCACGAGCGGGTGCATGCCCGCCGTCGTGAAGAGCACCGTCGGGTCGTTCTCGGGAATCACGCTCGCGCCGGGAATGCGCGCGTGGCCCTTCGACTCGAAAAAGCTCAGGTACGTCTCGCGAAGTTCATCTGCTGTCAGCTTGTTCATCTTTTCTTCCTTGTGTGCACGTGTATTATACCAAACCGCCGTCGCCGCGTAAATCCTGCAATTCCCGCTTGCCGCTACAGCCGAGGCGTGATAGACTATCCGCAAATTGCAGAAAGGACCAGAATCATGAGCATGAAACGGATGATGTTGGTGATAGCGGCAATCATGTGCGGCTTCGCATATGCGGACAACGCGGCGGCTGGCAAGACAGCCCCAGGCAACGGCCTCTATCTCGTGGTTGACCTCTCTGGCGGCACGAACGCCGTATCCTATCCGGTCTCATACCTGAGCACGGCGCCGAACGGTGGCTGGACCAACGAGCACAAGACCACCAAGCTCGTACTTCGCCGCATCGACCCCGGCTCGTACACCATGGGCTGCAGCGTTTCCGAAAAGGGCTATACCGGCGGTGAGGCCACCCAGCACAAGGTGACCATCGAGAAGCCCTTCTACATCGGCGTGTTCGAAGTGACCCAGAAGCAGTACGAGCTCGTGACAGGACTGAAGCCGTCCTCCTACGGCGGAGACATGCATCCCGTGGAGCACATATCCTGGAACGACATCCGCGGCGAATCTGCCGAGTTCAACTGGCCGGCATCCAACAAGGTGGACGAGGCCACGTTCATCGGCATGATACGCGCAAAGACGGGCATCGACTCCTTCGACCTGCCGACCGAGGCCAGGTGGGAGTATGCCTGCCGGGCAGGGACGACAAACGCCTTAAACAACGGCAAGGAACTGACGAACAACTGCTCAGGCAAGGATCCGCAACTTGACGAGGTAGGTCAATACTACTACAACAGGGCCAACAAAAAAGGTGGGCACGCCAATGTGGGCTCGTTCCGGCCCAACGCGTGGGGCCTCTACGACATGCACGGCAACGTCTGGGAGTGGTGCCTCGACTGGTATCAGGGCCGCGGCTCGTTCAGCACGAAGGAGGCGAAAGATCCCATCGGCCCAAGATGGGGTTCTGGCCGCGTGCAGCGCGGCGGCAGCTGGAGCGGCAGCGCACCTGACTGCCGATCTGCGTCACGCAACAGCTACTCGCCAGCGTCCAGACACAACAACTACGGCTTCCGCCTCACTTGCTCCGCCGGCAAGTAATCCCCCTTCTCCTTTCACACTTTACGGCCGGTTGACGAGCTCGTCCGCAGAGGGGAGCTCCGGGAACGGCGCGTGCGGCTCCGTCTGGTACCAGAACGTCGTGGAGGCAATGTCGGACGCCTGCGCGTTGTAGAGTCCGCGCGCCTTCCACCCGAGGTCCTGGATAGTCACCTTCAGCCCCTTCTCGAAACGGACGGGATCCGTCACGTGCCAGCGGTAGAGGCCGAAGGAGGTGAAGTTCTTCGGGTCTTCCGGCTTGATGACCTGCGCGAGCCCCGTGTAGGGCGTGGTGAACTCGCGGTACTTCGCGCGCCCGCCGATCTCGAAGTTGTACGAACCGCAGAAGTAGTCCTCCGTGCCCGTGCCGCAGATGGTGGGGTTCTCCTCGCCGTCGAGGTGGAACTTGATCTCGCCCTCGCCCCACCAGCCCGTGTCGGTAGGCGGCGTCGGACGGGATGTCCGTGAGCGTGTAGTCGATCTGGTAGTAGAGGCGCATCTCCTCCTTGCCGACGTTCTCCATCGTCACGCGCGCGCGGCGGCGGAACGGCATGAGCCAGTAGCAGTTGAACGCGCTACCGGGGTTCACGCATACGGCGAGCGAGGAAACCTGCGCGTACTTGTTGTAGGCGCTCGCGAAGAAGTCGCCCACGGGACACTCCACCGACGGCGAGGCCTCGCCATCCCAGTACATGCGGATGATGGAATGCCGCCAGAGCTTCGTGGGCGTCATCCAGATGTGCTGGATCGCGCCGGGCCCCTCGATGTCCGCAAGCGTCAGCGTCTCGCCGGGCGCGATCTTGACGAACGGGTTCACCTTCCAGCCCTTGCCGAGCTCACGGGCGCAGCCCGACGCGTTGGCGACGTTGCGCTTGTCCTTGTCCGCGACCGGATCGGCCAGCGCGCCGGCGTTGCGCGCGCCGGTGAAGTTCTCAGGACTGATCGAGCGCGAGCGCGCGTCGGAGAGGCGGCAGAGCGACGCCATGTCGGCCGTCAGGCCGTTGAACGACCCAGCCATGCAGCTAGCGGCCAGCGCCATGCCGACCACAAAAGAGAGCGACATTTCCCCTCCCCGCGCCTTCGCGAGGAACTTCTCAAGGTTGTTGATCTTCATTGCCAATGCTCATTTCAGTACGACATCTCTGCGACGAGTTCGCAGGCGACCATCTTCGGGCCACGATACTGCACGAAGATGATGTGGAGCGTCGTTCCCTTCGCGAGAACCGGCACCATCTTGTCCTTCGCGTAGCACTTCAGCTGCGCGACGCCTTCCTTGCGCTGCTTCGCGAGCTCCGCCTTCTTGGCGCCCGCCTTCGCGTACTTGAACTCGATGATGTAACTGTGCGGGACGTTCGGGAAGCGCATCCGGTCGGGGAAGAGGAAGAAATCGCTGAAGCCGTGCGCAAGCTCCATCTCGGGGCGCGCGAGGAAGTGCTTGACGTGCCCGAACTCCGCCTGGTGGTAGCCCTGCAGACGGTACTCGCCGCCAAGCGAACCGCGCACGGGCACGCTTTCGGCGTAGTTGTCGGACACCATCTCCAGAAACGGCTTCCACTCGCCATGCAGCGCAAAGCGCCGCGCGGCGGCTTCCCAGTCCGACCAGTCCTTGCCCGGCGGCATGTAGGCGTTGCGCAGGTAGTCGCACATCTGCCGCTCGACGCACGCATTGGGGACGCCGAACACGGGGTCGCCATCCTCCATTCCGACCATCGAGAGGAGCCCGTAGTAAAAGAACAGCGACTTGAAGTTGACGGGCTTGATGATGTCCTCAACGGGGAAGGAATCGACGAGGTTGAACTGTATCCCGCCGCCGACGAGCAGCTTCTCGGTGACGGGAATGGCGTTGGAACCTTCGATATGGAGGACCGTGCGCTGAAGGTCGGCGATGGTCTTGAGCTTCTCGTAGTCGGTTCGGATATTGATATCCACCATATTCTTCGGAGGCTCGCCGGTGTCGACGAGATGCTTCAGGTGGTAGAGCGTCATGTCGGAGTTGAACACGCACTCCGTACCCACCTTCTTCTCCGAGAAGCAGTAGCCGTCGTACCAGGGCTTGATGGACTGGACGATTGCGGCGGGGTCGCCGCTCGTGAACTTGCCCGTACCCTTGAAGTCGGCGTACATCTTGACGACCTCCGCCTCGGAAAAACCGAGCGTGGCGTTGCAGGCGGCGTCGAGTGAGAGGTTCGCGGCGATGTTGAAGCCGCTCGTGAGGTCGTCCATCGTCACGGGCGAGACGCCCGTCATGAAGATGCGGTCGAAATCGCCCTTGAACTTCTTGAACCAATTGCGGTAGAACCCGGCGCCATGGGTGATACCGCGGTACTCGTCGACGCCGGTCGAGCGGATCATCTGGTTCGTGAAGTTGTCGTACTCGTCGATGATGAGATAGAGGGGAATGTCCAGTGATCGTGAGCGTTCAACGGTCATGGCGAGCTTGCTGTCGACGTGAAGCGTCCTGAACGTGGCAAGGAAATCCCTGCCGAGCAGATCGGCATACCTATCGGCAAAACCGCACAGCCGATCATCGATATGCCGTTCGAACGCGCGCTCGAGCGCCTCGCCCGTGCCGCCCACCTTGGAGAAGTCGAGCTTCAGCGTCATGAAGCGGTTGGCGTTCCGCGTGGGGTGCTTGCCGATCCAGAGATCGCCGAAGAGCTTCTTGAAGTCCTTCTTCTGGTTGATGTCGTAGTAGCTCTCCATCATGGAGATGAAGAGGGACTTGCCGAACCGGCGCGGCCGCACGAAGAAGATGAAACTGTCCCGCGCCTCCATCTGCGCGAGGTACTGCGTCTTGTCGACGTAGTAGTAGCCCTCGTTGCGGAGCCGCCTGAAGTCCATGATGCCGTATGGGATCTGGAATCCTGCCTTTTTGCGTCTCATGGATGATAGTATACCCCATCCGCTTGCCGCCGTCAATTCTCAGCAAGCGTTTCGTAAAGTCCGATTCGCAAAAATAGAAACGGACAGGAGGATGCGCTTCTCGCACTTCGGGCGATTGCAGCCGCGCCGGGATTCTCTTTCTCTCCCGAAGCGAACGCCGCGCTCGATACGCCTGAAGCGTGGAAGGCCACTCCCGCTCGCCGCGTCTGCGCCCGCGACCGCCTGACGTTCCCGCGCCGCCGCATGGAGAGCCGCCGATACTGGCTCAGAATCCCCCTGACACTGGTTCACAACTTTTCTTCCCGTGGCTCATAATTCCCCTCCCTGTGGCTCAAAATCCCCCTCCTTGTGGCTCATAATTCCCCGCTGGCTGGCTCATAATTCCCCTCCTAGTGGCTCAAAATCCCCCCTCTTCGGGCTACATTCCATTGAACCACAAGCAGCACAATCCGGCGGCATGGGCCGCGCCCGCAACCGCCTGACACTCGCCGCCGCCGCTTGGGGAGCAGCTGTCTCGGCGGCTTCATCCTCAACAACCATGCCGTGACATTATCTTTCCACTGGCTGTATCAATGAGCTGTGTCTGAATGTCTGACCCTTTTACAACTCTTTTACAACTACTGGCTGCGTCGGCTTGAAGCATTCGAGCGGCAGCCACACCCGATAGCTTGAAGACGAATCCCAAGTACTGCCAGCGGACGCGTAGTCGCAGAAGCGCACGATGTCGGGCAGGCGCTTCTCCATGCTCTCGCGGTGCGCGCCCATCGGCAGCGGCAGCGCCCAGTTCATCCACATGTCCTCGGCCAGCACGCGCACCGGCATCGCGCCCGGCACAGGGCCTTCCGGCTTGAATTCCTTGATGCGGACGAACTCGCCGATGTCCCCGTCGTGAAAGCGCATGTCGCGAGCGAGCGCGACAGGTCCCGTCGTGAAGGCCACGTAGTCGTCCAGCTCGTGCGCGCGGCACGTCATGTCGAAGTCAATCACGATGGCGTCGCCCATCTTCCACTCGCGCTTCAGGGCGAGATAGCCGCCGGGCTTGACGTCCGCCACCGGCTTTCCGTTGAGCTTCACGGTCGTCTTCTCGCTCCACGCCGGGATGCGGATGTTCAGGGTGAAGTCCGTCGGCTTCTCCGTGCGGTTCCATATCTCCACGCCGCCGCGCTCGGGATAGAGCGTGAAGGTCTCGAACGTCACCTTCTCGCCGGACCGCAACGCGATGGCCGTCTTGCCGGAGCAGAAGAAGTTCATGAACACCTCGTCCCCGCGCGCCTGGAGGTAACTCTCGAGGAAAGACACAAATCCGCGCGGACCGTTCGCGTTGCAGCAGTTGGTGTGCATCTTGCAGTGGTACTGACCGAACGAGCGAAACCCGCAGAGCGGCGAATAGGTGGCGAACTTCGAGCCGTCGGGATGTAGCGCGCCGAGATAGGCGTTGTAGAACGTCTTCTCCAGCTCGTCCGCCCAGCGGCTCTCGCCCGTGATCTCCAGCAGCTTCGCGCACAGGCGCATCCATGTGGTCAGCACGCACGTCTCCTGCAGGCGCATGTACGGACGGTTCTGGCGCACGCGCCCGGAGTACCAGTGCTCCACGCAGGCCGAGCCGCCGCAGACGTTCACCTCGGTGGCGACGATAGATTCCGCGGTCTTGACGGCCGCCTCGAGGCAGCGGCTGTCGCCGGTGGCCTCGTAGTACCCTAGCAGTCCCTGGTAGCAGCTCATCATCTCGTAAGCCTTGAGGCCAGGATTCTGCCCCTCGTAGCCCTTCTTCGCGTCGGGCGTGCGCGCCGCCACCGGAATCCCGGCGTCGCGGATAAGGTGCGGCCCGTCTGGATGCTCGTCCATCTGCGAAACGATGTACTTTGCGAACTCGAGGTGTTCCGGACGCTTCGTGCGCTTGTAGAGCCACACCACCGGCTCCAGTACGCTGCACGAAGGCATGCCCTTGTACTGCCCGCTCTTGACGATGTCGCGCTTGCCGGGGCCGAACACGCCGCGCAGGTAGTCGCAGAGACGCGCCGCCACGTCGAGAGACGCCTTCGAGCCGCTCAGGTCGTAGTGGAACAGAAGCCCGAGCATCGTGTACTTGCATCCCCACACGTCCCAGCCTCTGCCGCAGCGCGCATCTTCACGATAGTTGCCAAGATAGCCGTCAGGCAACTGCGACGGCAGCAAGTTGGCGACGGACGCCTCGATGTTCGCACGCAGCCGCGCGTCGCCCGTCATGTGCGCGAACGGCGCGGCCGAGTGCATGTACTTGCCCCAGAACTCTGTC
Source organism: uncultured bacterium (assembly GCA_902769585.1). Classification (GTDB taxonomy): domain Bacteria; phylum Verrucomicrobiota; class Kiritimatiellia; order RFP12; family UBA1067; genus RUG572. The sequence continues at coordinate 6,985 of CACXPT010000204.1, forward strand.
TGCCAGTACACCTTCTCCGTGCGCCAGCGGTAGGGATCGGTGAGGTAGACGCCGTCCGTCTTCACCACGTGGTTCTCGATGCAGCTGCGCAGGCGCGTGCCGACGTATCCGTCGAGGCGGATGTCCTTCAGGTCGGGCAATGCGTTCATCTCCGCCTCGGCCGCGCAGCACGCCGCCGCCATCCCCGCCAAGATTATTGCCTTGATGTTCATTTGTCCTCTCTCCTGTTCTTTTCGTAAAGCCAATGTTTTCTACCGCTTGACATCTTCCACGTTGTTGTCAGCGCCCATGCGCCGTCACTTGCCGAGCGCCTCTTCGATGCCATTGCCCGCCGACGGCAGGGAAAAGTCCGTCGGCTGCCCCTTCGCCTGACGCGAGAGGAAGTCAAGCCCGGCTGCGAAATTTCCCCCGTGGCCGCCCTCCATCAGGGTGAAGCGCACGTTCGCCGACGTGCGCCGGAAGTGTATGCGCATTTGTTCAGAGTAGAACGGATCCCCGGGGCCGTCGTACGCCAGCGCCGCGGGAACCTGCTGCGTCTCCTCGATGGCGGCGATGTCCGCCTCACTCACGCGATCCTCGGGGTTGGCGAGCGCGTTGAACGCGCGGAACGAGTGCCCTACGGGGACAGACCCCTTCCAGCCGTCATGGATGCCAGTGACGATGTAGGCGCCCACTCCCGCCTTCCGCGCGCGGTCGAGCCACGTGAGCGGCGAGCGGTGCGCGTACTCCTCCGGCTTCTCGGCGGGCGTGCCGCCGCACGCCCCCTCGAGCATCCCCCAGCCGTGAAGATCTCGGGATGGCGTCCAAGCATGAGCAGCGTCATGTGTCCGCCGCCGGAGCCGCCCGCGATGTACACGCGCGCCGGGTCGATCTTCACGTGCGCCTTCGCATAGTTCACGGCATCGACGATGTCCTGCACCGCCGGATCGCCGCCGCAGGCGGGCGGCGTCTTGTTCGGTCCGCGGAAATTCGGGCCTACCATCGCCCAACCGTGCTTCTGCGCGTAGCTGAGCACCGCCACGTAGTGACTGGTACTCCGGTAGTCGTGGCTCCACGTGTGTAGCCCCACGATCAACGGCACCGCGTTCGTCTTCGCCGCCTCTGGCACCCAGAAGTAGCAGGGCTGCAACGTGCCGTCGAGCGTGGACTTCACCTGCACGAGGATCTTCTCCCAGCTGGGATCCGGTTCGGTCGGTTTCGCGGACGCCATTATCAGGCTCAAGTCCGCAAGCAGCAAACACATAGCAATCTTCTTCATCTTTTACACTCTGTTTTTCAAAGCACACCGCTAGTGCGGCACGCGGAATTGACTATCTGAACAGGAGCATCGTGCCGCTGCCGTGCGTGAATCCGAACAGCTCCGCGTAGCCGCTGTCGTTCTCGCCTGGCGTGTAGGCAAAGGACAGGCCGGTCACCGCCGCCGAACTCGAGAACTGCATCTTCTGCGCACCGTCCGACGCCGTCAGCTCCGCGAATGCCACGCCGTCGCGCAAGATCGACAGCGTTCCCGTCCCCGTCACCTCGGCCTGGAAGTTGTAGGAGCCGGTGGCACCGCCTTCCTCCCACGTCAGGTCCAGATGCCCATCCGGCAGGATGCGCACCGTGCCCAGGTCACTCTCGATCACCTCGGGCGAGGCTTTCGCCACCGTCACCCAGCGCGGCGCGAGGTCGCGCGAGTAGCGCGGACGCCAGTCGAACTCGTACGCGCCGCAGTCCACCGTGGCGTTGTAGATGCGTTGTCCGCCGTCGAGGTCGGGCGCGGCCTCGGCCGTCACCCACGCGTTCGAGCCAGCGTCGATGGCCTTGTTGCCGAAGAGCGGACGGTAATCCGCGTCCACGGCCAGCTCCGCCGCCGTCGCCACCACGCAGTTCGTGCGCAAATTGGCGCTCGGCATCGTCTTGCCAGACACGAACGCACAGTTGTACGACAGCACGTCCGTGCCGATACGCCCGAGCGAGAGAGAATTGCACATCACGCCGCCCGTCAACGGCTGTATCATGGAACATGCTTCCTCGCCGTTCAGCAACAGGTTGTCGGCTCCGAACGTGCAGCCACTCGCGTAGTAGTGGTTCTGCACGGTGTTCTGCCCGCGATTGTGGTCGAAGAGACAGTTGTAGAGGTAGCAGTTGCGCGTGGCCGGCGTGTTGGCGTAGGCCACGTTCTCCAGGAACTTGCAGCGGATGTAGGTGCCGCAGTAGCCCGCGCTACGCCCCGTCACGTTGTTGGAGATCACGCAGTCCACCGTCGTGGACGTGCGCTCGCTTTGCGCGAGCACTGCGCTTCCCACGTTGTCGCTGTTCCAGAGCCAGCCTGTACCGGCCTCGTCGCGGTCGGCGTGCGTGCGCCCGCCAGTGAGCGTGAAGCCCTTCAGGAGCGTGTTGGCCCTCAGCAGGGCGCAACGCATGGCGTCTGCGCCCGCGCCGTACTCGTCCTGGCGGTTCTCGCCCGTCGCCTCCTGTCCGACGATGAACGTCTCCTCCGGCCCGGCGTCCGAGACGAGCGACACGCCCATCGGAACGATCACGCGCGACCGGACGGTGAAGTTCGAATCGTGGAGCTGGGAGCCTTCGTTGTAGACGCCGGACGCAGCATGCACCACGTCGCCGGACACCACGTTGGCCATCACGCCGACGAGCGTGTGCTTCGCCGTCGCGGGCGTCCAGCCGTCGTTCGCGTCCGTGTAGTCCGCCGACGCGTTGACGTACCAGTTCGTGTCGAAGACCGGCGCCACCGCCACCGCGCCTGCCGGCACGTCTTCAGTGGCCGTGAACGTGTAGCCGCCGACGACCTCCACAGTCTCGCCGTCAACCGTCCAGCCGATCTGGTGGCGCGGCGATCCCGAAACGTCCACCGTCACGCTCTCGCCTTTCTCCAGCACGTTCGTCGCCGAGGGAGTCACGGTGCCGGACGGCGTGGACACCACGAGCACCTGCACGGGCACCTGGAACGCGCCCGCCGTCGGCAGGCCGTTCACGAACTGGATAGGCGTGTTGCCGATGCCGGAGCAGTACGTCTTGTAGTAGGTGTCCGGCAACACGCCGCCGCCCACCATCGGCGAGCAGGAAAGGACGCGATAGTCGTCGTTCGCCGCATCCACGAAGAGCGGATTGGCGCGGATCGATCCGCCGTTGGCGTTCGTCGACTCCCAGACGTAGCTGCCGGCGGACGTATTGTTCGAGCCAAGGCCCGTGCTCAGGTAGATGATCGTGTTGGTGACCGGCACCTGGTTGTTGGTAATCGGGCTTTCCGACTTGCTGGCCCCCACCGCCGTACACTGCCGCACGGTGCAGCCATGGCCGATGATCGAGTTCGATCCGCAATCCGGGTTGCGGATCGCGAGCGAAGAGCGCACGTCCGAATAGCGCATACCGCCCGAGATGTCGCGGCTACCCGTGATGACGCACCGCTGGACGCGTCCGCAGTACGCCGCCGCGCCGCGTGCGGCGCATCCGTTCGTCAGCACGCAGTCGAGCACCTGGCAACCCTCGCTGTTGGCGGCCCAGACGCAACCGCCCATGTTCTGATTGTTGGACGCGTCGTTCCCCTGCCGCGCGTGTCCGTCCTCCAGCGTGAAGCCCTGCACGACGCTGTAGTCGGCATTGTTGAGGCAGACGCAGCGCATGGCGAGGTCCCCGCGTCCGTCCGCCGCGCCGCTCGTCGTGTCCGCCAGCCCCTTGATGACGCTCTTCCCACCCCCTGCGCCCTTTAGGAGGATACGCTTGGCGCTGGTGATTGCCACGCGGTTTGACGTGCTCGCTTCTAAGCGCCCGCCCTCGGCGTAGACGCCCTCCGCCGCATGGACGATCGTGCAGGAGTTGTCCTTCGCGGCCACGACGGCCGCCTGGAGGGTCTTCTTCGCCGTCGCGGGCGTCAGGCCGTCGTTGGCGTCGGAAAACCCGTTGCCGGGGTTCACGTACAGCTCGCCGCCCGTCGCCCATGTCAGCGTGTTCGTCGCCACGATCCCCGCCGGCGGCGGCATCAGCCACGTGACGCCGTCCATGCCGGGGTAGAACCGTCCGCCGTGCTTGTCTAAATCGAAGCAGAAGAGCTTGGTTCCCGAAAGCTGCGTGGCCTTGAACTGCCACTGCGTGGGGTAGGTCTCGGCGAACGCATAGAGGCTGTTGGAGTAGCGCACGGCGCCGCGCGAACCGAAAGAGTAGCGGACGCCCGAATAGTTGCCGACGGCGAAGCGGATGCATCCGCCCGCCACGGGCACCGTCTGCTGGATCGCGCCCGCGCAGATGGGGCCGCTCGTCGGGACGGGATTGCCGAAGAAGTCCTTGTGGCGGTCTGCCTCCGGGATGGTGAAACTATCCTGCAGCGCGCCGTCGCCCTGCGTCGCCGCCGCGCACCCCTCGATCAGCCGGAAGTCGTCGAACATCGGCGCGACGCACTGGAAAGCCTCCGTCTCGACCGTCTTGTACACGCTGTTCGCCATCGGCGTACCTCCCGCCGTGGTGAGCGGGCCGCTCACGGAGTTCGTGATCGCCTTGATCGCGTTGCCGCCGGTGGCCCCTATGCCGACGTTGCCGCCGCACAGCAAAAGCGAGTTGATGACCACGTTCTGGGCGGAGAGCGACGTGTCCGTGTCGACCAGCGTGCAGTTGACGCAACGTCCGCCCTGCACGACGCCGGAGACGCACTTGTTGTGCGCCATGATGCAGCTGTAGCAGTACGAGTCGCGCGCCGCGCCGCCGTTGCCGCTGGAGACGTTCTCCGTCATGAGGCAGCGGATGGCCGTGCCGTTGCGCATCGCCGCGCCGCGCGTCGCCACGCAGTTCGAGATCACGCAGTCCACCACGTAGTAGGATGAGACG
>CACXPT010000205.1 GCA_902769585.1 uncultured bacterium
CCTCACGAACTGGTACATCCGCCGCTCGCGCCGCCGCTTCTGGAAGTCGCAGAACGACGGCGACAAGCTCTGCGCCTACCGCACGCTCCGCTACGTGCTTGTGCAGCTCGCGAAGGTCGCCGCGCCGTTCACGCCGTTCATCGCCGAGGAAATCTACCGCAATTTGGTGCTTGGTGCTTCGTGCTTAGTGCCTGGTGCGGAGCTGAAGCACCAGGATGTGAGCGAGAGCAACGCACCAAGCACCAAGCACCAAGCACCGGAATCCGTGCACCTGTGCGATTTCCCGACGGCGAACGCCGCGGCGCGCGACCTCGACCTCGAGCGGCGCATGTCCGACGTGCAGGCCGTCGTGGAGCTAGGACGCCGCCTCCGCGCCGACAACGACCTCAAGGTGCGCCAGCCGCTCTCCGTGCTGAAGGTGGCCGGCGGCGACGTGAAGGGGCTCGAGTCGCTCATCGAGGACGAGCTGAACGTCAAGACCGTCCAGTTCGTCGCCGACGAGACGGAGCTCTGCGACGTATCCTACAAGGCGAACTTCAAGACGCTCGGCAAGAAGTGCGGCCCGAAGATGAAGGCCGTGGCTGCCGCCATCGCGGCGATGGGAGGGTCGCGCTCCTGCGCGACCGCCTGGCCCTTCACGGTCGAGGACATCGAGATCACGCAGGACGACGTCCTCGTCACGCGCAAGCCAAAGGTCGGCATGGTGGTGGCCTCGGAGGGTGCCGTGGTGGTGGGCCTCGAGACCGCCCTCACGCCGGAGCTGATCGCCGAAGGCCGCGCCCGCGAGCTGGTGAGCCACGTGCAGTCGAAGCGCAAGGAGCTGGACCTGGACGTGACACAGCGCATCACGTTGCGTCTCGCCCTCGCGCCTGGGCAGGCGGCCGAGCTCGAGCCGTATCGCGACTACATCGCCGCCGAGACGCTGGCGACGACTATAGCGAACGATCTCGCCGCCGGCGGGGACGAGGTGGACCTGAACGGATACTCGGCTCGCTTCGCGATCGAGGCGTGAACATGCCGCTTGTTCCCACGGCGAGGGAATTGTGATATACTAGACTCAAATTTCATGCAGACCAGAGGAGATTAGAGATGGCGAATGACGCACTTGCCCAAAAGGCACAGAACTTTACGAACCGCGGGCGGCAGGCTCTCGAGACCGGGCGGTACGAGCTGGCCGTGGAACTGCTTACGGAGGCGTTGACCTGCGCGCCCGACACGCTCGAGACGCGCCGCCTGCTGCGCGCGGCGCAGATTGCCAAGTTCCGGCAGTCGCCGCCTGGATTCATGGCCAAGATGAAGTGCATGACGATGCGCTCCAAGGTGCTGGCTCTCGCCAAGAAGGGTCAGGGCGCGGAGGCGATGGCCGAGGCGGAGAAGCTGCTCTCGATCAATCCGCTCGACCCGGACAACATCGAGTGCGCGGTCAAGGCCGCGGAGTCGGCCGGCAAGCCTGAGGCTGCGGCGATATCCGTGGAGGCGGCATATTCCTGCAACCAGAACGACGCCAACCTTCTCGAGCGCATCGCGGCGTACTACATGGCCGCCAAGCGCTACGACAAGGCGCGCGACGCCTACGTGAAGCTCTCGCAGCTCAAGCCTGGCGACCAGCGCGTGCTCCAGCTCCTCAAGAACGCCGAGGCGCAGACGACGATGTCCAGCGGCTGGTCGGATTCCGTCGGCAAGAAGGGCGGCTTCCAGAACCTCATCGCGAACAAGGAGCAGGCCAAGAAGCTTGACCAGGCGAACAAGGCGATGGTGGTGGGCACCGATGCCGAAGCCCTGATCGCCGAGAAGAAGGCCCAGATCGAGAGGGAGCCCGGCAACATGAACATGTACCGCGCCCTCGCCCGAATCTACATGCAGAACAAGCGCTTCGCCGAGGCGGTGCAGACGCTGGAGCAGGCGCAGGCTGTGAACTCCGCGGACCCGGAACTCGACCGCATGCTCTCGACCGTGCGCGCGGCCGACTACGAGGCGCGCATCGAGGCCCTGCGGCAGGAAGGCAAGACCGAGGAGGCCGACGCCCTCGAGGTGGAGAAGGACCAGTTCGTGTTCGACGACCTCGCCACGCGCGTGGACCGCTACCCGAACGACCTCCACCTCCGCTTCGAGCTGGGCTACCAGTACTACATCTACGGCGACCAGGATCCGTCCTTCTACGACGAGGCCGTGCAGCACCTCCAGCTCGCGCAGAAGTCCCCGAAGGACCGCCTCAACGCCCTCTACTATCTGGCCATGTGCTTCCTGAAGAAGGGACAGCGCGACATGGCCGTGATGCAGCTCGAGACCGCCCGCGACCAGCTGCCGATGATGGACGACCTGAAGAAGAAGGTGGTCTACCAGCTCGGCCTCTGCGCCGAGGAGTCGGGAGACTACGAGAAGGCCTACAACTACTACAAGGACGTCTATTCCTCCGACGTCACGTTCGGCGACCTCAACGAGCGCATGCTTAAGATCGGCAAGCTGCTCAAGGAGCGCCAGGGCTGATCCTCGCGGACATGACCACAAACGGAAAGCGGCAGGGCCATCGCCCTGCCGTTTTTTCGTGTATGGCAGTCCCGAGGAGAGTCGAACTCCTGTTACTAGGATGAAAACCTGGTGTCCTAACCGTTAGACGACGGGACCGTCGCTTCAGCGGACGCATAGTTTATCAAAAGCCGTCCCGCCCCGCAAGTGGGCTCCGCAAAAATCCACGCCGCCGCTTGCCTGTTCGGGTGCGGACGGCTATAATATCCCCATCGGAAAACGATCATGAGGCTGAAGCGATGAGAATATACGTGTTCCTGGCCATTGCCATGGCCGCCTGCGCGGCGGCCGCCGAGAAGCTGCCGCCGCTCCCGGACGGCGCGTTCACCTACGTGGTGATCCCCGACACGCAGCGCTACTCTGGCGAGGGCGCGCACGTGAAGAAGGGCAAGAAGCCACAGACCGGACCTACAGACAACAAGGCCTTCCGCACGCGTGTCGAATGGATTGCCGCGAACGTCGAGAAGGAGCGAATCGCCTTCGTCTCGCACGTCGGCGACATAGTCGATTTCAAGAACGCGCAGCAGTGGTCGCTCGCATCCAGCCTGATGGGGAAGCTCGACGGCAAGGTGCCGTACGGCATATCGCCCGGCAACCACGACATAGCTGGCTGCTCCACCGACGACTTCAACCGTTGGTTCCCTCGCTCCCGCTACGAGAAGGCGCCGTGGTACGCGGGCGGGTTCGACGGCTACGTGCGCGCCGACGGCAAGCGCGTCTGCGCCGGCAACGCCGACAGCTGCCAGCTCTTCGAGGCGGGCGGAATGAAGTTCGTGGTGCTGCACCTGGAGTGCAACGCGCCCAAGCCGGTCCTGGCCTGGGTCGACTCGATGCTCGACCGCTACGCCGACCGCACGGCGATCGTCTGTACCCACATGTACCTCGGCTACAGGACACAGGAGATCGACATGGCCCGCCGCAAGCTCGCTGGCGATGCGCCGCGTCCCGACGAGTGGTTCGGCGTGATGGACTGGAAGAAGAACCACGGCGGCGACGGCGTGCCGCCCACGGTGGCGTGGGAGAAATGCTTCTCCCGCCACAAGAACCTCTTCCTCATCGTCTGCGGCGACCAGAGCATGGCCATCTGCTGGCGCGAGACGCAGAAGGGCGTACACGGCAACGTCGTGCATTCCACCCTCCAGGACTATCCTCGCGACAAGGACACTTCAGACTGGCTGCGCCTCTACCGTTTCCGTCCCGACATAGGAAAGGTGGAGGTGTGGACGTATTCGCCCGCGCAGGACAAGGTGTGCGAAGGTGTCGGCTTCCGCAAGGGACGCTCTTGGCACGAGTTCGAGCTCGACCTGCCGCAGAAGAAAGGAAAGTAGGATCATGGCGATTACGAGAAGAGGTTTTTTCGGCACGTCGCTCGCGGCAGGCGCGCTCGCGGGGGTCCGCACTGCGGACGCGCATGCAAAGGACGCCTTCGCGGAGCCCGCGCGAGAGATTCCCGTGGACAGCTGGGCGGACGTGATCGTCGTGGGCGGCGGCCCCGCGGGCGTTTCGGCGGCAGTGTCCGCGGCGCGCGGCGGCAAGAAGGTGCGTCTCCTCGAGCTGCAGGGATGCCTTGGCGGAATCTGGACAGCGGGGCTGCTTACCTACATCTTCGACTTCAACAAGTCCGACATCGGGTGGGAGATCATCCGTCGGCTGGACGCCTACGGCGCGCGCGCCGTGGACAGGCCAGGCGAAGAAGGCATGCGGCACTACAAGGACGGCGTCGACAAGGACTGGGTCTACGCCCCCGAGTACATGAAGGCCGTCTGCGAGGACATGTGCGCGGAGGCGGGTGTGCGCGTCACGCTCCAGTGCCCGGTTGTGGCGGCATACCGCGACGCGTCGGGCCGCAACATCGAGACTGTCGTCACCGAGTCTAAGAGCGGACGGCAGGCTTGGCGCGCGCGCACGTTCGTCGACTGCTCCGGCGACGGCGACCTCGGCGCGCTGGCCGGCTGCGGCTTCGACATCGGCTTCGGCGCCGCCGGCTGGGGCCAGCCGGCCACCCTCAACGCGCTTGCGGTGGTGGACGACGGCGACGCCTTGGCCGCGAACGACTTCGTCTCGAACGAGCCGGCCATGTGGACGCGCCCAGTCAACCCCGAGACGGGCAAGCCCTCCTGCCACCACATCGTCGCCAGCCACAAGCTCAAGGCCGAGCTGCACCGCGCAGGGCTCGAGCCGAGCTATGGCGATCCCACGCTCTTCCGCATCCACCGAAACCTCTTCTGCTTCATGGCCAACCACGAGTACAAGCTACGACTCGACGACGCGCAGGCGATCTCCGACGCGACTGTCCGCGCGCGCAAGGAGGTGCTGACGCTTGCCGCAGGGCTCGCCAAGCTTGGCGGGCCGTGGAAGGGGTTCCGGGTCGCGGCCACGGCGGAGCAGATCGGCCATCGCGACGCGCGCCGCATCCACGGACGCTACACGGTCACGCGCGACGACGTGACGGCCGGCGCCAAGTTCCCCGATGCCGTCACCACGTCCCGCTTCGGGATCGACATCCACGGCCTAGACAAGAAGGCTAACGACGTGCGCGCCGCCGGACAGAACTTCGGCGTGAAGTTCCGTCCGTTCCAGATACCGCTGCGCGCGTGCCGCGCGAAGGATCTGGACAACCTCTACATGGCAGGGCGCTGCATCTCCGGCGACTTCTACGCGCACGCCAGCTATCGAGTGACCGGCAGTTCGGTGGCGATCGGCGAAGCGGTCGGCAAGGCCATCGCCGCGAGCTGAAAAAACTGCGATTTACCCCCTTGCGCATAACGGCGGCATGTGCTATACTACTTGCCGTTTTCCGATTAGGGCCTGTAGCTCAACTGGATAGAGCATCAGACTACGAATCTGAGGGTTGTAGGTTCGACTCCTGTCAGGCCCGCCATTTCGGAGAATGCCAGATTGCGGGGTGGAGCAGCCTGGTAGCTCGTCAGGCTCATAACCTGAAGGTCGTTGGTTCAAATCCAGCCCCCGCTACCAATCTGGTTTCGCAGGAGACGCCGAAAAGGCGTCTTTTCTGTTTTTGGGGAGCGGACGCGCGGGAGCGCGTCCCTCCCGGTGTGCTATAACCCGAGTTTGCCACTTCATTTTTCGAAAAGTACGGTTTGAGCCAATGTTCACGCGGGTCGCGTGAAAAAGCCGCCATAATTTTTAGCACCTACATTTCA
>CACXPT010000206.1 GCA_902769585.1 uncultured bacterium
TGGACGGAGAGCGGGTTGGCGCCGCACGAGCTGAACCAGAACGTGCCGTCGGCGCGCGGGCCCGACGGACGCGACTCGAGCATCGCGGGCTTGCCGAGCACGCCCGACCACTCGCCGACGAGGGCGAAGTCGCGTCCGCGGTATTCCTTGATCGGAAAGGGGCGGCTCGTGAGGCGCACCTTGTCCGCCCCGGCGGCAAAGGCGCGGCGGAAATCGAAGTCGATCGTGCCGTCGGGATTGTCCGTGCGCGTCACGAGCGACTTGTCGAGCTTTTTCCTGCCGGCGTACGGAGCGACGTCGACGAAGGGGTTTTCGGTTGCGGCCGCAGCCGGGAACGCGCCCAGCGCAACAACTAGAATCGCGAATGAGAGGTGTTTCATGCCGCTTAGTATACCACAGCATGCGCATCAGCGCAGGAACGGGCAAGATGCCCGTTCTCCCAGTGCGTCGCCAATACGCGGCTTGAAGCAGACGGCGGGATGTGGTATCATAAATGCGTTTTCTGGACGCCGGCCGGGCCGAGGCGGCGTTTCGTTTTTACTGAAGTCATAGCAATGTGAGGTCGAAATCAATGGCAGCAGAAAGTGCACGCGAAAGAAAGAGGACGGTTATCTTGGCGGCGATTGTAATGGCCGGGATCATGGCGACGGCGCAGGGTGCGGTCGTGCTCAGGAACGCGTCGTGGGCGACGCGGAACGTCTTGACGAACGGCATGGGCGCCGCGCACGGCTCCCTTCCGGCCAACACGACGAACTTCACGGTCGAGGCGTGGGTGAAGCCGCGCCTCGTAGCTGCGAGCAGTACGCGCACCTACAAGGCACATTACATTCTCTCCGTCATGGGTGGGGGCGGTGCTGCGGAGAACATGCTTCTTGTGCTCAACAGCAACAACACGGACGGGCATTTCAGGATGTACTACGGCAACAACGGCTGGTCGCCCGACACGGTCATCGTGCCAGGCGACCAATGGACGCATGTGGCAGTATCAAAGACGAAGGACTCCGCGCGGTTCTTCACGAACGGCGTGTTCGCCTGCTCGTGGGAGGACAACCGCCTGACGAGCGCGCTCCATACGAGTTATCTGCCCGGGATTGGATGCGAGCGCACGGGCGTCAGGAACTCGACCGCCGAAAGCGATGCCAACAATTACGTGTTCCAAGGAAGCCTTTCGGACGTGCGCCTGTGGACGACGGCGCGGACGGATGCGGAGATCGCCGCCAACTACGCGACGCGCCTTACGGGGGCGGAAGAAGGTCTGTTCCTCTACGTGCCGTTCAACGACGGCACGATCGGCGAAAGCGTGGTGAAGAACTTGGCGGACGGCCACGATCTCACGGTGCCGCCCACGCAGGAGCTGGCGTGGGATTCGGAACTGGACGAGAAGTTCGGCGCGGTTGGCGCATTTCCTCCTTGCGGGACGAATCATACGGCTATCCTTGAATCAAAGTCCGTGGCGGGCAAGGGCATCCAGACCGACATCAGGATCTCGACGCGCACGTATACCGTCGAGACATGGGCGCGTATCGATTCCACAAATCGGCACTCCTATCTTCTGGGACAATATGTGAACGGGACATGGTGGGTTGGATTGGATTTGCCGCAGAACTATGTGCGGCCACGTCTCAGGATCGGTTCGTCAAATGCGTTGCTGTCCGATACCGAGATCAGGCTCGGAGAGTGGTTCCACATCGCCGGAACACTGGACGAAGCGGGAATCGCCAAGCTTTACATCAACGGCGCGGAGGTGGGACGGATCGACAAATCTGATGCCGATATTCCGCCGGACGTGGCGCTTGAGCTGTTCAATACCGGCGCGAAATCGAATGGCAACACCTCGATATTGGGAAGTCTGCGCGAAACGCGCGTGTGGAATTGCGCACGTTCGGCGACGGAGATTGCGGGCTACATGAACGTGTCGGCTACCGGTGACGAAAGCGGCCTGATTGGATGTTGGGCGCTTGACGAAGGAACGGGGACGACCGTTAGCAACAAGGTGACAGGCGTCTTGAGCAGTTTCGGCGATGCGGTAAGCAACTTCTCCTGGAATCCGCCGCTGAGCACAAATTCCGCCTTGTATGCGGCAGACAACACGGCAAACTCCCTAGGGCGGATAGTGACCGACGCGAAGATAACAGCGGCCGATTTCACCGTCGAGACGTGGATCTGCCTGCCGTACGTGTTGACAGCCGGCCGATATGTCATGGGGCAATACTACACCAACAACAAGGACAGCTGGATTACACTGTATGTCAGGGCGAACAACGTTCTGTTGTTCCAGATAGGGTCCAGCGGAAATGCGGCTTTGACGCAACTTGCCGCGCCGCAGGCCATTGCGCCGAACATCTGGTATCATGTGGCCGTGACGCGGAGCGGAAGCGACCTGACGATGTACATCGATGGCGAGAACGTGAGGTCGATGACGGCAAACACGACTGCTATACCGAACAATGCATCGTTCACGCTGTTCACGACAGGCGGCAACAGCACGTTCCCGGGCTATCTGCGCGAAGCGCGAATCTGGAATGTCGCACGTTCGCAATCCGAAATCCGTGCGGCGATGCTCACCCAGGCATCTGGAACGGAGAGCGGCTTGGCCGGTTGCTGGCCTCTGGACGAAGGGAGCGGCAGAACCGTTGTAAACAAGGTGACCGGCAATACGTCCACCGTTCCTTCCGGCCTGACGTGGAAAGATACCGGCTTCGCGCCGGCACTGCAGCATGAAGACAGTTCGATCGCGCTTGCGCCAGAGTTCGGCGGCTCATGGTTCGGCGTGGTGCGGACGGAGAAGGCGATCGACGTGCAGGACTTCACCTTCGAGACGTGGGTGCGGCCGACGGCAATGCATAACAGACAGACCTTCCTTTTCTCGCAGTGGGCGCGTGGCGAGAACGATGCGAACAATCCAAATCGCTTTCTGATGGGTTTTGACAACACGGACCATTTCGGTTTCTTTATCTCCGGCACGGATGGAATGGGCAACCGAGGCGGCTGGCAAAGGACTGACGAGACCGTGCCGCTGAACGCATGGACGCATCTGGCAGCCACGCGGCAAGGCTCGACACTCCGGTTCTACATCAACGGACAGCTCAAGAAAATCGTGAATGGCTACACCACGCTGTCCCCATGGAATGCGGACAAGCCGCACTGCCTGACGCTTGGCGGCACCGATACGGCCTACAACACCGATGAAGCGCGCATGCTTCAAGGGTCGATGCGCGAGGTGCGCGTGTGGAACAAGGCGTTGAGCGGGCTGCGGATTTCTCGCATCTACAACCACAAGGTGAACGTGGCCGAGGAGCCGAACCTGATCGGCTACTGGCCATTGGAGAAGCCGAACGCGGCAGATTCGTCCCTGCTTGTGAACGAGGCGGCAGGCGGCGGCGAGGAAGGGTACATCCTCGCGGGCTGGTCGAAGGTGGCGGCGTTGAACCTTGCCGATCCCGCGCCGCCGGTCGGCACGGTTCTCATTTTCCGCTGATTTCAGGGGCGCATCCGCGAATCGTGCAGTGAGTAATCACGTCGCCATCAGCTGATTGGGCCCAGAAACGGCTCTTCACGCGGGGAGGGGCGCAACTTGTCGCGGCCTCTAGAACTTCTTCTCGGCCACGAGTTCGCAGTTGGACATCGCGGGACCGCGGTACTGGACGAGTATCAGGTGCAGCGTCGTGCCCTTGGCGAGGGCGGGAACCTTCTTGTCCTTCGCGTAGTTCTTGAGCTGCTTGATCCCCTCGGCGCGCTGAGCCTCCTGCTCCGCCTTCTTCGCGCCCTTCTTGAGATACTTGAACTCAACGATGTAGCTGTGTGGCACGTCGCCGTAGTATGTGCGCTCGGGGAAAAGGAAGAAGTCGCAGTTGCCGTGCGACATCTCCAGCTCGGGACAGGTGATGAACTGCGGCAGGTGCCCCATCTCGCACTGGAAGTACCCCTGCATGCGCACCTCGCCATCGATGCCGCCGCGTATCGGCGTCGTCTCCTTGAAGTTCTTCGCGACAAGCTCGAAGAACTCGCGCCACTTGCCTTCGTAAGCGAATGCGCGCGCGGACGCGTTCCAGTCGAGCCAACTCTTTTCTGGCGGGAAATACCGGTCGCGGAGATAGCCGTATATCTGCTTCTCCACGCAGGCGTTCGGGACTGCGTAGACGATCTCGCCCATCTTGCGGTCTGCCATTGAGAGCAATCCGTAGTAGAAGAAGAGCGAGTGGAAGTTCTCGGGCTTGATGATCGCCTCGGCTGGGAACGACTCTACGAGCGGAAACTGGATGCCGCCCTTGGCGACGGCCTGCTCCGTCATGGGAAGCGCCTCCAGCGGCTCCATCTTGAAGACGATGCGCTGGAGGTCGGAGATCGTCCTCAGTTTCTCGTAGTCCGTCTTGATGTTGGCATCCACCATGTTCTCCGGCGGCTCTCCGGTCTCGACAAGGCTCTTGAGGTAATAAAGCGTCATATCGGAGTTGAACACGCTCTCCTCGCCCACCTTCTTCTTCGCGAAGCAGTAGCCATCGTACCACGGCTTGATGGACGGAACGATCTTGGCTGGGTCGCCGCACGTGAACTTGCCTGTCCCCTTGAAATCTGAGAACATCTTCAGGACCTCCGCCTCGGAGAAGCCCAGCGTGGCGTTGAAGTCGGAATCAAGAGTAAGGTTCGCGGCGATGTTGAAGCCGCTCGTGAGGTCGTCCATCGTCACGGGCGAGACGCCCGTCATGAAGATGCGGTCGAATTCGCCCTTGAACTTCTTGAACCAGTTGCGGTAGAATCCCGCGCCATGCGTGATTTCGCGGTAGTCGGTAACGCCCGCCGAGCGGATCATCTGGTTCGTGAAATTGTCGTACTCGTCGATGATCAGGTAGATCGGAACGCCGATTGTCCTGTTGCGCGCGGTAACGGCCGCAATCTTCTCCTCAGCGGTCTTGCCAGGGAATGCCGCCTTGAACGCGTTGTCGTAATGCTCTGAATATCGAAACACGAATTCGTCGAGCATTGTGGCGATGTGCTTCTCAAACGACTCTTGCAGCGCCTCGCCTGTGCCGCCAACCTTAGAGAAGTCGAGCTTCAGCGTCATGAAGCGGTTGGCGTTCTCCGTGGGATGCTTTCCGATCCAGAGATCGCCGAAGAGTTTCTTGAACTCCTTCTTCCGGTTGAGGTCGTAGTAGTTCTCCATCATGGAGATGAAGAGCGACTTGCCGAACCGGCGCGGCCGCACGAAGAAGATGAAACTGTCACGCGCCTCCATCTGCGCGAGGAACTCCGTCTTGTCGACGTAGTAGTATCCCTCCCTGCGGAGTCGTCCAAAATCCATGATCCCGTAGGGAATCTTGAGGCCTGTACGCTTCTTTGCCATGCGGTAAGTATACCACATTTTCGGCTTGTGGGAAAAGGCTGTAATGTGATATGATAACCGCACGTGGAACCATGTGAAGGTGAGGTCTGTGCGCCGCGAAAGCGGTGCGCGTCGAAAAGAAGGAGTGCAGAGAGATGAGGAGAGCGATAGGAGTGGCGGCGGTTGTCGCCGCTGCGGGCATGGCAATCGCCGATACGGTGACGATCGCGCCGGGCAATGGCGTGTTCACGAACGTGACGGCGCGCATCGCGGGCGAGACGGACGTCGAGATCAACAGCGGCACGTCCGGCGGCGGCATCGTGCGCCTCAACGCGGCGGCCGAAACCGGCAACAACTCGTCCCTGGGCTCGGGCGGCGACGTCGTGATGGGGCGCGGCACGTTCCTCTACAACGGGCCGGACGGCGGGGTGATCGACCGCGCCTTCACGAACAACGTGACCGGACGCGCCGCCATCTACAACATCTCGAACGAGCTGTGGATCACGGGCAACATGCGCCAGAACACCGCGTCGTTCGTCAAGACCGGCCCCGGCACGCTCCACCTCGCAGGTTCCGGCACGAACATCTTCTACAGCAAGAGCGGTCCGCTCACCGACGGCACGAGCGGCCTCCAGGCACGCTACGTCCCGACCGCGAACGGCGACGCGCCGTCGAAGGGCTACCGCCACTTCCACGTGCTGGAGGGCACGCTCGTCCTGGGCGAGGGCGGCGGTACGTACCTTGTCGACAACGGCAACAACGTCGGCGCGGGCGGCTGGCTCGCGGCGGACGGCGAGCAGGAGAAGGAGGCGCACCTCGAAATCCGCGGCGGCAAGGTCCAGTTCACGAGCTGGTTCATGCACGCGTGCTACAACGGCAAGACGTCGACGACGCCGCAGAAGCGCACCGCCTCGTCCGTCCGCATCTACGCCGGCGACTTCACGATGGGGAGCGGCACGTTCGCGATGGGGCGCAACAAGCTCACCTACGGCACCTAC
>CACXPT010000207.1 GCA_902769585.1 uncultured bacterium
GGACATCCCGGACTTCACGCGCGGCGCGTGGAAGACGATGAAGCCGCTCGGCATCGTGACGGTCGACCTCGCGAAGATGGACTTCTCGAACGTCGGCGCGGCCGGCCCGCAGCAGACGATCGGCCACTCCAAGGAAGGCTGAGCGGGCGCAACAAAATACAAAATTGCAATTGCTAAAATGGGAGGGGATGTGATAGGATATGGCAGTTTTCTTTTCGAGAAGGAGAATTGTGCCCATGAAGATTAGAATGGTGATTGGAATTGCGGCGATCGCGGCAGGCGCGATACTTCCCGTGTTGGGTGCGACGACGGGCGCGGAAAACTTGGTGCCGCGCAGCGAGTACAACAAGTACAGGCTCGTCTACGATCTGGACGTACAGAAGGAAATGCCGCACTTCGGATGGGGCGTTCAGGCCGTGCCCTATAACATCGACCGGTCGCGCCAAGTGGCGAAGGGCGGTTTCAGCCGCGTGGCGTATTTCGTCGAGACGGTGACGACGAACGGCGTCCACAACTGGGTGTGGGTGTCGCTTGACGCGTTCACGGACGATCCGGGCGCGCTCGGCGTTCCCTCGTCCGCATCTGGAGCAACAACGAGACGATCATCCACCGCGACGGCGAGCTGGTGGACGAGGGCAACATCGAGTTCTGGCCCCAGGGGTACGGCAAGGCCGGGTCTCTTGGCTTGCCCAACGCGAACAATGGCGCGTACGATTTCGACGACGGACCTCAGGCCTATACCAGCAACTACGGCTCGATGCAGATTCACGACTACAAGGCGAGATGTACGCTCTTCGGCTTCAACGGCTGGCAAAGCAGCAGCATACAGCTGGGCGTGGGCACGAACGTGTCCGGCGGCGAGCCGGACTGGACGGGCGTCGCCAACGGCAAGCTCTACAAGGTCGCCAAGATGCAGGTGTACGTGATGGACGACGGGGCGGATGCGACGCCCCCTGAGTTCCTTGCCGCCGCCACGCGGCAGGGCGGTACGGAGATCGTGCTGACATTTTCCAAGCCGGTCACCGCCGACCAGGATTTCTCCGCCGCGATCGCCGTGAGCGGCGCGACGGTGCGCAGCGTGAACCGCGACGCGGACGACTGGTCACGGCTCATCGTGCGCATCGATCAAGTTACGGGCGGCACGGTCACGGTTACGGCGACGGGCGTGAAGGACGCCTCGCCGCGCGGGAACGCGATGGCGGAATCCGCCACGCGGACGGTTTCGGGCACATTTCAGCCCGCCGAGGTCGTGGCGAACGTCTCCGCCGCCGCGCGTGCGGGCTATGATCTCGTCTACGCCTACGACCTTCCCGTAGAGGGCATGTTTGAAAGCGTGCCCACCATTCCTCCGATGGGACTCAAGTTCAGCCGCCGCGAGGCGCACGTGGACTACCCGAAGTCGTTCGACCGCATTGGCTACTACATGGAGCTCGTCACGACCGCCGGCGTGACGAACTGGGTGTGGACAAGTTGCGATGCCTGGACGAACGACTTGACAAGCCTCGACTTCCCGTCCTCTCTGGCGCTTTCTACCGAAACTACGCCCGTCTCGAACCTGGACGTGGAGTCGAACGTCGCTAGCGTGACG
Organism: uncultured bacterium; assembly: GCA_902769585.1. Lineage (GTDB taxonomy): Bacteria > Verrucomicrobiota > Kiritimatiellia > RFP12 > UBA1067 > RUG572. The sequence continues at coordinate 1,589 of CACXPT010000207.1, forward strand.
CCGGGCATGGGGCTTGCGGGCGGATCGGTGCGCATCTCATGGGGCAGCAGCAACGCCGACTCGACGATGCGCATGATGAACGGCGATGCGACCCTCTGGGCGGTCAACGATTTCCGCAATTACTCGTCTGGCTGGATTTGGTGTGGCATCGGCGTGAACACGTCAAGCACGGGCACGGCGGATTGGCGGAACATGGGCAACACGACCGTCGGCTCCACGCGCTTCCGCCGCCTGTACGTGATGGTGCGTCCCGTGACCGCGGCGCCGGCGTCCGTCACGGACTATCCCGCGCCGGCGGACGTTCTCTCGCATGTCCCCGAGGCGGCGAACTACGCGCTGCTCCAGGACGTCACCATTGACAAGACCGCGAACCACTTCGACGAAGCCGAGAACTACGCGAGTCACATCGTGGACAACAGCGCCGCGTTCGACGGCAAGTCGTTCCGCCGCGTAGCCTACTACCTGCGCTACATGCAGAGCGGCGCGGAGAAGTGGGTGTGGACGAGCTTCGACGCGCCCTCGCAAAGTCTTGCCGACATCCGCATGCCTGACAGCAAGGCGCAGAACTTCGCCTCGCGCGTCGCCAACATGAACGTACGTTCTAACGTGGACGGCGTACAGACGGGCGACGGCATCCAGACGGGGTTCGTCGAGTTCTTCGGATCGCGTCCCAGTTCAGCTGCCTATCTCGGCGTTCCCAACGGCGGAAGTTCCTATCAAGACATTGACTACTCGCCCCAACCTTCGGCGGAGCCCTGGGGGTCGTTCATGGTCAACAACTACGGGGCGAACCAGTTCGTCCTCTCTGTTCACGGATTGACGTATCACACGACCGGCATTGCGGCCGGCATCGGTAACTACAGCCTCTCCGGCGACAAGAGCTGGATTTTCAAGTACACCGTTTCACAGGGCACGTTCACCGACGTGAAGCTCTACGTGTTCGTGCAGGAGGGCCCCGTGCAGACCTTTCCTCAATATCTCTACACCATTGCGGAGGCAGGCGGCCGGCGCGCGTGCGTCCTCTTCGAATCGGCCGTTCCGGACGCCCTGCTCGATCCAGCGGCATACGAACTCTACCCCGCCGTCGGCATCAAGTCCGTTACGCGTTCGACATTGGATGCGCGCGAGGCCATCCTCACGTTTGCCGAGCCGCTCACGGCCTGCGCCACGTACAACATTGCCGTCATCGCGGCGGCGAACGGCGCAACTGCGGAGCCGCGCAAGGCCGCGAACCGGAAGTTCACGGTGCCGGACGAGACGCTGCCGAGCGTGTTGAGCGCGGCGAACATCGCCGAGATCGGCGACTACGAGCTCGTCTACAAGCACACCTTGCCCTCGGCGAAGGCCTCCTCCTGCGGCACGTACGGCGCGCCCTACGTCCTCGACAAGACGCGCTTCAAGGGCGACTTCAGCTTCGACCGCGTGGCCTACGCGCTGCACCTCGTGGGCAAGGACGGTTCGGAGAATTGGGCTTGGGCGTCGATGGACGCGTTCACGGACAATGCCTCGGAGTTGGGCATCCCGAGCGAACGGCGCAAGGCGCTGACCCAGTGCATCGTCACGAACCTCGTCGTGCGGCACGGCTCCTCGGGCGGCACGGCCCCCACCCTCACCGACGGCGACTACGCCTACGGCAACATCGAGTTCTTCCCCGGCAACTACGGGGCGGCCAACGGCAAGAATGTTCCGGGGGCGAATGCCAGCAACTATGACTTCGGCGACAGCCCAAGCACGTACAAAGGCACCGTGTACTGTTCGTTCCAGGTACACAGCTATCTCGCCGGGCAGACGGTGATGGCCTTGAACTACCTTGGGGGCGGGGATGGCTGGAGCTCCGTCACCATTCCCAACATCGGCATCGGCAACTGCCCGACGGGCAGCAATCCCGACTGGACGGTGTACTCGGACGGAAACGCGGGCTCGTACACGACGCGCGACCTGTACGTCTTCGTGCGGCCGACGGCGCGGGGGCAAACGGACGCGCCGGCGTTTGCGGTCGCCCCGGAGGATGCACAGGTGCTGATCCACGACCCGCTGACGCTCGTCGCGTATGCACCTACGGCCGAGACCTACCAGTGGCTGAAGGACGGCGTGCCGATCGCGGACGCGACGGGTACGACGCTCGACGTCTCGACGGCGCGTCCCGGCACAGCGATCTACGCGGTGACGGCCACCGATGCGGCGGGGCATTCGACCACCGTTTCGGCCCGCATCAAGGTCATCTCAGGCGGCACCGTCATCATTTTCCAATGACACATGGCGCATCCGCGAAAGCGGTACGCGCCGAATAGAAGGAGCACAGAATGAAGAGATTGTTCACGTATGCGGCGGCGGTGTTCATCGCCGGAGGGATGGCTTTGTCGTCGTTCGGCGACGACGTCTACGCCAAGGCGTTCTACTGGTGCCGAGGCATGGGTGTTGACGCGAACGGCAACGGCAGGCTGGACTCCGGCGAGCTGTACGACTCGCTCAACCTCCACGCGCCGGCGAGCAGCAGCGTCGGTGCCAACCATCCCGTGTTCACGAACGAGTTGGTGCGGATGCCCTATTCGTCATCACCAACGAGGCGACGCAGACGGGTGTCTTGCGACCGAACGCGTTCGCGTTGCCGGCGTATGTCGCCAACGCCCTCGCCGACAAACCCCATTTCGCCGTGGCCATCCGGTTCCGGCCCGACTTGACGCAGACACAGAAGGACTACCGGTGGATCTTCTCGTGCGGGCACGAGACTAAGCGGGGCTTCATGTTCGGCTTTACGGCCACGGGAAATCACATCATGACTTTCAACGCCAACAAAAACACGATCACGAACCACTGGGCGAATGCGACTTTGTATTGCGGGGGCCGGGGCTGGCAGCCGAACACCGACTACTGCAAGATCAACCTCGACGCCTGGAACGACGTGGTCCTGTCGGTGGACGGACAGAAGGTCTCGATGCTCGTCTCGCGCGACGGCTACTACGACCCGCGCACCGCGACGTCCGTCACAAACTCGACGCTGGCATGGTTCAACACAACCTACTACACCGCGACCGTGCCAGACGAGTACAACATCTCGCCGAAGCCCAACACGTCGTTCACGATCGGGACCGAGAGTTATAAGAGCGAGACTACCGCCTGGAGCACGAACGTCACCGCCAACACGACGAAGACGTTCCGCGGCAGCATCCAGAGCATCGCGGTGTGGACGAACTCGCTCACCGAGGCTGAGATGCGCGCGGCGGCGGCGTGGCCGCGTCTGGATCTCTGGCGCGTGGGCGTGGAGAACGACGCGACGACGGAGTTCAACGGATCGGGCGCGGCGGCGACGACGGACGTGGACGCGGACCGGTGGACCGCGCCGGCGGGGCTGGCGGCCGGCGGCTCCGGCGCGTGACGGTGAACGGCGCGGACTTGGGGACGAAGGCCGTTGGGCCGGGCCGGGCCACGCGCTGGTTCGTGCCGGAGACGCTGCTTCTGGCCGGGGCGACCAACGTCCTGCAGGTCACGCGCACGGACGCGGGCGGCACGCCGGTCAGCATCGACATGGCCTCGTTCGGCGGCTCCCTGCAGTACGGCGAGCGCGACAACTCGCACTACGAGTTCGCGATGGAGGGCAGATACCAGAACCCGAGCGCAAACGTCTACCAGCTCATCGGCGCGAACTGGTTCGACGGCGCGCGCGCCCTCTTCGGCGCCAATGGCTCGTCGGCCCACACCAACACGGTCATCAAGTTCGACGTGCCGGAGGACATCCTGCAGAACTACGACTGGCGGATGAAGTTCAGGACGGCGACAGCCGGCCATACCGTGAGCATGTCGCTCAACGGGACGGCGCTGGGCAACTACACGTCGGGTACCGAGCACAACGACATTGAGATTCCGGAAGGGCTCCTGCGCACGACGGGCAACGAGCTGAAGATGGCCAACACGGCGGCGTTCATCGCGGGCCGCTACTTCGCGCCCGACTACGTGCGGCTCTACCTCGTCGACCGCCCGAGCGGCACGATGCTCATTATACGATAAGTCCGTTGTCGGGATGGGCTGCGGAAAAGGAAGTGCCATAGTAAAGCAACCATGGCTGCTGTAACCATGGTTGCTATTCGCCGTCGGCCGTCGGCCGCTGGCTTCTTGAATCAGGCAGGGGGGATGTGGTATACTTGACGGCATGGAGACCAAGCGCAAGATTCCGTATGGCGTCATCAACTGGGCTACTTTGGTCCGCGAGTGCCTTTTCGTGGACAACACGGAGTACATTCGCAGACTTGAGAACGTGCCGACGTCCGTGTTCCTGCGGCCGAAGCGGTTCGGCAAGTCGGTTGTCTGCTCGATGCTCGCGCACTACTACGACGCCAACTTGAGGGACCGTTTCGATGAGCTGTTCGGCATGACCGACATCGGGCGCAACCCGACGCCACTCAGGAACTCGTTCCTTGTGCTCCAGTTCGACTTCTCCACCGTGCAGGTCGGCACGCTCGCCGAAATCGAGCGGAACTTCTGGGAGAACGTCAAGCGGGCGGTGGGCAGTTTCTCCGTCAAGTACGGAAAACTGGCCGACTGGAGCGGCATCGCGAAGGCGCAGAACCCAGCTGACATGATCGATGCAGTCCGAACGGTTATCATGAATGCGGGACTCCCCCCTCTCTACGTCATCATTGACGAGTACGACAACTTCACGAACGAGCTGGTGGTCTCCGGCCGCGACTTGGAGTACAATGCCGTGTGCGGACACGACGCGAAGGGCGATCTGACGCGCGAGTCGTTCTTCAAGGCGTTCTTCAAGTCCTTCAAGGCAGGGCTTGCGGACGGCACGGTCGGCCGCACGTACTTCACGGGCGTGCTGCCGATCACGCTCGACGACCTCTCCAGCGGCTTCAACGTCGGCACGGTCGTGAACCTCGACCCCGACAAGCTGGGAATGGCCGGATTCACCCAGCCGCAGGTGAAAGCGTACGTCGACGAGGTATTCGCCGAACATGAGCTCGATCCGGCGATCAAGCCAGCCGTGCTGGCGGATCTCAAGGCGTTCTATGACGGCTACCATTTCCTGCCTGGTTCGGAGCCGCTGTACAACTCGACCATCTGCAACTGGTATCTCCGCTGCCTTGTCCAATGGCGCAAGCAGCCGCCTGACGTCATCGACGCAAACGTGCGGACGGACATCGGCTGGTTTCGACGCCTCGCCCAGACACCGCAGAACGCAATGGCGAAGCTGCGGGCCTACATCGAGCGCGGAGAGGGGGAGGATGTCGTCCGTTCGGCTCTCTCCGCGAAGTTCGGGCGCGCGAAGTTCTTCACGGAGGAATTCTTCCCGTATGCGCTCTACTACCTTGGGCTTTTGACGTTCGAGAACCCGTTCCGGCTCAACATCCCGAACCTGACGATCAAGAACATGTTCGTCGACTACTACGACGAACTTTCGGAGTTCAAGAACGTCGACGAGGCGCGCCGCTCGTTCAGCCGTGCGGCCGAGTCGCTCGCCCTCGCCGACGGTACGTGGAAGAACCTATTTGACGCCTACTGGCAACACTACGTGAAGGCGCGCATCCCCGCGCAGGCGTTCGACAAGATGAACGAGAACTTCTTCAGGACGACGTTCACCTCGCGATGCCTCGACAGCCTTTCGGAATTCTACTCGTTCGAGATGGAGTACAACTCGTCCGAGGGACGCTGCGACTTCCTCGCGGTGCCCAAGGCCGGATCTCCAAAGCCCGCCCGGCTCGTGGAGTTCAAGTACTTCACGAACGCGGCGGCGGAGAAGGGGAATATTCTCGGACGCGACACGCCAGACGCGGAGACGGTTAGGCAGGCGCTTGACTACCGCACGGCCCTCGCGCGGCGTCCCGACTGGGACCACCCGATTGACGTGACCGTCGTCGAGGTCTGCGGCAACGTCGGCTACAACTGGTTCGACCTGCCGTAACCAGCGTGGGACGATTTTTATAATCCATGTGCGCCAAAAAGAAGGATTGTGGAATGAATAGATTGTTCACGTATGCGGCGGCAATGTGCATCGCTGGGGGGATGGTGTTGTCGTCGTCTGGCGCCGACGAGCCGCCGCTCGTGTGGAACGGGCCGGATGGCGGCGCGTGGAACGCGGAAGGGGAGCTGAACTGGCTTTCGGGCGAGACGACCGTCGCGTGGACCGACGGCGCAAGTGCGCTCTTCGGCGCGGACACGAACGTTTCGCTGGGCGGCACGGTCGTGGTGTCTAACCTCACGACGGAAGGTGCGCTCAAGCTTGATGGCGTTGATGAATGCACTTACGAGGGTTTTGTGCCGAAGAATGCGCCCGCTCTCGTATTTCCCGGCATCACGCTCGCCGACATTTCGGGGATATGGGGCGAGATGGGCGGCGCGAGCATGTCAGGCGGAAGCCGCACGTTCTCGGCGTTCGGATACCACTTTTTCCCGAAGGACGGCAAGGCCACGGTGCAGTTCCAGGTTTACCAGGGACTCATCAAGTGCATACTCGTCGAGTTCACGGACGGCGAGGGCGGCGTCTATGCGAAGGGTATCGGAACGCGCTACGTGAACAACAGTAGCGTCAAGACGTTGGGCATGGATCTCGTGTCCGCCAATGTCGCATCAGTTGTGGCTTCTGGGACCGGCAATGTCGCGACGTCGCTTTCCACGGCAGGCTATGGCGTGTGCCAGCTCAAGGCGTCCGTGGCGCGTGTGCGGTTTGCCGGCAACGCGGCATTCGGCGGCGCGGTGGCGGCGTCAAATGTGGAGGCGTGCGTCACGGCCCCGATCTCGCAGACGTGGACGCAGCCCGTCGCGAGCGTGAACGGGCGTATCGTGGCCAAGGGGCTTTCGGACGCGACGACGGAAACGACATACGGTCTGACCGGCAATCAGACGGGTACGGCTTCGGCCTGGTTGACGACCACTGCGGACAACCACGTGTTCACGAATATGGTCCTCTCCCGCATGACGCCCGTGAAAGCCACGTTGAAAGGAAATGCCATCGGCATTTCCGAGCAGTATACGCAATCGTTGCCGTACCATGTCAAGTTCAACGGCGAGAGCTTGACCTGCCAGTTCCAGTTCCTGTACGGCAACTATGTCAAGGGCGTAAAGGTGCAGTTCACGCAAAACGGCGCGAATGTCAAGGCGAGATGGGTCAAATCCTTCTATCATACTGTCGAAAAGGGTGCGGTCCTTGGGGAGGACATGGAGAACGTGAAGGTAGACTCGACGTCCACGGACTTTACCGGCTATACGGTCAAGAACATGACCTTGCGTTACGTTTCCGTGCCGTCGCTGACGCTGAATGCCGCCAATTCCTGCATGGACATGCTTGTCGACAACGCGCAGATTGTATTCGCGGGCGCGGATTCGCAGCCGACGGGCGATCTTGTGGCGCGGAACGGCGCGAACGTCATCTGGCTGGCGTCATGCGGAAACGGCACGGGACGGCTTCGCCTCTTTGAATCGGGCAGCACGCTCGTGCCGCTTGAAAATCTGAAGACGGAGACCATGGCGACATACGTGTTCGACGCCGCCACGCTCTATACGCCCATGCTTCATCCAACCGTGAAGGACGGACGCAGCTACTTCAATTACCTGACCCTGCGGAACGGCGCGCGCGCGATTGGCAACCCGTTGCGATGCGGAGGAAGCGATAACGGACTGTCGATGATTTACACGAGCGAAGGCACGAACGCCAACCTGCTCGCTTCCGGCGTCAACCTCGTCAACGGCACCAGAACCCCAACCAATACGCTCACCTTCGTGACGACTGCCCCACTCACCGTTTCTGGCACGATCTACGACTTCGTGCAGGGTTCGGACGTGTTTATCGGCGCCCAGCTCATCAAAAAGGGCGAGTCCACGCTCACGCTTTCAGGAACGAACACGTTTATCGGGCGGCTGACGGTGGAGGCGGGGACGCTTGCGCTGGCAAGCGACGGGGCGCTTCCCGCCACCGCGCCCCTGACCCTCACAAACACCTGCACGGTGACGTGCGGGGGTGTCACGAACTCCACGGGCGCGCTGACGCTTTCCGGGAACGCGACGCTTGCGCTCGGAGACGGCGCGATTGCGTTCGCTGATTCGAGCGGCGAGGAGTGGAAGGTCGGCGCGACGTTGACCGTGACGGGCGACGGTCCGTTGCCCACGCAGGCGCTCCGCTTCGGCACGACTTCCGCCGGGCTCACGGGACGGCAGCTCAAGCAGATCACCTACAACGGTGAAGCCGTGGCGTTGGATGCGCAGGGCTACCTCCGCCACTCCGGCGGTCTCGTCATCATCTTATTATGAGGAGTTCATCATGAGGAAAATACTGTTTGCCGTCATCGGAATGTGTTTTGCGGCGTTGGGAACGCCGTCCTTGCGCATCATGCCGCTCGGGGACTCGATCACGCGCGGCGACAAGTCGCAGGACACCGCAGGCTACCGCGGCCCGCTCTGGACGAAGCTCCTCGCGGCCGGCTACAACGTGGACTACGTGGGCACCGCCACCGACTATGCCGGCACGGTGAGCGGCATGGACGTGAACCACGAGGGACACAGCGGCTGGCGCCTCGACGCGACGCAGGGCGGGAGCGGCATCTACGAAAACCTGCCAAAATGGTTCGCCAACGCCAACGCCACCGATCCGCATGTCATCCTGCTCCACCTCGGCACGAACGACTCCGGCGCCGACACGCTGAACGACATGAGCCGCACGGTCAGGCTCTTGGACCGCATCTTCGCCGCGCAGCCGGACGCGCACGTGATCCTCACCACGCTCCTTTGGCGCGGCACTGCGGCCAACTACACGCGCATCCAGACGTACAACGCCGCCTTGCCGGGCATCGTCTCCGCCCAGCAGGCGAAGGGGCAGAAGATCACG
>CACXPT010000208.1 GCA_902769585.1 uncultured bacterium
CTCGCAGTTCCACGTGAGCTCGCCCGTGTCGCTTACGATGACGGCTTTCGGTGCTTCTGCGGTCGCGACGGAGCGCGACCCTCCCGTCACGTCCACGGCCACCTGGTGCACGAGGCCCAGCTCCGCGGGCAGCTTGCCGCCGGACGCCTGTGCGATGCCCTGGCTCACCGCGCGCTGCTTCACGAGCCGGTCGAAGTATTCAGCGTAGGGCAGGTTCGCCACGATCTTCGTGGCGCTCTCCTTCACGTCGCCGCGCAGGTAGATCGCCGCGCACGCGGGGAAGTGCGCGAGCACGTCAGTGCGCGCCGCGATGCTGAAGAAGTACTCGTTGTGGTCGGGCTCCGCGTTCTGGCGGTTGTTGTAGGAATACTCGAACACGCCGTCCCAGCCCTGCAGCGCGCCGTACGCGCGCAGCATCGGCTGGCCCTCCGCGCCGTAGTAGATCGGGTAGGGATGGTTGTACTCGCTGACCGTGTAGGGCTTGCCCGCCACGCGCTGGCCCGCGAGGCCGAGGATGCAGCCGCCGCGCGCGTTCACCATCGCCTTGTTGCGGATCGACCAGTTCTTGTTCACGCTCGGATGGCACCAGTAGGCGTGGTTGTCCACGTAGTCCAGCTCCGCCTGCAGGTGCGGCGGCGAATAGCCGAGCTGCGTGGCGGAGACGGGCGCCTCGAGGCCGAGCTCCTTCTGGAGGTAGTCGCGCATGCCCGTCCAGTAGGCGTGCTCCGTGTCGCAGAGGAACTGGTAGAAGTCGCGCGTCATCGCGGGCGCCGCGCACCCGCGCGACGTCACGATCGGAATCCCGCCCTTCTCCGGCGAAAGGCCGGAGATGTCCAGCGACTTGCCGCCCGTCCTGAACGAGAGGTCGTCGATCTCGTACGTTCCCTCGCCGAAGCGCGTGAACTGGATCTCGGCCTTCTCCACCGTGTCGCCAGCATAGAACGTGAACGCGTGCTCGGACCATTTCGTCGTCGGCTCGAAGCGCGTGAGGACGCCGAGCGACGACCAGCCCTTGCGCCGGTCGGCGACGGCGAAGCCCACCTCGCCCGCCGCCCCTTTCACGCGCCGGATGCGGAACGACACCGTGTAGGGCGTGTCCTTCTTCACGACGACGCGGCGGTAGAGCTTGGGGAAGAACTCGTCGCCCTTCCGCGTAACCGTCACGCGCAGCGCGCCGTCCACCGCGCCGACCTTCGCCTTTGCGCTTCCCTTGTCGAGGATCCATGTCTTGCCGTCCGGCGCCACCACGCCGTCGAACTTCCCCTCGGCGATCATCTCGTCGCCGAGCGACTGCATCTGCTGCTTCCACGCCGCCTGCATCTTCTCGTTGCCGCCGTACTTCTTCAGGAGCCAGTCGTTCCACTGGTTGCGGAACACGGTCGCGTACGGCTCGCCGAGGCGGTCCATCGCGCCGTTCAGGTACTCGCGCCAGAGCGCGTCCTCGTTGTTGAGCTCCACCACGGCCACCACGGGGTCCTTGAGGTAGCTCATCCCCGTGTAGGGGTTCACGTGCGACAGCAGCTCGCGCGCGTACTCCTTCTCCATCTCGATTATGCGCGGGTCGAACTGGTCCGCGCCCTTGTTCGCCCACGGCGTGCCGGGCGCGAAGCCGTCGCGCGCGTCGAGCGTGCGCGCCACGTGCAGGTTCACGTTCACGTAGATGCCGCGCTTCTTGAACTGCGCGATCAGGTAGTCCTGGCGGTCGCGCCGCTCGGCGTCGAACTGCCGCCGCGTGCGGAAGGCGAGGCGCTCCGCTTCCGCGTGCGTGGGGAAGTTCGCGGGGCCGGTGAGGTTCGTCGCGTGCAGGCGCACGCGCCCCTTGTCGTTGACGAAGTGCCCGTCCTTCACGCGGATGCGCCCGTGCTTCCCGGCCGGCGCCTCCAGCAGGTGGCTCATGTTCACCACGTTCTCCGGCGCGTCGTACGACGGCACGAACGGAAACATCCCGTCGTCCGCCGCCCACGCCATTCCGGCCGCCAGGGCCGCCACCGCCATCATCTTCGTTTTCATTCTCTATTTCCTTTCTGAACAGGTTGAAGTTTCACATGGAGGACTGTCGCTCATGAAGGGATGCCGATCAGGCGCGAGAACGGCACGACGGCGTCGAAATAGCCTTCCGCCTCGACCGAGCGCACCAGCTCTCCGGAATAGACGAGCGCCGTGCGCACCGAGATGCCGGACGCCTTCGGCAACCGTCGGCACTTCTCCTTCACCTCATCCACCACTTCGTGTCCGATATGCGCCTGCCGCTTGATCTCCACGACATACAGGACGGCGCTCGTCTGGATGAGCAAGTCGATCTGGCAGCCCTGTTCGCCCGTCTTGCGCGAACCTCTTTTGCGGTAGGGCGCGGCCGACTTGATCATCACCTTCTCAAGATGAAGCGACGGCAGCAGTTCGCGGAAATTGTTCACGACAAGATTCTCGAACTGGAAACCGAGATCCGCGTCCCAGCCAATGAACTGATCCAGCCCCGCAAACGAGAACGAATCGGCGTCAATCGACTCCTTGGACGGCTCGATGTACTTGAGGTAGAAACGCGAATAGTTGTCCCTGATGCGGTAGCGCCGTTCACGGATATCCGAGCCCGTCTTCGGATTCTTGCCGCCATCCGCCGCGACAAGCCCGCTTTCCTGGAGCTGGGAGATGGTGCTCGAAAGGTCGCCGCCCTTTTCGACACCCAGAGCCTCGGCAATCTCCGTCACGCTCTTCGCCCCGTCCACAAGCGACCTCAGCACCTTCGACGCAAGGCGCGGCTGCTTCGTGATCACGTCCGTGAACATGTCGTCGAAGTCAACGCGAAGCGGCGCGTTCGGCACGAAACACATGCGCCTCAGATTCTCCTCGCACGAGAGCGACGGATTCAGCTCTTCCAAATAACGCGGGATGCCTCCGGTGACGGCCAGCACGTCGAGGATTTCACGCTCAGCGAGATGAGAAGCCTTGTCCCCCCAGAACTTGACGCACTCGGCAAGCGGGAGCTCCGGAACCACGATGTCCAGCGAACGCCTTCCGTAGAACGCCTTGTTGTCGATGATGTTGTCGCGAATCCAGGTCGAGACGCTGCCGCAAACAACAAAGATCAGATGATCGCACTTCTTCAGGTAGTTGTCCCAGGCGATCTTCAGCATAGCCGAGAAAGTATCGTCGAAACATCCCATCCACGACACCTCGTCCAGCAACACGACGGTGCGCGTGTCACCTCCGATTTCCTTTGCGAGACGGATGAACGCGTTCAACCAGTTTGCCGGACAGGTGTCTTCCGCATCGGTTTGCGCCGCCAGCTGCCGCGCGAAGGCCCGCCTCTCATCCTCGTCGGTTGTCGTTTCGGTTGGCTTGGCTCCTTCGATTTTGATAAAACGCGCGCCGGACACCTCGGCAAAATGTTCGATGAGCGTGCTCTTCCCCACGCGGCGGCGACCGCGACACGTCACGAACGAGGGGACGCTCTTTCCCCATAATTCGTCCAATATCCGCATCAAATGCTCTCTGCCGAAGAATTTGCGCATTTTCTTCTTTCCTGTTGCCGACAGTCTATCATATTCCTTCACCGCACATCAAGGCAAATCCTCACCTATTTGCGTTTTTATAAAATAGGTGAGGATTTTTACCAGTCCGAAAATCCTCACCTATTTGCGATTTCGTGCAATAGGTGAGATTCTTCCGTTACCGGAATATGATTGTCGTGCCGCTGAAGATTGACATCTGGAGCGACTTGCCGTCGGACGAGACGAAGAACTTCACCTTGGGCGAGTCCGGCCACGAGGCGAGGTTCTCCACGCCTTCGAACGTGTCCGCGCGCATGAGCGTGTACGTGCCGCCCGTGAACGTGGCGTTCACCGCCACGCCGGCGCCGAGCGCGATCGTCCCCGCGCTCACGAGAACCGGCGCGGAACCGTCGCCGAACGCCAGCGTCGTGCCGTCGGCCACGCCCAGCGTGCCGGGGCCGACCACCGTGCCGGAGAAGTCCGAGAAGTCTGACGCCGTGAGACGCGCGCCCTTCGCGATGGACACCATGCCGACGCCCGCGAGCGACGAGACGGTCTGCTCGCCGGCGCCGATGCTGAGCTTCGCTCCGGAATCCACCGTCATGTCCGTGCCGGCAGGCAGTATGCGCGTCCCCTTGCCCTGCTCGGCCCTGAGCGCGGCCCGTACCTGCGCCGTCGAGAGCGCAGCCGCATACACCTTCACTTCGTCCAGGCACCCTCTGAAGGGCTGCGTGAGACTCGTCGGCTTGGCGCCCAGATAGAACGAGCCGTCCGCCGTGCGCGCGTTCGTGAATGCCGATTCCGAGCTGAGATCCGAGACCTGATGCCCGTCGACATACGTCTTCACGCCGGCCGCCGGATCGTATACGATGGCGAAATGATGCCAACGCAGCCCGTCCGGGCCGGACATGGCCATCAGGAAGTCCCTGTTGCCTCCAGCATCAACGGCGTTGCCATCGCTCTTCTTCATGTACAGGCGCGCACGCCACGGCATGTCATATCGATACGCCGACATGAAGTCGATCGTCCCCGCGCCCGGATCGCCCCAAGAGACGAATGTGGGATAGGTCGTGCTGTCCCCCTTGTCCTTTGGACTGCTCTGCACCCAGAACGTCACCGTCATCGGTTCGCCCGCCGCGGGGATTGCCGACGGAAGCGGCGATGCCGAAAGGTAGCTGACCGCCGATTCGTTGAACTTCAGCGCCTTGCCGCCGAGCGGCGAATCCTCGCACGTCAAGGTGCCAGTGGCTGTCAGATCGCAACCGCCGTCGGCCGAGTCCCGGCCAAGATTGGAGGCGTCCTCGAACGCATAGTGCAGCACGGGGGCCGGCACCTCGAGCGACGGCGACGCACCTTCATACAATCCCCTCACCTCCGTCACGTCAAGGGCATGGTCATAGACGCGCACGTCGTCCATGTCGCCGTCGAAGTAGCGTTGTGCATTGTTGGCGATGGTGCCGAAGCACGAGCCGATGTACAGCTGGTGGTTCTTCTGGAAGTTCACCGCCTGGGCGTTCGTCTGCGACCAGGTCTGAACGCCGTCCACAAATACGCGGAACGCAGTCCCTTCGTGCACGGCCACATAGTGGTGCCACTCGCCCACGGGCGAAGCGGCCGTAGACGGGATGCCGGTGAAGTCCAGCGTGCCGCCCCAGTGGGCCAGCACAAGTGTCCGCGCGGAGAAGTCCTGGAATCGGAACTGGCTCATCTGGAAGTTCCCGGTGTTGTAAGTGCCGAACGACAGGAACGAACCCTGCGACGGGCAATTGGCGGACGGCTTCGCCCATACGCTGAACGTATAGTCTGAATTGCCGACGAGTTCCGTCTTGCTGTCCAAGCTTCCATTCAAATCCTGCTTGTTCGCCGCCACGAAGCGCGCCACCCAGCCGCCGCGCGCCTCGTCCCACACGCGCGTCGGACCGTTTACCGCGAGCGTGCGCCCGTTGCCGGACGAGTCTATGCCGAGATTCGTGGATTCGAAGTCGTATGCGGCGAACGGCTTCTTCTCGACAACTGAATTGATCGCAAGCGTGCCCGCCTTGACGCGCGTCGATCCCGTGTAGGAGAGCGGACCGGTAAGCTGAAGCGTCGTATCCGCGCCGTCCTTCACGAGCGAAGCATCTCCTGCTATGTCCGCGGAATAGATGGATAGGACCTTCTCCACATCGCCCGTCACCGTCAACGTGCCGCCCAAAGGCATGTTCACGCCGCCAAGCATGGCGTCGCCGCCGATCTCCGCGATCGTCTGGTCGCCAGCGAACTGAATCTCGCTGTTGAAGGTGGTGGACAGGCCGGTTCCGGCGGGAAGCGTCACCGTATCTGTGGTGAGCGTGCCGTTCTTCAGCGCCGTCACCTCGTCCACCGAGAGGCAGCGGCTGAAGAAGACTGCGTCGTCCATTCTCAACCCATTTGGATAGGAGGCAAATTGGCTCCACGGAAAACCGATGGCGAAGTTCTTGGCAACCGCCGAATTCGCCGTCTCGTACGTCTTCGTCCCGACCTGGACGCCATCGCAATAGACGGTTATCGTCTTTGCCCCTCCTTCGTACGCGACGGCAACGTGGTGCCAATCCTCAATGCCCTGGATCGTACTGCTATAGCCGCCATTGCCGTCATGCCCGACGTAGATCTTGCCGGCGGCGTTGGTGAACTTGCACAACAATCCGTGAAAAACCACGACGGGAAGATCGCCCCAGTAGAACAATGCGGACTCCACCGGCGCGCTCCCCTTCTTCACCCATGCCGCCACCGTGTACGAGGAGTTCCCCACGGGCATGTGCGTGATCGAACGGTCAGGCCCCATGCCGAAAAGGCAGGAGTTCGCGCCGAACTGCGCCACCTTCCCGCGCTCCGCGTCGTCCACCACCGTCACAGAATTGCTGACGGCCAGGTCATTCCCGAACTGCCCCGAATCCTTGCCGGGACTCGCCGGATCGTCGAACTTCCAATGCCCCACAAGCGACACTTCGCCGAACCTCACCACGCCATCGCGCGCGACGTATTCGACGCCCGACCGCGCGTTCGCGACGGAAAGGACTCTGCCGGCCACGGCGACCACCTGCCCCGTGCCGACCAGGCTCTCCGAGAGCTGATAGTCGCGCGCAGAACAGAACAGGAACCGCCGTCCCTTGAGGTCGAGCGTCGCGCCATTGTCGGAGGAATAAGAGCCGAGCCACAGGGCTGTATGGGAATCAGGAACGTCAAGGACGCCCGTCCCCGTCACGTGGACATTGGCCTGCCACAGGTGCGTCATTCCCATCGGACGGATCGCGCCATCCGCCACGATGACCTGGTTGTCGGCAATGATCGCCTCCGCCGGGAAGTCGTGCAGCGTCTCCAATGTGCCCGATCCCTCTTTCCGGACAACATGATTGCCTTCAAAGAGCGTTATGACGTCAAGCTGCAACGTGCCGCCCTCGATATAGATCGGCATATAGCCCAAGACGGTGCGAAGGCGGAGCCGAGCATACCCCACCCCGGGGCCGAGCGCGATCTTCCAGACATCGTCCGCGCCGCCGGCGAACACCATTCCGCTGACGTATATGTTGTTGCTGATCGTCACCGTGGACCCACTCGCCAGCTGGCGGAAATCGGCAACGGTCTCAGAGTAGGCCACCGCGCCGTCCTGCCAGTTTGCGGGGTCGGACCAGTTGCCGCCCGCCGGATTGATCCACACGTTCGTGAC
>CACXPT010000209.1 GCA_902769585.1 uncultured bacterium
GGCGCCTCCTCCGCCGTCGCCTCCGCCACCTCTAGCCACCAAGCACTAAGCACTAAGCACTAAGCACTAAGCACTAAGCACTAAAATATTATGCTATAATACCCGCAACCCTTTCAGCAAGGAGAGACATGGCCGAAGAGAAAAAGAACTTTGAGGACTCGCTGAAGAAGCTGGAGAAACTTGTCGCGGAGATGGAATCGGGGACCCTGCCGCTGGACGAGATGATGAAGCGTTTCGAGGAAGGGCGCCGTCTCGTCGCCTTCTGCACGACCGAGCTGGAGACGATCCGCCAGCGAATCGAGAAGGTGACATCCGTTGTTCCGGAGAAGATAGAGCCGTTGTCGGGGAATAACTAATCCACCTTTCACCTTTCACTCTTCACCTTTCACCATCTATGACAAAAGACATCTACGTCCAGGCAAGGGCCGACCATGTGGCGTCGCTGGCAAGCGCGTCGCCGCTGTCGGCAATCGAGGAACTCATCTGGAACGCGCTCGACGCGGACGCGCGGGAGGTGCGCGTGGACCTGGTGACGAACGCGCTGGGCGGGATCGACGCCGTCCGCGTGTCGGACGACGGTACGGGCATCGACATCCTGCGGGCGGACGAGACGTTCGGGTCTCTCGGCGGCAGCTGGAAGCGCTCTGACGGCGCGACTACGGCCACGCGCCACCGCCGCCTGCACGGGCGCCACGGGCGCGGCCGCTTCAAGACGTTCGCGTTGGGTAGCCACGTCGAGTGGCGCACCACCATGCGAGCTGGCGGCGATCTGCTTTCCTACACGCTTTCTGGCGACTCGACGGAGCCGGGCGTCTTCCATGTGGCTCCTGCGTCGGGGACAGGCCCCGCGACCGGAACTGAGGTGCTGGTGACGGGCGTGCACGCGAACATCGAGAGCCTTTCCGACGCGGCTGCCGCGGTGCAGGCGCTCGCGGCGAAGTTCGCGCTCTACCTGAAGGCCTATCCCGACGTCTCGGTGTACTACTGCGGACTTCCGGTGTCGCCGGTGATCGTGCAGCGGCACACCACCGACTACAAGATCGACCTTGGCGACGGGCAGACCGCGAAGCTGGAGGTGATCGAGTGGCGGCGGCGCTTCCCGGGAACGGGGCGGCTCGTCTTCTGCGGGCGCGACGGCTTCGCGCTCCACGACCGACCTGCCGGCGTGCGGCCTGGCTGGACGTACAGCTTCACGGCCTACATAGTCTCGCCGCGCTTCGGAGAGCTGGCCGCCGAGAACGCGCTCGTGATGGACGAGCTGCACCCAGAGGTGCGGGCGTACATCGATGCTGCGCGGCGCATCCTGCGCGATCATTTCCGCGCCCGCTCGATGGAGGACGCCGCGCAGCGCATCTCGAAGTGGATCGCCGAGAAGAGCTACCCGTTCGCGGCCGACGACGTGTCGCCCGAGCGCAAGGCCTTCGACGAGGGCGTTACCGACATGCGTTCGCACCTTGACGGATTCGACTCGCTTCCCGCAAGCGAGCGCACCTACCTTTTCGCGCTTCTCCGCAAGTCTCTTGCCAGCCACTAGGAGGTCAAAATGCCGCTCCTCTCCCACCATTCACCTTTCACCATTCACCTTTCACCACTCTTCGCGTTGACCAGCTCGACGTGGGACAACCTTTCCGACGGCGTTGCGATCCTCATCATCGCGGCGCTGCTGGTCGTGGGGTTGTTCCTTGGCTACGCGCTTCGCGGACTGGTGGGACGCTGGCAGGCGGAGTCGATTGAGAAACGTATGCGTTTGCGCGAGGAGGAGACGGAGAGCGAGATCAAGGCACGATTGAAAGAGGCGGACATCGCCGCGCGTGCGGCGGTGGTGAAGGCACGCGAAGCGTTCGAAGCCTCCACCAAAAAACGTCGCGAGGAAATCCAGAGCGTGGAGGACCGCCAGACGCAGCGCGAGGCTAACCTCGACCGCAAGGCCGCGTCGCTCGACGAGCGAGAGGCCAAGGTAAACGCCAAGGCGGCCGCAGCCGACACGGCGGCGAAAGAGGCGGCCGACAAGACGACTGCCGCAGACGAGCGCCTCAAGACGTTGGCGCGCATGACGCACGAGGAGGCCAGGCGCGAGATACTGCGCAAGGCGAACGCCGAGCTGCGCGACGACGCGGCAATCCTATCGCGGCGGATACAGGAAGCGGCACGCGAGCAGGGCGAGGCCGTTGCGGCGCGCATTGTTGCGGACGCCGTTCAGCGGTGCGCTGTGGCGCACGTAAACGAGCTTACCACCTCTGCCGTGCCGTTGCCGGGCCCGGAGATGAAGGGGCGAATCGTCGGACGCGAAGGGCGGAACGTGCGTGCGTTCGAGGCGGCGACGGGCGTGACGTTGCTGCTCGACGACGCGCCGGACACGGTCGTGCTCTCGGCGTTTGATCCCTTGCGTCGCGAGGTGGCGCGCCGCGCGCTCGCGTCGCTGATCGAGGACGGACGCATCCATCCTGCCTCGATCGAGGCTGCCGTGGCAGCCGCGCGCGAGTCGGTGGACAAGTCGAACGCGGAGGCTGGCGAGGCCGCTGCCGCGGAGGCGGGTGTGCCGGGACTGCCGGCCGAGGTGACAAGGCTCATGGGAGCTCTCGCATTCCGCACGTCGTTCTCGCAGAACGTGCTTAGGCATTCCGTGGAGGTGGCGCTTCTGATGGGGACGATGGCGTCCGAGATGGGGCTGGATGCCGCGAAGGCGCGCCGCATCGGTTTTCTGCATGACATAGGCAAGGCCATGACGGCCGCGACGAAGGGGGCGCACGCGGCGCTGGGCGCGGAGTGCCTGAAGTCGCACGGGGAACCTGCGGACGTATGCGCGGCAGTGGCGGCGCACCACGCCGAGCCTGGAACTGACGGCGGCGTGTACGGCGTACTGTGCTCGGCGGCAGACGCGATCTCTTCCGCCAGGCCGGGTGCGCGCCAGGAGTCGCTGAGCGACTACGTGCAGCGCCTAGAGGACATCGAGAAGATCGCCCGCGCCCACGAGGGCGTGACTGGCGTGTTCGCCGTGCAGGCTGGGCGCGACGTCCGCGTGTTGGTTGATCCGGCGAAGATAGGCGACCAGGAGGCGTCAGAGATGGCCGGCGCGATCTGCCGCGACATCTCGGCGAGAGTGACGTTCCCCGGCATGATCCGCGTGACGGTCATACGCGAGCTGCGGTGCGTCGAATACGCAAAGTGACTTAACGAAAGGCAATCGGCACATGAAAAACTCAAACAGTTCCACAAATCGGCGCGCATTCATCAAGGCCGCGGCGGCGTCCGCCGCGCTTGTCCCGTTCACCGGCTTTCCGGCCGTAGTGAAGCGGCGCGACATCAATTCCATGCTCTCGCATGCGTGCGTGGGCACCGGCAACATGGCGTGGGGCGACCTGAACGGCATCAAGAGCCACCGCGACGTGCACATCACGGCGCTTTGCGACGTGGACGCCAACTACCTGGAGCGTGCCAAGAAGGCATGCCCTGACGCGCGCATCTACCGCAACGCCTACGAGATGTTCGAGAAGGAAGGGAACAAGATCGACTCCACGAACGTTTCGACTCCGGACCACACGCACGCGGGCTACGTGCTGGACGCCCTCGGACGCGGACTCAACGTCTACGGTCAGAAGCCTCTCTGCCACGATATAGCCCAGTGCCGCAAGATAGAGAAACTTGCCGCCGAGAAGAATGCCGTCACGCAGATGGGCACGCAGATAGCCGCCTGGGAGTGCGACCGCCAGACGGCCGCGTACCTGAAGAGCGGGGTCATCGGCAAGGTGCAGCACGTGTGGATATTCTCGAACCGTGGCGGGCAGACGACCGCGGACCACACTTGGCCTCTGCCAGAGGCTCCCGTGCCGCCGACGCTCGAGTGGAAGACGTGGCTCGGCGACGCGCCGTTCCGTCCGTACGCGGCGAAGGTCTACCACCCGTGCGCGTGGCGCAAGTGGCGTGACTTCGGCACGTCGTGGCTTGGCGACCTCGGCCTGCATCTGCTGAGTCCGGTGTGGATCGGGCTCGGCCTCGGCAAGGGCGGTCCGACCGCAGTCACCGCCGAGGTGCCGGAGGAGCCGGAGATTCTCCGCAAGCAGTATTGGCCGCGCATGTCGCACATCACCTGGGAGATGCCGGGCATCAAGGCGTCCGGCGGCCAGCCGTTCCCGATCGAGTGGTGCGACGGCAATCTCGTCGATCCCAA
Organism: uncultured bacterium; assembly: GCA_902769585.1. GTDB lineage: Bacteria > Verrucomicrobiota > Kiritimatiellia > RFP12 > UBA1067 > RUG572. The sequence continues at coordinate 4,169 of CACXPT010000209.1, forward strand.
GGTGACGGCGCAGACTCCCGCGAACTACCTGCCGCCGGCGCGGTTCAAGGAGCTTTTCGCGAAGACGCCAATCGGCGAGCAGCCGCTCCAGGGGCGTGTGGTCGAGGGCACAGAAGGATGGCTGCTTTCCGTCCACTACAACGTGTCGCCGGCCGTGGTGCTGAAGAAGGGCGGCAAGCCGCCTGCGCTGCCGCACGTCGGCGCGGCGTGCACGCACTGGCACGAGTGGGTGAACGCCTGCCTGCAGGGCGGCCCCACCACGAGTTCCTTCTCGTGGGCCGGACGCCTCTCGGAGATGGTGCTTATCGGCAACGCCGCCATGGACAAGCCAGGAGTGAAGCTTCGCTGGAACGCGGCAAAGGCCGCCTTCATCTGATGTCATGGCAGCGAGATTGATAGCGGTCATGGCTTGCGCCGTCTGGATGACGGCAGGCGCGGTTGAGCTGGTCGGCGGCTGGACGCTCGCGATGGATCCGGCAAACGCTGGCAAGACTAACGGCTGGGCGTCGGCCGTGCGTGCGGACGCGAAGCCGGCGCCGGTGCCAGGCGTGATCCAGCAGGTCTATCCGCATTCCTGTGGCGTGGCGTGGTACTGGCGGCGCGTGGCGCGTCCCGCGACGTGCGCGGGCGAGCGCGTGATCCTCCGCTTCGGCGCCGTGGACTACTTCTGCGACGTCTACCTCGACGGCACGAAGATCGGCAGCAACGAGGGCGCGGAGAACACTTTCGAGTTTGACGTGACTGACGCAATCAAGGCGGATTCCCTGCTTGCCGTGCGCGTGATCAACCCCGGCGAGGAGGAGATCGAGGGCTTCACGTGCAAGACCGTACCGCACCGCAACAAGTTCGAGAAGATGGAGTTCAAGCCCGGCTGGTGCTACAACACGGGCGGCATCACGCTGCCCGTCACGCTGGAGGCCGTGCCTGCCGTGCGCGTGACGGACGCCTTCGTGAAGGCTGACTGGAAGACCGGCCGCGTGGCGGTTGAGATTACGGCGCGGAACGACTCCGGCTCCCCGTGCGAGAAGGAAGTTCCGTGCGTCGTCCTTCTGGACGACGCGCCCAGTCCCGTCTGCACCGCCTCTGCGCACCGCATCCTGCCGCCCGGCGAGACGACCTTCGAAATCTCCTTCGACGTGCCGGGGTTCAAGCTCTGGAGCGTCGACACTCCGAACGTCTACACGCTCATGGTCGGCGGCCACTCGACGCGTTTCGGTTTCCGCGACTTCCGTGTTGAGAAGGGCTGGTTCACGCTCAACGGGAAGCGCATCTTCCTCAAGAGCGCGCACACCGGCAACCACCTGCCGGGCGGACTCGCCGTGCTGGATGCCGCCACGCCAGAGCTGGAGTTCCGCGACTTCCAGAACATGAAGGCGATGGGCTACAACTGCGTGCGGTTCATCGCCACGCAGGCGACGCCGCGCCAGCTCGACTACTGC
>CACXPT010000210.1 GCA_902769585.1 uncultured bacterium
TCCTACGGCAACTGGCGCACGGGCCTCATGAAGAAGCTCGCCGCCGCCGGGTACGCGCCCGTCGCGAAGGGCCACTGGAACGTCCACAGCGCCGACATCTGCGGCGCGGTGATGCCCGACGAGTGGGTGTGGCACTCCGGCATCAGCGGCCAGCGCCTCGTCACGAAGAACGGCGGCGGCACGATCGACGCGATCGAGACCATGCTCGACTGCGCGGGCGACGTCGACTTCATCCTCGCCAAGATCTGCACGAACGACATCAACGGCAACGGCTCCACCGCCGAGGAGCTGTTCCCCGTGTGGACGAACCTCGTGTGGAAGGCGCTGAACCAGAAGCCGCACGTGAAGTTCATCGCGGGCGCGGTGGTGGACATCGCGTACAGCGAGGCGAAGAACGCGCAGGTGGTTGCGTTCAACGCGGCGATCAGCAACGCCATCGCGAGCGCGATGTTCCCCGCGAAGCGCGCCTACTTCGCCGACCTCTACACGCCGTGCTACCGCTACGACGCGGGCGGCAACTACATCGTCGGCAGCTTCCTCTCCGAGACGAACCTCCATCCCGACTGGCCGGGCGAGGACAAGATGGCGGACGTCTACTGCGCCGCCATCCTCGGCGCGATCGCGGACGATCCCGGATTCGAGCTCGGCGCGCAGGAGACCGTCACCGAGACGACGAGCGGCTGCGAGAACAACGTCCCCGCCGAGTACCTCGCGGGCATGACGCGCGCCCGCGTGTTCGACATCGCGGCGAACGGCGGCACCAGCCTGGCGACGCTCGGCCACGTGCCGTACTCCGTCGTGAACGACGCGGCGCCCAGGGCGAACATCTCCCGCGTCGGCTACTACATCGAGCTGAAGCGCAGGGACACCGCGCTCGACGCCTACCACGGGCTGACGCGCTGGATCTGGGTGTCGATGGACGCGTTCGGCGACTGCACGCTCGACGACGTGGGCATCCCGCTCACGACCGTCAACCAGTGCGTCGTGAACCGCCTGCGCGTGAAGACGAACATGCCCGGCGTCGAGTCGACTTCCGCCGACGCGAACGACGTGCGCGGCTGGGTCGAGTTCTGGCCGAGCACCTACGACATCGCCGCCTGCGGGCTTGCCGACGCCCCGGCCGACACGTTCAGGTGCGACTGGAACGACGTCCGCAAGGACAACATGTCCGGCTACGGATCGATGCAGGTGCACCGCTTCACGCCGGGCGCGGCGAATCCCGCGATGGTCATGTTCGCGTTCAACCGCTGGACCACGACGGCGTGCTACGAGATCGGCATCGGCAACTTCTCGCATCAGGGCAAGTCCGTCGACTGGACGTGGATGGGCGACGCGAACACGCGCGAGAGGATGTCGAGCCTCGCCTACGAGGTGGCGAGGATCGAAATCTGGACGGCGGCGGACGTGCCGGCGGACGCGGCGTTCGTGCGCGTCGACGGCGTCGCGTCGGAAGGCGGCGGCGAGGCGACGGTGAAGGGCGAGGTGGTGAGCTTCGGCGAGGGCGCGGATTCGGCGGCCGTCACGCTCGAATGGTCCACCGATCCCGCGTTCGCCACGGTGGCTGGCTCCACGAACCTCGGCGTCGTGGCGGAGACCGGCGCGGTGACGGCCACGGCGACGGGCCTCACGGCCGGCGAGACGTGGTACTTCCGCTTCACGAGCGTGAACAGCGAGAACGTGAGCGCGGCGGGCGGCGTGAGCGATCCGCTCGACTACAGCGAGGGCGTGTGGCGTCCGCAGACGGCGGGCGACGTCTGGACGTCGGTCGCGTGGCTGAAGAACGGCGCGGGCTCGCCCGTCGCGTTCAACCCCGCGTGGTCGGCGCTCTTCGACGGACAGGAAGCGACGAAGGTCGCGTCCGTGCAGGTGCCGGAGCGCGTCGTGGCGGAGCAGGTGATGGTCGACGCGGCCGAGGACTACACGCTCGGCGGCGCTGGCTCGATCGCGTCCAAGCGGCTCGTGAAGAAGGGCACGGGCACGCTCACGCTCGAGGCGGCGGTGCTCGCCGAGACGCCCAACATCGACGTCGAGGGCGGCACGGTGAAGATCGGCGACGACGCCGTCGTGGGTGCGGCGGGCATGGACGGCGGCACGATCACCGTGAAGGCCGGCGGGCAGTTCGACGTCAACTACAACGACACGACGGGCGCCGCGGACCGTCCCCGCGCCCTGATCACCAACAAAAAGAAGTTCGTCATCGAAGGAGACGGCCCCGACGGGGAGGGCGCGCTCATCTCGTCCTCCTCCGCCACGGCTTGGAACAACGCCCTGAGCGGCGGCGTCGAGCTGACGGGCGACGCGACGATCGGCGGACAGGGGCGGCTTGAGATCCGGAGCAACGCCGTCACGGGGCCGACCAACGTCGCGCTCACCGTGAAGATGAACAACGGCTACGGTTTTGGCGTCAACTCCGCAATCTCCGTCGGGAAGGTCGTCGTCCCGGAAAATGGCAGGCTGAAGTTCGAGAGTGCCGCGCTAAAGATCGACGTCCCGCACGGCATCGACCTCTCCGGCATCATGAGGTTCTACAACGCCAACCCGACCTGGAACGCAAGCGGCATCAACGTGTACGGCTCGAGCGCGCAGATCGGCAACGACAACAACACGTCGTACGTCAAGACGCCGCTCAACGTGTCCGCCGGCGCGACGCTCACGCTGGTCGGCAGCGCCACGACGGTCTACAGCAACGGCGTGGTGAACGCCGGAACGATCAACCGCACCGGCGGCACCCACAATCTGTACGGAGACGCGGTGAACGTGGGCAATCCGCTCCTCAGGACGAACGGCAACATCTACTGGTATCCGTCGACCGTGACGGGCGATTCGCGCGCCGAGGTGACGGGCGGGCAGCTCTGGCTCTCCGGGCGCTCCGACTGGGGCGACGCCGCGCTTGCGGTGACGCTCTCCGGCGGCGGCTCGCTCGTGGTCGGCGCCAACAACGACGGCTACGGAATGCCGAAGTTCGGAAAGAACAAGCTGTCCGTCACGGTGGCGAGCGGACATACCGGCACCCTCTACTTGCATTCGGCGGCGTCGGGCTCCATCGACGGAATGACGGTTTCCGGGCCGCTCGCCAACTTCTGCTCGCAGGGGCAGAATGTCAAGTCCAAGCACGGCGGCCCGATCGTGGACCTCCACGTGAACGACCTCGTGGTCTCCGCGAACAGCTTCCAGGTCGGCACCGTCAACGGACGCGGCGAGCTGACCGTCACGGGCGAGAACTCGCACATCGCCGCCAAGGGACTCTACGCCAACTGGATATCGACGAACTACTACGCGGGCGCGCTGACCTTCAGGGATGGTCTCCTCGAAGTGGGCTCGAACGGCATCAGCGAGGAGTGGATCGACCCGATGCGCACCGTGTTCAACATGGAGAGCGGCACATTGCGCGCGAACGACAGCTTCTACATCGGCAAGGCCGGCATGACGGCGTCCTTCGGCAGCCCGAAGAAGGGCGGCCGCGTGACGTTCGACCTGAACGGCAAGACGGTGACGTGGGGCACGGGCCTCAACGGCGCGAGCGACGTGACGCTCACGGGCGCGGGATCGTTCGCGCCGGACCGTCCCGGCATCCAGGGCATTCCGACCGGCAAGTGGACGGTGGACGCGACGGGCGGGGCCGACCTCCGGAACGCGGCGGGCTTCGCGGGCGGGCTTTCGCTCGGGGAGAACGCGGCGGCCACGCTTGACATCGCCGGAACGAGCCTGGTCGAGTTCGTCGCCTGGACGTGGCACGACAACGCCTGGAACATCATGCGCCCGCGCTTCGCCGCGGACGAGCCGATGTCGTCGCACGTCGCGACGTCGCTCACGTACTTCAACCGCGCAGCGTCGGCGATCAGGGACAGGAAAGACGGAAACGGCTCCGGCTTCAACTACTTCGGCGAGTTCTACGTGAGCGAGGCGCAGGCCGGAACGTGGACCTTCCACCACTATGCCAAGACGCACTTCGGCATCATGATCGACGACACCGAGATTTCCAAGCCCGGCGCGAACATCGACACGACCGTGACCAAGGCGCTGACAGCGGGCTGGCACAAGTTCATGGTCTCCGTCTACACGAGCGGGGCCAATGCGCAGATCGGACCCTACGGCGGCGCCGACGCGATCGAGTTCAAGGCGCCCGGCGACACCGACTACACCGTGTTCGACTCCACCACCGTCCCGATGCGCATGCGCCAGCACCTCGGCGCGCGCACGAGCGTGCGCTGGCGCAAGTACGCCAATCCGGGCAACAACCTCGGCGTGTACGCCACGTGCGACGAGAGCAAGTTCGCCGCCCGCGACACGATCACGAACACCCTGGCGGCGCTCCACGCGAGCTACGCGACCGGCGTCAACGCGCCGAACGGCGGCGGCGTGGGCCGCTTCGACGGCTACTTCAAGGTGGACAAGGAGAACGCGGGCCAGTGGACGTTCACCGGCAAGTACGGCAACCAGATCGCGCTCGACGTCGACGGCCGCCGTCTCTTCGCCGCGACCGCCAACGACGCGCAGGTCAGCGCCCGCATGACGCTGGCCGAGGGCTGGCACAAGTTCGACGTCCGCGTGGGCAACAACGCGACCAACACGACAGACGTCTCGGGCGGAAAGCTCACCGACGCCGACGGCAACGTCTGCTCGCTCATGTTCCGCGTGGGCGACGGCGCGGACCATTCGTTCGACGAGCGGTACCTGCCGATCGCGTACACGACGGGCGTCGCGCAGAAGTTCGAGCGGCCCGGCCTCAGCGGCGAGATCGAGCTCGCCGCCGGATCGTCCCTCACGAACGCGCCGCAGAAAGGCGGCTGGTGCCCGATCTACGGTACGCTGAAGGGCACCGGCACGCTCTCGGGTCCGTTCCGCTTCACGGGCGACGACAACTGCTGGGAGGTGACAGGCGCCAGCAGAGACATCTCCCTCAACGCGGTGACGTTCGCCGACGCGGACGCGAACGCGCTTGCCGGCCTGAAAAAGCTGGAAGTGACGTTCGACGCCAAGCCCAAGAAGGGCCGCTACGAGCTTTCGGACGCGCTCGGCCTCACGGCGGAGACGGCGGGCAACGTGGCGTTGACGGTCACCGACACAGCCGGGAACGACTACGCGAACCCGGACCTCATCTCGCTGACGGTGGATGGCGGAAAGCTCATCCTTTCCAACCCCAGCGCCGTCCGCACGATGATCATCATCCGGTAGGGGCGTTCCACCGCCGCCCGCGGCTCGGCGGGACGCCTCGCCCCACCGCCACGCCCCCCGGGGAGGGTCGCGCTGCCGCGCGACCGCATCCCCCCACCGGTAGGGGCGGCGTTCCACCGCCGCCCGCGGCTCGGCGGTGGTCGCGCAGCAGCGCGACCCTCCCGCATGGTAGGGCGAGGCGTCCTCGCCGAGCCGCCCGCCCCACCCCTGCACGGGAGGGCCGCGCTCCGTCGCGGCCGCATGGTGGGGCGAGGCGTCCCGCCGAGCCGCCCGCCCCACCTCCGCCGTCTTACTCCGACTGCCAGCGGGCCGTGTGCGTGACGGTCACGGGCTGGCCGGCGGAATCGACCATCTCGAACTCGAAGGTGTACTCCTCGCCGTCCGTGAGCGGGGTGCCCTCGTCGATGTTGAGCGGTGTACTCCTCGCCGTCCGTGAGCGGGGTGCCCTCGTCGATGTTGAGCGAGAAGCGCGCATCGGTCACGGGAACGTCCGTGTCGGTGCTGATCATCGCCTCCGTGTCGACGCCCGTCCCGTCCTTGATCACGAGGTGGTTGCCGGGCTCCCCGTCGGCGAAGCGCATGTTCTCGCCCGTCACGACGTTATGGTTGCCCGGATGGAAGAACCCTTCGCCGATGTCCGTCACCGTCGGCACCGTGGGCCCCGGATCGACCACGCGCAGGTACTTGACCTTGCGGAAGGAGGTCTGGAGCGGACCGCCCGCGTCGCCCGCGCGGCTCTTCACCACGAGCTTGTAGTCGCCGCCCGGCAGCAGCTCGGCGGTGTGCGCCTTGAAGAGCTGCTTCGAGACGACCTCGTCGATCACGAGCGGGAACGTGGTGCCGAGCGCGTTCTCCAGGTACACCGTCGCGCCCTCGTCGGTGAGCACCATGTTGAACCCCGCGACGCGGAACACGTGCTGCCCGTGGATGAGGTTCATCGGACGCTCCTCCGCGAGGTCCATCGCGTTGTCCACGCGGAGCTTCGTCACGTTCTCGTCCGTCACGATCACCGGCACGGTGTCCGAGAGGTCGAGCTGGATCGCGTCGTCGAGGCGGAGGGCGAGCTCGAGCGAGTTGCGCTCCGGGTCGAACGCGGCGTCCGCCGTGGGGAACGACCCCTTGATGACGGCGCAGATCACGCCGATGTCCGTGTGGACGCGCACGAGTCCCTCGCGTTCGAGGTCCTCCAGCGCCTGGAAGGCGCCGTCGAGGATCGCGATCACCTGGATCGCGGGCAGCCCGCACTTCGCGCCGATCGCCGAGGCGAACGCGGCGAGCGCCAGCGTCTCCTTGGCGATG
>CACXPT010000211.1 GCA_902769585.1 uncultured bacterium
CAACCCGTTCAGCGACCCGTACGCGCTCATGTGGGAGGGGCGCTACCTCGAATGCATGGTCTCGCGCCTCAAGGCGAAGAAGGCGATCGCGGCGTGGGAGAGCGGCAACGAGTCCCGCATCCTCGGCAAGAGCGAGAACACGTTCCATTCCGAGGCGTGGCTTCGGTACGTCCACCAGACCATCCGCTGCGCCGACCCGTCGCGTCCAGTGATCGGCGTGGACGGCCTCAACATCTCGCGCGAGGACAAGTGGCCGAGCGCGATGAACGCGTCGCTCTCCGACTACACGACCACCCATCCCTACGGCTTCTGGGGCGCGGCCTACAACGACGACTTCCTCTCCGTGCGTTCGCTCACCTTTGCTGCCGCCCAGACGTACGCGCTCGAGCAGATCGGCGGGAAGCCCGCGTTCATCGAGGAGCACGGCGCGCGCCGCCAGGAGCAGACGAGCCAGAAGGGCGTGGCGAACTACATGCGCGGGCTGCTTTGGAACGCCTGGGCGCTCGACTGCAAGGCGATGCTCTGGTGGTGCGCGTACGACCAGACGGGGATGACAATCGCACCCTACAACTGGCGCCAGCCCTGCGTGGAGCTCGGCATCTTCCGCCGCGACCGCACGCCGTATCCGGCCGTGGACGTGGTGCGGAAGTTCGTCGCGCTGCAGGACGCACTGCCGTTCGACGCGCTTCCGAAGGCGCGGACGGACGCCGTGGTGCTCACCACCGACTCCGCCGTGGCGCACTCCTGCTACATCCTCGCCCGCCAGGCCGGAATCATGCCGCGCTTCGCGAACCCCGAGGAAAAGCTGCCCGACGCGAAGTACTACTTCCTGCCCAACGCGCTCGGCCGCGCCTATCTCACGATCGAACGTTGGGAGGCGCTGAAAGCGAAGGTCCGCGCCGGCGCCACGCTCTACCTCTCGTGGAACGACACGTTCCTCGACGCGATGGAGGAGGTCGGCGGGATCGAGGTCGCGTTCCGCCAGGCCACGGGCGGCTCGGACGTCTGCGACTTCGGCGACTTCAAGCATTCGTTCGGCTATTCCGTGAAGCGCCGCTTCAACGCCCTGACGGCGGAGACGCTCGCGAAGAACCAGCACGGCGAGGGCGTATTCTTCAAGAACCGTTACGGGAAGGGGACGGTCTACGTGTTCGCGTTTCCGTTCGAGAAGACGTACTACGGCGCGGCCGGCAAGTACGAGGGCGACGCATGGAAGGTGTGGGCGAAGGTGCGTCCTGTCAACCGGCTCGTGCAGACCGGCAACAAGAACGTGTTCGTGTCGGAGCATTGCTTCGGCGGCGGCCGATGCGGCGTACTAGTGGTGAACAACAGCGGGCGCACGTATTCGGGCACGCCACAGCTGTGGAAGAACTGGCGCGTCACGCGCGCCTTCACCGACGACCCGGACTTGGCGAAGTGGGAGGACGGCAAGCTGACGCTCGCGCCCTGCGCTGGCATCCTCCTCATGGCAGAGAAAGTACAGTGAATGGAAATTAGACAGGATTACAGGATTAAGAGGATTAACAGGATTAGATCTCAGAATCGAAAATCCCGTAAATCCTAAAAATCCTGTAATCCTGTCTTACGCCAAAACCGCCTCAGAGAAAACATTTATGATTTTGGAACATTGCGAAGTGAGGGGTATGGAAAATGATTGCTAAATTACTGCCCAACCGCGTGCGCCGCACCTATCTGGGTGGCGGCCGGATCGATGCCTTTACGGGAGGGTCGCGCTCCTGCGCGACCGTATGGGGAGCCGCCGTCTCGGCGGCGGACGCGCAGGAGCGCGTCCCTCCCATGCCCGTGCCCGAGGACTGGATGGCGTCTACGACCACTGCGTTCAACGGCACGCTTGAGATCGAGGGCGAGGGGCTGGGTCGGCTCGAGGACGGGCGGCTCGTGAAGGACGTGGTCGGCACGTTGCCGATTCTCGTCAAGCTGTTGGACAGCGACGAGCGTCTGGTGATTCAGGCTCATCCCACCGTGCCGTGCGCGAAACGGCTCTTCAACTCGTCCGTGGGCAAGACGGAGTGCTGGTATTTCCTCGACGGCACGTCGCCCGACGCGTGCGTCTACCTCGGCTTCAAGCCCGGCATCACGCGTGAGAAGTGGGAGGAGGCTTTCTGGGGAGGGTCGCAGTTTACTGCGACCGCTGCGGGCGCAATAAATTGCGCCCCTCCCGATTTGCTGTCATTCCTCCACCGCATTCCGGTGAAGGCGGGGGATTTCGTGTTCGTGGACGGGGGCATGCCGCACGCGATCGGCGGCGGATGCTTCATGATCGAACTGCAGGAACCGAGTGACCTGATGGTGGTGGCAGAGCGCGTCACGCCGTCGGGGCGGCGCATCCCCGACGCGAAAATGCACGGCGGCGTCGGCTGGGAGAAGATGTTCGAGGTGTACGAATACGAGGGGCGTACCTTTGAGGAAACATGCGCGCGGTATGTGCGACGCGCGGGAGGGTCGCGCTCCAGCGCGACCGCGGCGGACGCAATAAATTGCGTCCCTCCCCATGCGGACGCGCAGGAGCGCGTCCCTCCCGTGACGCAAATCCTCGGAGCGGAGCTGACGGACAAGTTTGAGATGTGGCGCGTGACGAACGGCGGGAGGGTCGCGCTCCAGCGCGACCGTTCTGTCGCCGTGGTCACGGACGGCGTTGGCGAGGTGAACGGTTTGCCTGTGAAGAAGGGCGACCGGCTGGTAATCGCAGACGAGCGTCAACTCGCCGTGTCCGGCGGAGTGACGCTCGTCGTCTGCGCGTGATTCCGCTTACTTGCCGAGGGAGCGGATGCGGATGTTGCGGAAGTAGGGACGTGACTTCCCGTGCATGCCCTGGAAGCCGATCTTGCCCTTCGTGGGGAGGTCGGCCCACGGGCGGCTGAGCCATGGCGGGATCTTCGTGCCGTCGGGGTTCTTCTTCGCGTCGGTCCACCGGGAGAGGTCGGCGTCAAGCACCTTCTCGCCGTTGCAGATGATCTGGATGTTCTTTCCGCGCGCGAAGACGGTCATGCGGTTCCACTCGCCGGCGCGGCGAACGGTCTGCTTCGTGGGCGCGCAGTGTCCGTAGAGCGAGGCGTTCAGCATGTACGCGGGGTCCTTGGACCACTTCTCGGCGAAGTCGTCGAGGAGCTGGACCTCGACGGTGTTGGGTATCCAGTTCTTCGTGTCGGAGCCGTAGATGAGCACGCCCGAGTTGGCGCCGGGCTCTAGCTTGTACTCGAAGTCGAGGGCGAAGTTCTCGTACTCGCCCTTCGTCCAGAGGGCGCTGTCCTTGTTCGCTGTGATCTCGCCGCGCCGGCCCTTCTGCTGCCACACGCCGGGCACCACGTCGAACTGATCCTCGATCTTCTTGCCGCGGTCGTAGAGCGGCTTCCATGGCGCGAGGCGCGAGTTGGGATGGCCGGAGACGATGTCCATCTTGACTGCCCACTCCCACACGCGGCCCTTCCAGGTGTGGGCGGGCGTGCCGGGCGTGGGCTCGTTCATGAAGCAGTGGGGCTCGAGGGCCATCACGTGCAGCTCGGCGGGGATGCCCATCGTGCGGAGCTTGTGGTAGACACGCACGGAGACCATCGGGGACCAGCCGTCGGCGTCGCCGTGCACTAGGCACATCGGCGGCGTCTTCGCGTCGAACTTGAACTCCGGGACGAGCGGCGCTGAGAGGTCGTCGCACGCCTTCACATCGCCCTTCTCCGCGTTCGGCACGAGGCCGTAGGCGGGGTAGACGGGCACGGCCCAGTTCACGTGACACGGCAGCTTGTCGATGTCGTCGACCGGCTCGTATGCGGGAGTCTGCGAAGACGTGGCGACCATGAGCGTGAGGTGTCCGCCTGCGCTGCAGCCTGTGAAGCCGATGTTGTCGGGGTCGAGTCCGCGCTTCGCCGCCTCGCTGCGCACGATGCGCACGGTGCGCTGGGCGTCCTGCCAGGCGGTGACGTGCTTCGGGAGGTTCTTCGGGCGCGGGGTGCGGTACTTCATCGTGACAACGGTGACGCCGCGCGCGAGGAAGTAGTCGCGGATGGGCGCGACCTCGAAACCCTCTACGCCGCAGCCCATGTACGAACCGCCGGACACGGAGATCAGGATGGCGTCGCTGGTCCTCTTCTCGGGCGTGTGCCAGATGAGGTATGGCTTCTCTGGCTGGTTCTCCTGGGCGGAGGGCATCTTGCCTTCCGACCATAGCGGGACCTTGGGGCCGGAGGCGCCGAAGAGGGCGCAGCCGGCAATGCAGAACACGGCAATCAGGGTTGTCTTCATCTTGCGTTACCTTTCGTGTTTCGTGTATTTCGTGGTTGACATCGCTAACGGACCGTCTCCGCGCCGAGGGCGGTGGCCTGCTGCACGACGGTGGTCTTCTCGTAGCAGGCGAACGCGCCGTCGACGAGCTCCTTCGGCGGCTTGCGGCTGAAGAGGTTGACGACCGGCACGATGACGAGTCCGCCCAGCATGGCGAGAGCGCCCGTGTTGATGGGCGACTTCAGGAGCGCAGGCATCGCGTCGCGGCAGAAGACGCCCACGAGCGTGAAGGCCGGGGCGAGGATGAAGCACACCCAGCATGACGCTGCCGTCACCTTCTTGGAGTAGAGCGCGTAGAGGAACGGCGCGAGGAACGCGCCCGCCATCGCGCCCCACGAGACGCCCATCATCTGCGCGATGAAGGCGATCGGGCTGGTGCTCTTGTACTGCACGAGCGCGAGGATGGCGGAGATGGCGATGAACACGACGATCAGCGCGCGGATGCAGAGCACCTGCTTCTTGTCGCTCATATTCTTAACGACAGTGCCGTTGATGAAGTCGATGGTGAAGGTGGAGGACGAGGTGATGACGAGCGAGGATAGCGTGCTCATCGAAGCGGAGAGGACCAGCACCACCACGAGGGCGATGAGCATTGGGGAGAGGCCTTCCAGCATTTTAGGAATGATGGCGTCGAAGCCGCCGGCGGGAATACCCTTCGGGCCGACGTTCAGCACGTCCGAGAAGAGACGCCCGAAGCCGCCGAGGAAGTAGCAACCGCCCGCCACAACGAAGGCGAACAGGGTGGAGATGATCGTTCCCTTCTTGATGGAGCCCTCGTTCTTGATGGCGTAGAACTTCTGCACCATCTGCGGGAGGCCCCATGTGCCGAGGGAGGTGAGGATCACGACGAATAGCAGGTTCAGAGGCTCTGGACCGAGGAACGAGGTGAAGATGCCTGGCGTCGGATCGCCGCCGGGGAGCATGGAAGGGCCAGGAACGCGGGCGAGGCCGTCGAGAGCCGCCGCGAGACCGCCCTTGGAGGCGAGGATCGCCCAGATGACGGCGGCGATGCCTACGAGCATCACTAGGCCTTGGATGAAGTCGTTGATCGCCGTGGCCATGTAGCCGCCCGCGATCACGTAGATGGCGGTGAGGACGGACATGAGGACGATGCACCAGGCGTAGTCGATGGAGAACGCCATGCCGAAGAGACGGGAAAGGCCGTTGTAGAGCGAGGCCGTGTAGGGGATGAGGAAGATGAAG
>CACXPT010000212.1 GCA_902769585.1 uncultured bacterium
ATCGACCAGGCGTTCCCGCGCGCGTGGAACCGCGACTTCCACCCGCGCGGCAAGTACCTCGACTGGAGCGACCCCAACAAGGGCGCGTGGTGCACCGAGGGCGGCGCGTACTGGTTCGAGGGACTCGTGCGCCTCGCGTGGGAGCTCGACGACGCCGAGCTGAAGGCGTACGCGACGAAGCGCCTCGAGCCGCTCTTCGAACGCATGAACCCAAACGCCATCGCGTTCGTCTACTGGATGGACCGCAATGACCCCGCGCAGATGGCGGAGATCGAGAAGGCCAATCACGGCTTCATCGTGGGGGCGAGCGGACGCACCACGCGCGCCATGCTCGCCTACTACGAGGCGACTGGTGACGAACGCGCCATCCGCGCCCTCACCTGGTGCCTCGACGACCCGCGCTTCTACTTCTTTGGCAACCCCATCACGCTCCCGGCGGCGGCGTGCGACACATGGCGCTACAGCGGCGACGACAAGCTCGCGAAGGCCATCGACAACTTCATCGCGACGAAACCCTATCCCGAGAAGTGGCCCGCCATGCGCTACGGCCTTCCCGTGTGCTACGACCTGCTGCGGATGCGCGAGCGGCGCGACCGCGAGGATGGCAGGAAATGGGACTGGCGCCTCCAGCACGGCGTGCTCTGCTACGAGAGCATGCTCTCGTGGGTGAAGGCGTCGCTCTGGAGCGGCGACGGGAAGTTCCTGGCGAACGTGCGCGCGTGGCTCGACGTGCACGAGCGCGTCTGCCGCCAGCCGCACGGCGTGACTGTGGCCGACGAGCAGTTCGGCTACGCCGGCCCGAACCGGGGCACCGAGACGTGCACTGTGGCGGGCGACATCCTGCTCTACGCCACGCTCGCGGGCGTGACGGGCGAGGGGCGCTTCGCCGACCACGTAGAGCGCAGCTTCTTCAACGCGGGCGCGGCCTGCGCCTCGCGCGACTTCATGCACCACGTCTACTTCCAGGCGCCCAACCGTCCTACTGGCACCGGTAACTTCCATGCCGGTCCCGGCGGCAAGGGCGGCCTGTACAAGACGAAGCACTGGCCGCTCTGCTGCACGGCTGCGCTCGCGCGCATCCTGCCCGGCTACGTGCAGTGGATGTGGATGAAGCCCTCCTCCGCCAAGGCTACGGATGGCGGACTCGCCGCCACGCTCTACGCGCCGAACACGCTCGAGACGGAGTTGGATGGCACCACCATCCGCATCGAGACGAAGACGGACTACCCCTTCAACGAAACGCTGGCGATGACCGTCTCGCCCGCGAAACCGCTTGCGTTCCCCCTGCGCTTGCGCATACCGGAATGGTGCGCCAACCCGCGCATCGCCGTGAACGGCGATGTGCAGAACCTCCCCGTGGGCGCTGATGGATTCGCCGTCATCAAGCGCGAATGGAAGGCTGGCGATACCGTGTCGCTCGCATTCCCCATGTCGCCGAAGGTCGAGACGATGCGCGACTTCAACGACGGCGGCCAGCCGTACTGCTCGCTCGTGTGCGGCCCGCTCCTTTTCGCGTACGGCTTGCCGGAACAGGACGAGAACACGCCTGCGCTGGGCGCGCGCACGGACTGGCGGCTTGACCCGACCCGCGCGGCCGTCGACGCGCAGGTCGTGCGCACGCCTATGCCCGCGAAGTGGGACTGGCCGCTCGCCGCACCGGTCAAGCTGAAGACGAAGGCGGCCGACGGCTCGCCCCTGGAGCTCGTCCCCTACGGTTGCGCCAAGCTCCGCATCTCGATGTTCCCCGACGCCCGCGCACCGTCTCTACGCACGGGAGGGCCGCAGTTTACTGCGGCCGCAAACACGGGAGGGCCGCGCTCCAGCGCGGCCGCACCAACCAAACCCCAACTGACTGGCACCACCGACAAGGATCCGCTCTCCTACCGCCCGAACGAGCCAATGACATTCACGCTCACCCCACGCGGCAACGGCACGACCGTCCGCTGGAAACGCACGGGCGACGACGGCAAGGAAGAGAAGGGCGAGGCGAAGGCGGATGCGCCCGTGCGGGTGAAGACATCGCTCGACCGTCCCGGATTCGTCCGCATGGTGGCGGAAATGGTCGACGCCTCCGGCAAGACGGTCGCGCGCTTCGACGGCGGCGCCGGGGTCGACGTGGACAAGATTCGCCAGGACAACCCGGAGCCGGCGGACTTCGACGCTTTCTGGGCTCGACACAAGGCGACGCTCGCGAAGGTGCCGATGGACGGCGCGACGTGCCGCGAGGTTGCGAGCGGACGTGCCGACGTGAAGCTGTACGAAGTGTCGATCCCCTGCGCGGGCCCGCGTCCCTCGACGGGATTTCTCTCCATTCCCGTTAAGCCCGGCAAGTACCCGGCGCGCGTGCGCTTCCACGGCTACAACGCCAGCTGGCTCCCTGACGCGCGCAACACGCCCAGGCCAGCCTCGCTGCCTGCCGACTGCATCTACCTTCTGCTCTCCGCCCACGGCTACGAGTTCAACCGCGACGAGACCTACTACAAGAACCTGCGCGCGTCGTGCGGCTCGAACGGACACGACTACGCGTTCGACCCCGTGCAGAATTCCGATCCAGAGAAAGCATATTTCTGCGGCATGACATATCGCGTGATGCGCGGACTCGAATACGTGAAGAGCCGTCCCGAGTGGGACGGCAAGACGCTGATCGTCGAAGGCGGCAGCCAGGGCGGCCTGCAATCCATCTGGGCCGCCGCGCTCGTCCCCGGCGTGACGGAGTGCCGTCCGTTCATCCCGTGGAACTGCAACATCGGCGGGCCGGCGTCTGGGCGCGCCCGCGGCGACTGGCACATTCAGTGGGTTCCGGCGCTGGGCTACTACGACGCGGCGAACATGGCGCGCCGGATTCCGAAGACGTGCCGCATGAACGTGACGTGGGCGGGACTCGGCGACTACATCTGCCCGCCTTCCGGCGTGGCGGCGTTCTACAACAACCTCACCTGTCCCAAGAAAATCAAATGGGTGCAGGGCGCCACGCACACCTACTACCCGCCCCATGCCCAGACCTTCTCGCGTGAAGGGTGATGGCGGCGTGCCGCAAACGTATCCGCCGCGTCTCGCGGCGGCGGCCAGTGGGACGTGAAATGTTTGGAGTCCATTTTTCACGTCCTGGTGATATTGACATCACGGAACGTGAAATGTTATAATTCGCGCGTTCACGTCCCTAGGAGGCTTCGGTGTTTATTGGAAGAAACGAGTATCTTAACGATCTAAACGCGCTTTGGCGCAAGTCTTCGTCGTCTCTTGTTGCCTGCAGGGGGCGACGGCGCATCGGCAAGAGCACGCTGATCGAGCATTTTGCGAAAGCATCTGCCGAAGTGTTCTTCTCGTTTGAAGGGTTGCCCCCACGAAAGGGAATGACAAATCGTGACCAGCTCGACAACTTCGCAACAAGCCTCGCCCGGCAAACGAACACGCCAAGGTTGGTCCTTGAAACATGGCACGACGCCTTCTTCTGGCTTGACAGGGCCATCGACGATGGCAAACGCACGGTGATCCTCTTGGACGAGATCTCGTGGATGGGGGCTTACGATCCTGATTTCCCGGGTCATCTGAAATGGGCCTGGGACAAGCTCTTCCATTCGCATGACCGCCTCGTGATGGTTGTGTGCGGAAGTGTATCCGCATGGATCAAGGAAAACATCATGGACAACACCGGCTTTGCCGGACGCTTCTCCCGAGATTACATCCTGCCCGAACTGCCGATCTCGGTTTGTCCGGCGTTCTGGGGGCGGGCTGCAGACAACATCTCGTCGCGTGAGATGCTGGACGTCCTCTCCGTGACGGGAGGCGTTCCACGGTATCTTGAGGAAATCGATCCTGCGCTTTCCGCAAGCGAGAACATACGGCGACTGTTCTTCACACAGCAAGGCAAGCTCTTCAAGGAGTTCGACGAAATGTTCTCGGCGGTATTCGGCGATGCCGCGCTTACCAAACGAGCGGTTCTTGCGGCATTGGCCAATGGTCCGAAAAGCGGTGCCGAGCTTGCGAACGAACTGGGCATGGCAAATACCGGGCGTTTCGCCGAACATCTTCGTTCGCTGGCCGAAGGCGGATTCATCGCCGCAGACACGGGCGTGAACCCCGAAACGGGCAGGACTGCACGTGTCGACAGATACAGGCTTCGCGACAACTACACGCGGTTCTACCTGCGGTGCGTCGAACCGCGCAAGAGCGAGATCGCCGTCGGCGGATATCGTTTTGCCTCGGTGGAGCAGATCGCCGGCTGGGATTCGATTCTCGGTCTCGCCTTCGAGAACCTCGTCGTCAACAACTGGACGGAGCTTTTGCCGCACATTGGAGCGGGAAACGCGATCATCGAATCGGCGGCTCCCTACAGGCGCACGTCGGAGAAACCCGGAGGCGGCGTGCAGATCGACCTCCTCATCCAGACGCCGCGAACCGCATACGTCGTGGAGATCAATCGAAAGAAGCACATCGGCCGCGAGATTGAGACCGATGTCGAGCAAAAGATCAAGAGATTGAAAGTCCGGAAGGGAATGAGCGTGCGCCCAGTGCTCGTCTATGACGGCACACTTGATCCGCAGCTGTCGGGCAGCGGCTTTTTCGTGGCTTCGGTCAACGCGGCAACTCTCCTGAGCCGATCATAGGCGCGTGGCAGCGCGAGGCTGTCATCGGATGAGGATGGCGGTGCCGCTCGCGTAGTGGAGGCGGATTGAATTGCCGACGCGGAACACGTGCCAGAGGTTCGGATGTTCCGTCGCCTCGAAACCCTTCACGGTGGTGACCTCGCCGGTCATGCCGCCGTTGGCCGTCAGTAGCGTAAAGCCCTTCTTGGGGAACGTCGCCTCGTCCACGTCCGTGACGGTCAGGCTGGCGTTCGCGCCGAGCGTGAGGTTGCCCGTGAGCGTGAGCGTGCTGTTCGTGGCGGTCGCGGCCGGGAACACGAGCCCCGCCGCCGTCACGTTGCCGTTCGCCACTGTGCCGCCGCCGCCGAGCGAATCTACCGAGAGGTCTCCCAGGCTGTTCAGGTCCAGCGTCGCGCCCGGCGCCACCAGCGCGGCACGCGAGGCCGCGATGGCGTTCGCGACGCCTACCTTGAGCGTGCCAGCCGCGACCACGGTCGCGCCCGTGTAGGTGTTGACGGCGTTCAGCGTCACCGTGCCGGCATTTGCCGAGCCATTCGTGACCGTGAGTCCGCCCGAGGCGAGCGGCGCCAGCGTGGCCGTGCAGGAAAGGGCTCCCGTGTAGTGATTGTTGGGGATGCTGACGGCAAGCGTGTCGCCTTCCGCGTAGCCCTGGCCCGGCGACGTGACGATGATGCGGCTGATTGTGCCGGACGTCGCGTCGAAGTCGGTGATCGCCGTCGCGCCGCGTCCGGATCCGCCGAGGATCGAGACGTGCTGCGGCCCCAGCCAATCGGTCTGCGTGAAGTCCTGCGGGAGCGCGATGGAGGCGACGCCCCATCCGGACGGCGCTTCGAGCGGAGCGCTCACGAACGAGTTGTGCCCGTTCGCGTCGATGACCGCACGCAACGTGCCGCCGTTGAAGTTGACGTACCCCTCCTTCTGGCTCGCGTCGGTGTAGAACGTCGTTGCCCCGTTGTTTGGAGAGTTTTGAATCGGATTAACCACTTCAAGCGCACCGCCATTGATGTTCAATATGCCGATCGCCGGGCTGAGGCGCTGGCCGAGAGACAGGACGTTGCCGACCTTGACGACGGCGTCCGGGCCGTCGATCGTCAAGATGCCGGTTCCTCTCGCGCTGCCTTCCGCCCACTCCTTCTGGCCAAGACGCAACCATTGCGTCACCTCCAGCCGCCCGCCTGTCACGTGCACCACGCCGGTCGCGCCCGAGCAGACGAACATGTCGCCACGGGCGATCGCCGAGCCGCCCGAGACGCGCAGGATGCCGGTGCCGGACGTGCCGTTGCCGCCGATGTTGAGGCAGTGCCCGATCCCCAACTCGCCGCCGGCGGCATCGTAGAACCCGTATCCGCCCGATCCCCACATGCCGTCGGCCGTGGCGTTGCAGCTCATGAGCACGTTGCCGCCCGTCTGGTAGACCGCGCCGCACATCTTTGCGTTATGCCCAATGAAGAGCTTGTTCGTGAACGCGCCGCCGTCCTCCACCTTCAAGAGGCCGCGCGCGCCCGCCACCGAGTGGCCGAGGTGCGTGTAGGCTCCGGGACTGCTGCCGGAGAGCGACAGCTTGCCGTCCACGACCGAGTCCTTGACGACGAGCGTGCCGATCTTCGTCGCGTCGCCGCCCACGTAGGAGGCGTAGTTCGACGTCCAGGCATACCCGGCGCCGTCGAGCGCGAGCGTGCCCGCCGTCACGTTGAAGCCGTGGATGTCGAGCGTGGGCGACCGCACCGTCCACGTGCCGCTGGCGTTGTACAGCTTCGGCTTGCCCGCGATCGAGCCCGTCGTGACGAGCGAACCGTCGCCGCCATGTCCGATCAGGCTGCCTTCCCCGGAAGTCACCGTAAAGCCCACGTCGTCCGTGGCCGACTGTCCGGAAGACGTGTAGATGACGGCGTTTCCGCTCGTGCCCGTCACGTTGGCGAGCCGCTTCGCGAGTTCCGCCATGTTCCATCCGTTGGCATCCGCGACGAAATTCATGTACCCGCCTGAAAGCGTGATCGCTCCCGTCTCGGGGATCGACTTGTCCTTTTCCGCATACAAGGTGCCGTTGTTCTTGACCGTGGTGCCGCCCGTGTAGGTGTTGACGCCTGAAAGATACGCCTTGAGCCCCGAATAGCTGCTTGCCGTGACCACCAGATTGCCATTGCCCGAGATCGGTCCGCTCACGCCGACGGCAACGCCTGCGGCGGGCGAGCTGTAGTGCGTGAGCGAGAGCGTCTTTCCGTCGGCGATCACCACGGGGCCGTGCCATCTGTTCCGGCTCTTGTCGGTGCCGTATCCCGAGGCGATGGAGCCGTTTTCGTTCACCAGCAGCGTCCAGGGCGTGTTTGCCGTCGCGTTCCAGAAGCAGACGGTTCCGCCCGCCTTGGCGATCGTGAGCGTGTTCGCCGAAGAACCGTTGAAGGTTCCCGACACGACAAAACGGAATCCGCCCGAATAGACGATGTTGCCGGGCGCCGTGGAGCTGACGCCGCGGACGAGGTGTTCCGCCGAAACCTTGTCCGTCAGCGTGTAGCCGTTCATGTACAAGTAGAATCCGATGCGTGTGGAGCCGCCCACCGTGGCCGGGCCGTCCAGGATGACGCCCTTGGAAAACATGTTGTCGCCCATGCCGCTGTTCGCCGCGCGGATCGCGCCGTTGCCGTCAGGCCCCTCGCCGATGATGTGCACGGGCGGCGAGATGTAGGAGTCCCCCTGGGCCGACGAAAACGTGGGCTTCAGCTGCGCGCCGTCGCGCACGTACACGGTTCCGCTCGCGCTGCCGAGCGCATGGCCGTGCGCGCAGTCGACGATGCCGGCCTTGATGTCGACCGTGCCGCCGTACGAGCTGTTGGAGACGGTCAGCTTGAGCGTGCCGGCGCCTTCCTTCACGACGCTCGTCACCGTGCCGTACGAGGCGAACGTGTTCGCCTCCGTCTCGGTTGCGTCCGCCGCGACGGTGTACGTCAGGACGCCGTTGTCCAGCACAGGCGTGGCGAACACTACGCCGACAACCATCAGGGAAACCACCCCTAAAGCGAGGAGTTTGGCGGAAAACTTCAAGCCGAGCTTCTGTTTCATAAAGACCTTTCTTGTGTGAAGTTTCAGAATTCTATCAAAGTTTGGTTTTGGTCACAAGCCTGAAAACACCCATGCTCGCGCGCGTTCCATAAACACGCCACGCGGCTGGAGAGGGAGTGCCGCTGGAAGTTAGCGGGCCGCCCGCATGGGATTTCATTTCCTGGCGGGCGGGCCAAGACACACAGGACACCCAAGACCCCCAGGACGGTGGCAGGGCTGGCTTGCGCGCCAGTGAAACGTCTGCAGGCTTGCGCGCCAGTGAAAGGCTTGCTGGCTTGCTCTCCAAGTAGGCGCAGTCCTGGGTGTCCTGGGTGTCTTGGGAGTCTTGACCAAGGCGCTGGAGCGCGAAGCGGCCAAGTGCCTGTCCAGCCATTGGCTCGCCGCCAAGACGCAAATTTCATGTTTTTTTCTCCGTTGCATTGACTTTCGGCCACGGATACTGTATCATTTGCACGTTTCCTCGCGGTGGTTCAGCGAATCACCGAAGGGTTGTTCTGTTTTTTGACATGAAGGAGTAAGGTTATGGCCATGAATAATGAAGCGCGGCGTGGACCGCGAGCTCGTGCTTGGTGCGATCGAGGGGGCGATTCAGCAGGCTGCGCGTCACAATCCCGGCGTGACAAACGATTTGCGCGTGACCATTGACCGCAAGACACTCCAGCTTCATGTCTACGACACTCTCGTCGTCTCGGACGAGGACTCCGGGACGGGGTTCATCTCCGTGGCGCGTGCTCGCCGCTTCAAGCCCGACGCGGCCGAGGGCGACACCATCGAGGTCGAGATGCCTGCGTCCCGCCTTGGGCGCATCGCGGCGCAGACCTCTCGCCAGATGATCATGCAGAAGATCCGCGACGCCGAGCACGACAACGTGTTCGCCGCTTTCCGCGGGCGCATCGGCGAGATCGTGTCCGGAACCGTGTCGTCCGTCGTCCGGCGCGACCTCTACGTGCTTGTCGGCAAGACCGAGATGCTGCTGCCTGCCAAGGAGCGCATCCCCACCGAGGACTACAGCGTGGGCGACTCCATCAAGGCGATCATCAGCGAGGTGAAGCAGGACTCGGCAGGCGGACCCACCGTGCGGCTCAGCCGCGCTTCCGCCGAATTCGTGCGCACGCTCTTCCGCCTGGAGGTGTCCGAGATATCTGAAGGCGTCGTGGAGATCATGGGCGTGGCGCGCGATCCCGGATACAGGTCGAAGCTGGCCGTTAGGACGCACGACGAGAACGTGGACGCAGTCGGGGCGTGCGTCGGCGTGAAGGGCGCGCGCGTGCGCAACATCGTGCGCGAGCTGAACGGCGAGAAGATCGACATCGTGCGCTGGTCGGACGACATCAAGCAGTACGTGGCGCAGGCGCTCGCGCCGGCCAAGCTGGAGACGGTGGAGGTGGATCCGGAGGGCAAGAACTCCGTCCATGTCACGGTGTCTCCCGACCAGTATTCGCTGGCGATCGGAAAGCGCGGACAGAACGTTCGGCTCACGTCCAAGCTTACCGGCTGGAACGTCGAGATCACGAAGGCGATGGCGCTGGCGAGCTTCGAGGACCAGAAGGCCGAGGCTATCAAGACGCTGGCCGACACGTTCTCGGTATCGACGGCCGTGGCGACGCAGCTGGCGGACGCGGGCTTCCTGTCGGTGGAGGGAATCATCGAGAGCGACGAGGAAGGGTTCATCGCGGCGACTGGTTTCGACGAGGTGACGGCGAAGGGGCTCTACGCGGCGGCGCAGGCCGTTGCGGAGGCCACGGGCCTCGCGCAGGAGGCGGACATGTCCGCCGACGAGGAGACGGAGGAGGCGTAACAAGATGCGAGTTTACGAATTTGCCCGAAAGATCGGCGCCACCAGCGCCTCGGTCATGCGAATGGCCGAGGAGGCTGAGGTGGAGGTATATTCGCCGCTTTCGGAGATAGACGAGGGAGACCTCGAAGCGCTGAACCAGCGCTATCTGCAGGTCGGACCGGACGTGGTGAAGGCGGATACCGACGCCATTGCCGCGCGGCGCGCCGAGAAGGTCGCGCGTGCGGCCGCCATCCAGGCCGAGAAGGACAAGGCACAGGCCGCTGCGCTGGAGGCCGCGCGTCAGCGCGCGATCGCCGCCGCCGAGGGGCGTTCGGTCGAACCGCCGCCCAAGGCTCCAGAGAAGGAAAAGCCGATCGAGATCAAGGTGAATCTGCCAGAGTTGCCCAAGGTGACCATCCAGGTGTCCGAGGACGATTCCCATGCGGACGATGAGGACGAGCCCGTCACGAAGGACGCACGCGGTCGCCATGATGACGACGATGTGGACGACGACGATGACGATGCGGACGCGTACGTGCAGAGCAAGGCCCGCGACAAACGGACCGCCGCCGCAAAGCAGCATCCGTCCCAGAAGCAGCAGCAGGCCGCGGCCCGTCAGGCGGCGGCCAAGCAACCCCAGCCACCTCCACCGCCGCCGCCACCTCCTCCGAAACCGGAGCCCAAGAAGCCTGTTGCGCCGGCACGTCCGCCGTCCACCCGCGTGGGCGGACTGCGGGCCGGGTTCAGTTCGGTGTCGATGCGTCTTTCCAAGCCGCGCGCCCAAGCGACGGTCATAACCACCGGCGCAAAGACGCCAGCTGCGCCGGTTCCGCCGGCGAAGCCCACTATCTCCCTCTCCGTATCGACGCGCGAGATTTCCATACGCGGCGCGGTGGTGGTGAAGGAGCTGGCGCTGAAGCTCGGCGTGCGTCCGAACCGTCTCATCGCCGACCTGATGCAGCTCAAGGTTCTCGCGTCCATCAACCAGCGCGTGGAGCCGGAAGTGGCCACCAAGGTGGCGCAGAAGTACGGCTACAAGGTCAACATCGAGCACGCGCGCGACGCCGCGAACAAGAAGCCTGTCCTCAAGGCGATAGACGCGGACGACGAGATTCCGCAGGACCAGCCGGAGCAGATGAAGCCGCGGCCGCCGGTCGTGACGTTCCTCGGCCATGTCGACCACGGCAAGACGACGCTCATGGACTACATCCGCCACACGAAGGTCGCGGCGGGCGAGGCCGGTGGCATCACGCAGGCCATCTCCGCGTACCAGGTGGACGTCAACGGGCGCATGATCACGTTCCTCGACACGCCCGGCCACGCGGCGTTCAACGCGATGCGCCAGCGCGGCGCGCAGCTCACGGACATCGCCGTCATCATCATCGCCGCCGACGACGGCATCATGCCGCAGACCGAGGAGGCGATCAAGTTCGCCCGCCAGGCTGGCGTGCAGATCATGGTGGCCATCACCAAGTGCGATAAGCCGACGTCCAACACGCAGCGCGTGAAGCAGCAGCTGCAGAAGGTCGGCCTCACGCCTGAAGAGTGGGGCGGCGACGTGGTGTGCTGCGAGGTGTCGGGCACAACCGGACAGGGCGTTGACAACCTGCTGGAGATGATGCTTCTGCAGGCGGACGTGCTGGAGCTTACGGCGAATCCCAGCCGCCGCGCGAACGGCTACGTGATCGAGGCCGAGCTCGAGCAGGGCTTCGGGCCTTCCGCCACGCTGCTCGTCACGGGCGGCACGCTGAAGGTTGGCGACGCGGTGCTCATCGGCGAGCATTTCGGCAAGGTGCGCTCGCTCATAGACGACCGCGGCCGCCGCATCAAGGAGGCTGGGCCTTCCACGCCGGTCAAGTGCACGGGCCTTTCCGGCGTGCCGGAGGCGGGCGCGGAGTTCCGCGTGATGCTGAACGAGAAGCGCGCGCGCACGCTCGCCGAGGAGGCCGCCATGGCTCGCAAGGAGCAGGAGCTTTCCTCCACGAAGGCCGTGTCGCTGGATGCGCTCATGTCCAAGATGGGCGAGGGCGACAAGCACGAGCTGAGCGTGGTCGTCAAGTCCGACACGCAAGGCTCCCTGGAGGCCATCGTCGAGGCGCTGAACGGCATCAAGAGCGACAAGGTGTCGCTGAAGGTGATCGGCACCGGCACGGGCAACGTTTCGCTCACCGACGTGAAGAGCGCGGCCGCCGGCAAGGCGGTGATCGTCGGCTTCGACATCGGCTGCGACTCTGGCGTCCAGCAGCAGGCCCGCCACGACGGCGTGCGCATCAACTCCTTCCGCATCATCTACGAGCTGATAGACCACGTGAAGCAGTGCATGCTCGACCTGCTGCCGCCGGAGTACACCGAGAAGGTGCTCGGCCACGCCACGATCAAGGCCGTGTACGACATCGGCAAGGTCGGCAAGATCGCCGGCTCGCAGATGCTCGACGGCAAGCTCGTCTCCACGGCCCGCTACCGCATCCTGCGCGGCGGCGAGAAGGTGTGGGACGGCAAGCTCCAGACGCTGCGCCACTTCAAGGACGAGGTGAAGGAGGTCACGGGCCAGCAGGAGTGCGGCGTGTGCTTCCTCAACTTCGAGCAGTTCGCCGAGGGCGACACCATCGAGTGCTACATCCTCGAGGAGCTGCCAAGGAGCCTGTAAATGCCTGTCAATCGTCTTGAAAGGGTCAACTCGCTCCTGAAGCGGGTGATCGGGGATGCGATGTTTCGCGTTCTCCTGGGCGACGAGGTGTCGGCCGGCCTCGTCACGGTGACGGGCGTCTCTTGCGGCAAGGACCTGCGCAACGCGACGGTGCGCATCTCGGTGTTCGGCGAGGAGCCGGAGCAGAGGCGCGTGCTCGGGCACATCATCCGCCACGCGCACGAGTTCGAGCGCATCGTCAACCGTGAGGCTCGCCTGAAGTTCACGCCGCAGCTGCGGTTCGTGCTCGACCATTCGCTAGAGAAGGGCGACCACGTGCTGGCCATTCTGGATACTCTTCCGCAAGCGCCGCAATCTGCGCCCGCCGACGAAGCCCAGCAGTAACAGACGGCACTTTTGCGCCGTTTTGCGCTTTGATGCCATGAATGCTTGCCGCCGGGCGGCGGACATGGTATCATTACCGACACGCGATTTTCGCGCACAAGGTATTGAAGGAGTACAGAACAAAATGAGACCAGTTGCATTGATCATCCGCGACGGTTGGGGCGTGAACGCACGCCACGACGGCAATTCCGTGGCGACGGCGAAGACGCCCGTCATAGACCAGATCCGCGCGCGCTATCCGCATTGCCTGCTTGACTGCTGCGGCGAGGCAGTAGGCCTGCCCGACGGCTACCAGGGTTCGAGCGAGGTGGGCCACCTGAACATGGGCGCGGGCCGTATCGTCGTGCAGGAGCTGAAGCGCATCGACGACGGACTTTCCAGCGGCGAGCTCTTCGAGAGCCCGAAGTGGAAGAACCTGATGGCGAACTGGAAGAAGAACGGCAGTCTGCTGCACTTCTTCGGACTGCTGCAGGACGAGGGCGTGCACGCGCACCAGGAGCATCTCTACAAGCTCATGAAGCGCGCGCGCCAGGAGAATCCCGCCGGCATGATCGTGGTCCATCCGTTCCTCGACGGCCGCGACACGCCGCCGCGCTCCACGCTGGAGTATGTCGCCCGCCTGAAGCAGGAGATGGCTGCGGTCGGCAACTGCACGATCGGCACGTTCATGGGCCGCTACTACGGCATGGACCGCGTCAAGAACTGGAAGCTCACCGATCTCGCCTACAACTGCATC
>CACXPT010000213.1 GCA_902769585.1 uncultured bacterium
GCCCGAAGGCAGCCTTGCGAAGCTCGTCTACCGCGGGCAGCTGAACCTGCTCGCCGGCGGTCCGGCCGCAAGCGACGAGAAATACGTGAAGAAGATGCATTTCCGCGTCTACGACGGGGCGGAGGCGACGACGCCGCTTTGGAAGATCGACGACCAGGAGGTGACCGTGAACGCCGACGGCAGCTTCGTGCACGCGTTCGGCGACGAGACGCTCGCCGCGCTGATCGCGACGGGGCGCGTGACGCACGTGGGCCTCGCGATCGGGACGTCGGCCAGCCTTGCGACCGAGCTCAAGCCGCGGCGCGCGCTTCGGCCGGTCGCCGCCGTCAACCGGGCGCTCACGGCGGAAGGGGCGGCGCTCGACGTCCGCGTCGGCAGCCTGGCCACCGAAAACGCCCTGGTGTCGGCCGACGCGACGGTGTCGCAGCTCGAAGTCGCCGGGCGGGTGACCGCGCCCGGCGCCGGCAAGGTGGAGGTTTCGCCGCTCGTGGTCGGCCCGGAGGAACGGACGCGGCTCCTGCGCGGAAACGGCGTCAAGGCGTTTTCGCGGGCGAAGCCGACGGTGCTGGCCACCGTGTCGTCGGCCCTGCGCGGGCAGGTGCTGGCCACCGCGCCGTCGGACGGCGTCGCGCTCATCTCGAGCCAGGCGTCGGGTACGCGGGCCCTGCGCTGTCCGGCGGTGGTGCAGTACTGCCGCAAGGATGAAAAGGTTCGCGCGCCCACGTCGGACGACGGCGGGCTCAAGGTGACGTTCTATCCGTTCATCGGCAAGGAAGGCAATTGACGTGAAGGTTGAGTTTTTGAGCCACGAAGAACGTACAGAAACGCAAAATATTCAGACAGGATTTAAAGGAACAGAGCTATGAAGAGAAGAGTGACGATTTCGCTTTTGCTGAGCGCCTTTGCGGCGTTTGCCGACGGGCCGGCGGACACGGATCTCACGCTCGGCGAGGTGGAGCTGCCCGTCTACGTCCACCCGGACGGCGGCAGCGCCGGCTACACGCAGCCGACGGTGGCGTATCCGATCTCGACCGTCAAAGCGCCGACGGCGCCCGGCGAGCAGGTGTCGGTCGTTTCGTCCAAGGACGCCACGATGAAGTGGGAACTGGCGGCGTGGACGGTCGGACGGACGCTCTCCGAGCAGCCGCCGGACGCCAAGCTCGGCGACTTCTGCACCGACATCCCGTTCGATCCGGACGAGATCGACTGGGCGGCGACCGCCGCCGCGAACGCCGCGGCCGTCGCCGACGGGCGCATCGTCTTCGACAATGGCGCGGCGAACGGCTACGAGCGCGTGATCTTCACCGCGAGCGGCGCCACGGAAGTGACCTGGGTCCGCACGGGCGGAGCCACCGTCACGCAGACCTACGATGTCGGCAGCTCGTCGTCGGCGCGTCCCTACCGCATCTTCGCGACGCGCGTGGACGAGGCCAACTCCGCCGCGTTCATCGACCTCACGGGCAAGTTCGTGAAGTTCTTCGGCGACCCGAACCTCCTGAAGAGCGAATACGCCGAGACCGCGCCCGGCGTCTCCAACGTCGTCTACGGTATCGACTACAATCCGGCCACGACGAAGATGCTCACCGTCCGCTACCGCACGAACGAGGAGACGGGCGCGATCGACTGCCCGCAGGGGCAGTTCGTGCTGGCCTACTACGACACCGAGACGAAGGACCACATGGTCGCGCACATCGTCGTGGAGATCTGCCCGCCGAACGTGACGACGCTGAACGCCGAGGTCGGCGAGTGCCTGAAGCCCGCCGGGGGCGGCTTCGGCACGGAGCGGCTCTACTCGGTCGTCGCCGCCGGCGCCGCGCGCGAGGACAACGACCCCTATTCGCCGTATCTGGAGAAGTATTCCGCCGCCAAGGGCGAGGAGCTGACCGATCCGGACCACGACAAGGTGTTCGCCATCGCGCCGACGGACGTCTCGACGAGCGCATCCGGCATGGCCATGCCGTGGAAGGCCGACGTCTTCTGGCAGACGGAAGACCCGATGAAGACGAAGTGGACCTTCGAGCACGACTGGTATCTCATCAGCTGGCCGGAGGAACCGCTTCGCGTCGTCGTGGCGCCGACAGGCTCGGCGGCGGGCTGCCCCGTCACCCTGCCGACGAACTACGTGGCGACGACCGGCTTCCGGCTGCCGGCGGACGTCTCGGCCGCCTACGACGCCTACACGCGGGAACTTGCCCTCAAGGGCAGGCATGGCGGCAAGATCCTCGTCCGGCTCTCGAACCAGGACGGGAACGGCTGCCCGTCGTATCTCCCGATCGAGCTGACGGGCTACCGCGACGCGTCGGTTGCGACTTCGACCGTCTTCGAGTGGCCCGTCGGCGTTGAATTGACGCCGCGCATCGGCCTCGAAGCGGGTCCGAAGGCGCGCGCGATGTCCGAGCGCGTGGACGACAATCTCCCCGGCTTCATCTACGAGCCGGAGTCCCTGGGGCGCAACTGGAACCCGCGCCTCTACCACCGTCCCGGCGGCACGCGCGTCCTGCCCGACGGCGTGCCGTCGATCGGGGACATGCAGGCGGATGTGGCGGATGATGCCGAATCCGATCCCTTCGCGTCGCTCCAGTCGGCGATCTACGGCGTCAACGGGGTGGACAACGCGAAGATCCAGGTGTGGTGGCGCGCGAACTTCCAGACGGAGCGGATGCCCGTTCCGGTCAGCTATCCGGCGCTCGTGCAGAACTACCGGGTGACGTGGGATGCGACGAAGGTGCCCGGGCTCCTGCCAGAAATCACGCTCGCGTCCCAGCTCGGCTCGGCCGATCCGGCGATGACCGCCTGCGGCGGGCGCGCGCTCCTGCTCGTCGAGACGAACTCGACGGCGTCCGTCGATCTCGGCGGCCGGCTGCTCGCGGCCGACGCGCCGTCGGCGATCCTCGGATTCGCGTGCTACGTGTCGCCGGACGGCGACGCGACGGCCGGCCATCTCGCCCGGTGGAGTTTCGGCAATCCCCGCGCGGCGAGCGACGTCGTGGTCGAGGCGATGCTCGAGTCCGACGGCTCGGACGGCTTCCAGGTGGCGCTTGCGACGAACGGCGTGTCGGCGGGCGCCCATCCGATCAAGCCCGGCGAGTGGACGGGTATCGAGGTCCCGGTTTCCGGCTCCGTCATGGGGCGGGGCGTGACGGTGACCTACGGCGCGTCCGACGCCGCCGCGGGCGACTCCGCGACCTTCGTGGCGCTCGACAATCTCGCGATCCGCTACGGCGACGACTACGCCCTCTACGACTTCAGCTTCACCGCCGACGACCTTTCGACGCTCGGCGGCGACGGGACGGTCCGCACCGCGACGGACGACGCCGGCAACGTGCTGACGTGCCACAACTGCGCCATCGCCGGCGCGGGCGCTCCCAGGCCGTTCGAGCTGAAGCTCAGGGCGGAGAACGGCGTGTCCCCCGAAATCTACTACGAGAACGACTGGAGCAAGGTCGGCTACAACCCGAACGAGGAGCACGCCTTCGTGGACGCCGGCAGCGACGGCTACGTCGTCTGGGCGATCCGCGACGACCTCAACAGGGACGCCACCTCCAGGGAGCCTCTGGTGATGGTGATGTATGCCGAGAACGGCAAGGGCCGCATGCAGGCGTTCACCGTCACGCGGACCTCGATCTTCTATCCGGAAATGGCCAGCGCCGCGCTCGTCGGCAATCAGCTGCTGCCGCCGGCGCCGATCGGCCGCCTGGCCGGCAGCCAGACGTCCATCGACGCGACGACCTCCGCCTTCGGCTTCGACGACAACGCCGTCGCCTACCGCGACCGCAAGAACGGCCTCTGGGCGCGGCGCGACGGCGTCACCGCCGCCAAGTACGGCTACCCGATGCAGAGCGGCTTCTACTTCCCGTCGCTCGCCGAGCAGCCCGCCGTCGGAACCCCGCTCGCGTGGCTCGCCTGCCGGAACGTCGCCAACCCGAGCCTGGGCGACGTCACCAACATCACCGCCGCCGCCAACTGGTACTGGACGGTGAACTGGCCCACGAACGTGCCCACGCTCAAGATCGGCCAGGTGCTCACCAAGGCGACGCAGGGGCTTCCCGAAATGTGGAACGCCGCGTCGATGGCCGTCTGCTACCCGAATCCCTCGCCGGCCGACGTCGCGGTCGGGGCTTCTGACGGCGCGCCCGTGGTGAAGCTCATCGACCCGACCGTCGTGCAGACCTCGACGAACACGCTTTCCGTCAAGTCGAGCTTCCCCGACGAATACGGCTTCGTCCTCGGCGCGTCCGGGACGACCTTCCTGCGCAAGGGCAAGTACTACTTCACGGGCCTGCCGCCCTCCATCTCCGACAGGTTCTACGTGACGGTCGAGGACGGCGGCATCCTGAACCCCGGCCTCCATGCGACGATGAACCTCGTCGGCCAGCTCGTCGAAAAGGAGTCCGGCGGCTCCTACCTCGAACTCAACGTGCTCACGGACGCCGAGCGCGCGGCGATCAAGGCGCTGTGCGTCCTCGACCCGGTGCAGAAGGCGGTGGAGGTCGCCGCCTGGAACGCCGCCGCCGACTCGCTCGCCGTGACGGAAGTGGAGCCGTCCCCCCGGACGAACTTCGGGATCGCGATCCCGTCCGACGGCCAGAAGGAGATGACGCTCGCCTTCCCGAGCGGGGCGACCTACACCAACTGGCTGAACAAGATCGCGAACGACGATTCCGTGCTTGTGACGAACCGTTTCACCGTGAGCGAATTCGAGTTCAGCAATCTCGGCACGCTCCTCACGGTCCTCGCCGGCAAGGAGGCCGACATCCCCGGCGCCGCCTTCGCGACATGGGACGAGGACGACTGCAGGGTCGTGAAAGTGAAGGACGCGCGCCTCGAATACGCCAAGAGCCGCTACGAGGAACTGGGGCTCGACAAATACCTCGGCCTGAAGTGGGACGACGTCGCGTCCAAC
Source organism: uncultured bacterium (assembly GCA_902769585.1). GTDB lineage: Bacteria > Verrucomicrobiota > Kiritimatiellia > RFP12 > UBA1067 > RUG572. The sequence goes on from CACXPT010000213.1 coordinate 4,904, forward strand.
GAAACGTCCGTGGCGGTCGCCTTCGTCAAGGGCCGCTTCGACTGGAAGACCGAGGAGAGCCCCGCCGCCAACACCTACCTGGCCCGCGACCACTACGCGCTCATCGCGGACGGCACGGGGATCGGCTACGTCACGCTCATCGAGAACGACAACCCCGACCCGACGCAGGTGCCGGAAGGGCTGCCCGTGCGGATGCACGTCGTCAAGGTCGTCCCCGAACTCTACGCGGACGGCATCGCGGTCCTGAGCGACTCGCTCAACAAGCTTTCGGAGAAGCTGACGCTCCTCTACCGCACGCCGCTCGGCTCCACGGCGGGCAAATACGAGTTCCAGTGGTGCTATACGACGCCCGACGCGGACGGCGCGGTGCCGGAGAAGGGGACCTCCTACTGGAAGGACAAGGCCCTGGACGCCGGCCTCGTCTCGGTGCAGCTCGGCCAGAACGGGGCGAACATGCAGGACTACGTCAACACCTACTACACGCTCCGCTACCGCCCGGTCAAGGGATCGCAGACGTGGAACCTCCTCGCGGCGGCGCATCCGGAGTGGACGAGCGACGAGCAGTTCTGGAGGTGGAGGACTTCTACAACAACCCGAGCGACATCGCCTTCACGATGCTCGAGCAGATCGGCAAGCCCTATCAGGGCGACGTCGCGCTCAACAACGACAACCTCACCGAGGTGGGGCTGCTGGAACTCTACCAGACCATCTTCAACCGCGCGGAGTCGCTGCTCGTCGCGTCCGGCGGCAACAACATCGACATGTCGAAGCAGCTCCTGCTCGCGCAGACGCGCATGGGCGAGTTCTACTCGCTCCTCGGCGCGGAGGCGTATT
>CACXPT010000214.1 GCA_902769585.1 uncultured bacterium
GTCCAGGTCGTGGCCGTGTGCGACTGCGACAAGGAGCGCCGCGAGGCCGGCGCGAAGATGGTGGACGAGGCGTACGCCAAGCGGAAGATCACGGGCGTGCCGAAGTGCCGCGTCGTGACCGACTTCCGCGAGATCCTCGCCGATCCCACGATCGACATGGTGAGCATCGCCACGCCCGACCACTGGCACGCCTACATGGCCGTCGAGGCCATGAAGCGCGGCAAGGATGTCTACTGCGAAAAGCCCCTCACGTTCTGCGTGGACGAGGCTCGCAAGGTGATTGCCGCGCAGGCGAAATACGGCCGCGTGTTCCAGACCGGCTCGATGCAGCGCTGCTGGCCTGAGTTCCGCACGGCGGTGATGATCGTGCGCAACGGTCTCATCGGCGACGTGAAGTACGTGGACGCGAACTACGGGCGCGGCGGCCAGAAGCTCGGCGGCCCGTCCCACCCGATCCGCTTCTTCGACGAGCCCAAGAACGCGGCGACGGAAGGTGCACCCAATCCGAACGTGGACTGGGACATGTGGCTTGGCCCCTGCAAGTGGCGTCCGTACTCCGACCAGCTCGCGCCGCGCGGCGTGAACAAGTTCTACCCGATGTTCTGGCGCTTCGACGACGACATCGGCACTGGCTACAACGGCGACTGGGGCGCGCATCACCTCGACATCGCGCAGTGGGGCCTCGACATGGACAAGAGCGGCCCGTACAAGATCATCCGCTCCGACGAGCCGTACTCGACCGACCTCTTCCATGGCGGCCGCCGCCAGTTCGGCATGAAGATGCTCTTCCATACCCCGACCGGCGACGTGGAGCTCTACCACGGGCCGTTCGGTGTCATTACCGGCACCGGCGGATGGGGCACGGTGTTCTACGGTACTAACGGTATCGTGGCCGTCAACCGCAACAAGATTGCCGTATGGCAGGGCACGGGTCTGGTGAAGCCGACGCTCGAAATCCGCAAACAGATCGAGAATGCTTCGTTCATGAGGGACAAGATCGTTGCGGCGTCCGTTGGTGAGGATCCTGGGACTGCTACGACCATGAAGAAGGACAACCGCCTCGACGCCGCGCTGAAGAAGCTGAACGGCTACTTCAAGCTCGACACGGCAAAGGTGCAGGTCTACAAGTCCACAGATCGTAGCCAGGTGCGCAACTTCGTGGAGTGCTACTTCAGCCGCAAGCCCACGCAGTCGCCCGCCGAGACCGGCGGCCGCAGCGCCATTCTCTGCCAGCTCTGCAACATGAGCTACGTGTACGACACGGGCTTCGACTGGGATCCGGTGGCGAACGACTTCGCGAACGGCACAGGGAAGGGCATCCAGCTCAAGCGCGACTTCTACCGTAACGGTTGGGACGTGCAGGTCTGATCAGGGACTTGAGATGGAATTGAACAGACGTTCGTTCCTCGCCGGCGGCACGCTGTTTGCCGCCGGCGCCCTTGCCCGCACCGCCGCGGCTGCGCGCGCCAAGGGCGAGGAGACGTACACGCCGCCGCCCGTCGTCAGGGGCGTGCGGCGCGTCAAGGCCGAGCCTGTGCTCCAGTGTCCTGCGCCCGACTCGATGGGCGTCGCCTGGGCCGTGGACGGCCTGGCCAACGGCGCCGTCGAGTTCTCCGACAACCCTCAGCTCCAGAACGCGAAGACCGTGCGGTGCGGCGGTTTCGGCATGACGTCGTTCGACGACCAGGCGCTCCAGGTGCGCCTCGTCGGCCTGAAGCCGGGGACGCGCTACTGGTACCGCACCATCACCATGCCGATCGCCGTATACAAGAGCGCCTACACGATCCAGCTTGGCGAGCCCGAGGTGGGCAACGTCCACTCCTTCGTCACTCCCGGCGAGAGCGTCCCAGCGCGCTTCTGCGTGATGAACGACACGCACGAGAACTGGAAGCAGTTCGGGCCCATCGTCGAGGACATCCTCGCGTTCGGCCCGGCGCTGACGGTGTGGAACGGCGACGCAACGAACACGACGGAGGAAAAGGCGCGCGCCGTGGAGACGTTCCTCGCGCCGCCGATCGCGCGCAAGGACTACGCGGCCGACATTCCGCTTCTCTTCACTAACGGTAACCACGACTTCCGCGGCAAGTGGATACGCCGCCTCGACGAGGTGATGATGGCGCGTCTCCCCTCCGAGCGCAGCTCGCGCGACTGGGACCTGAAGCGCAACTTCGCGTTTCGCCTAGGCGACGTGGCCATGATCGGTCTCGACACGGGCGAGGACAAGCCCGACTGGCATCCGAAGTGGATGGGCTTTGCGAACTTCTCGCCCTACCGCGCCGCGCAGGCCGTATGGCTCAAGGACGCGCTCGCGCGCCCGGAGATCGCGAACGCGCCGTACATCGTCGTGTTCTGCCACATCCCGCTCTTCGACAGCGATCCGGACGCCAATCCCGGCGACCGCTTCGAGAACTGGGCAGACTGGCAGAAGGAGTGCGCCGACCTGTGGGGGCCGCTCTTCGCAGAGGCCGGCGTCCAGGTGGTGGTTGCCGCGCACAAGCACCACTACCGCTACGACCCCGCCACGGCCTCGCGGCCATGGGCACAGGTTGTGGGCGGCGGTCCCGGCAAGAACCCCTGGAACTTTCCCACGGTCATCAAGGGCGAGACGACGGGCGGCGAACTGAAGCTTACCGTGAAGAACATACTCACGGGGCAGGTTGTGGGCAAGCACGCCTTCAAGCCGAGAAAGGGTTTCCTGGGGATATCCTGATGCGGCGACTCGCCAGCGTGGCCCTTGTCGGCCTGCTCGCCCTTGGCGCGCAGGCCGATGAGTCCGAGGTGACCTCTTCCAGTCCGAAGGAGACTACGGACTTCAAGGTCTTTGGTGTCTTTAACGATCTTAGCGACTTTAATGTCTTTAACGACATTAATTTCTTTAACAACATTCCGGACATCAAGGATTTTAGAAAGGCTTGCGGACTCGACTTCATGTCGATCACCGCAGGCGCCGACCTGCGCAGCGCCTACCTCTCGCGCGGAAAGGTGCTGGAGGCGCGGCCCATGTCGTCGCAGCTGCTGAGCGCCGACATCCCGCTCAAGCCGCTGGCTCCGATCGGGCGCATAGGCTTCGACTTCTGGACCATCTCGTCGCTCACGCACAAGATGGACACGATGCACAAGAACATGTTCTTCCAGGAGCGCGACCTCACCATCCGCTACGGTTACGACTGGCAGATCTCGGACGACTGGCGGCTCGCGAGCGACGTGATGCGCACCTGGGTGAACCTGCCAGGATACAGGCACGGCCTCGACCACAGTGTCCAGGAGTGGCGGTGCGCGCAGCGCCTGGAGAACCCGTGGATCACGCCGTACTACCTCGTGCGCCGCGCAGTGCATCCGCGCGACTGGCTGTACGTCCGTGTTGGCGTGCAGCATGCCTTCAGGCTCACGGACACGCTCACGTTCACGCCTAACTTCTACGGCGAGGGCGGCAACGAGAAGCACTACCAGCAGCGCTACGGGGCGAAGGATCCTGCATGGTCGAAGTACCACAGCGGCGTGCAGGCGCTCAACGCGATGTTCACCCTCTCTTGGAAGATCTCATCGTGGGCGTCCGTCTACGCGAGCGTGCAGCAGTTCGGCCTTGTCGACTCCGACGCGCGCGACCGCGTGAAGGCGAAGAAGACCCACAACTCCCGCCGCGACCTGACGGTTGGCACTGTCGGCATTGTCTGCAAGTTTTAGAAAGGAATAATGAAATGAAACGTTTCGAAGGAAAAGTTGTGCTCGTGACCGGCGGCAACCGGAACACCGGCATCGAAATTGTCGACCTGTTCGTGCGCGAGGGCGCGCAGGTGTTCATGTGCGGATCGACGCCTGCGTCCACGGCGAAGGGCGAGCAGATCCTGCGCTCGCGCAACATTGGCGATTTCACGGCCGTGCCGTGCGACGTCTCGGACGCCGCGCAGGTGAAACACCTCTTCGACGTGATCGAGGAGAAGGCCGGGCGGCTCGACATCCTCGTGAACAACGCCGCCAACCAGGGCCTCGGGCATGGCGGCCCGCTAGAGATGACGACCGCGCAGATGCTCGACGTCTTCAAGGTCAACCTGCTCGGCGGCTTCCAAGTGACGCAGGCGGCTTGCAATCGCTTCTTCATGAAGCAGGATCCGAATCCCGCCACGCGTCAGAAGGGCGTGGTGGTGTTCCTCGGCTCGAACACGTCCATGCGCGCGATCCGCAACCGCACCGCCTACGTGACGTCGAAGGGCGGAATCGACGCGCTCGTGCGCTCGCTCGCGCTCGATCTCGGTCCGCTTGGCATCCGCGTGAACGAGGTCGCTCCCGGCTACATCTACACGGAGCGGTGGGACGTGCTCGACGAGAAGATCAAGGCGCGCCGCCGCCTCAACTGTCCGCTTCGCCACGAGGCGACCGGCGGCGACATCGCCGACGCCGTGGCGTTTCTCGCCTCCGACGCCGCCCGCAACATCGGCGGAGAGCGTCTGGTGGTGGATGCCGGCTGCAGCGCCCAGCACATGCCGGAAGACGTCGACTTCTGACGGGCTAGATCACCTTCTTCGGAAGAAGGAGGTTGATCAGTTCGTTGAGTCGGTAGGGGAGCGTGGATAGCCACCATGTGGCCAGGCGCATCGGCCAAGGGAAGGCGATGACGCCTATGTTCTTGTCGGCGCGCCGCAGGATGATCTTCGCGGCCTTGTCCGCCTCCATGAAGAACGGCATCGGGCACGTGTTGCCGTCCGTGAGGCGCGACCGTACGAACCCCGGGCACACGACCGACACGCGGATGCCCTCCGGAGCGAGCATCCCGCGAAGGGACAGACCCCACGTCTTGACGCAGCTCTTCGTGGCGGAGTAGGCCGGGCACGCCTTCAGCGGTCCGTAGCCGGCGATCGAAGCCGTGATGACGATCTGCGGGTGCCCAGGGATTGGGCCGCCGTCCGTCGGCTTGCGCTTGCGGAACAGCTCGATGGTCGGCAGGACCGTGTTGACGCATCCTCCCACGTTGATGGCGAAGGTGCGGCGGGAGTTTGCCTCGTTCTCCACGCCGGTGGAGACTCCGGCGTTGGAGAACACGCGGTCTAGCGGGGCGGCGGCGTCGCACTCCTGGAGCCAGCGGCGCGTGGCGTCCTCGTCCGTGACGTCAAGCACCTGCTCCTGGACTGTCGCGCCGAGCTTGCGGCAGGCGTCGGCGACGGCGGAGAGCCGTTCCGCGTTGCGCCCGCAGATGAAGAGGTGGTCTCCTCGCGCCGCGCAGGCAAGGGCGATCGCCTCGCCGATCCCGGAACTGGCTCCAGTTATCAATGTAGTCATAAAGGTGAAAGGTGAAGGGTGAAAGGTGAAGGGTGAAAGGTGAAGGGTGAAAGGTGAAGGGTGAAAGGTGAAGGGTGAAAGGTGAAGGGTGAAAGGTGAAGGATAGCCACGATGAACGAACGCGGGGGGAGTTCTGACGGGAAGGGGATGACGGCGTCGGTACGGTCGTTGTCGGTGATGCGGCAGGAGGCGACGGAGTGCCCCTGGAAGTCGCACGCGAGCGGAATCGCCTTGTCGGAATCGTTCGCCATCATCACGGCGGCGTCCTTCTTGCCCTTTGCCGCCGCCACCCACAGATTCTTGTCGCCTGCCGTCTGCACGGCCACGGCGGTGCCGCGGTCGCGCAGCTCCTTGAACGCAGTGAATGCGTAGTATGCCTTGTGCGGCTTGTAGGTGAGCGGGTTGAAGAGTGGCGAGTAGTTGCCCACTCCGCAACGCGCGTCGTAGATGCACGCCACGTCGCAAGGTCCGTTCTGCAGGCCGATCAGCTCGGCTGCCACGCCGGCGGCCTGGAGGGCGGAGCCGAGGTTCTCGTGCTTCACGTACGGCAGCCACTCGTTGAAGATTCGCTCGCACTTGTCGGCTGTGAAGCCGTACTGGTTGAGGTGCTCGTCCGCGAAGCGCACTTGGCGCAGGGCCTCGGTCGGCGCGGAATAGGAGTGATAGGAGAAGAAGTCGAGCGGCCACTTGTTGTCGCGCGCGGCGGCGAGGAACTTGTGGGAGCATTCCACGAAGTACTTCGTGCGCGGCGAGGAGTTGGCGGCGGGGACGTTGTCGGAGCCGACGCCGGCGTAGAAGCCGCAGTGTCCGTAGGCACCGATCTTGAGGTGCGGGAACTTGGACTTCAGGTACGGCGCTACCGTGCCGTAGAGGCGCATGTACTCGGTGAAGGGACCGCGGAACATCGGGTTGCGGTTGTCGTCGGGATGGTTCTCCGGCTCGTTCCAGATTTCCCAGTATGTGATCTTCATCTTGAAGCCGTCCGCCCAGCCCTCTGTGTAGTGGCGGATCACGTGCTCGCAGATGCGGCCCCACTTGGCGAAGTCCTTAGGCGGCAGGATGTTCATCGGCGGGTAGCCGCGCGAGACGAAGTTCTCTATCGTCACGCCCAGGCGGAAGAAGGGCTCGACGCCGTTCTTGTCGAGCGCCTTCAGGAGCGAGTCAGTGTAGGCGAAGCGGTAGCTCTTCGGGTCGTTCTCGTCGGCGTCGAAGTTGGGGAAGAGGACGGGAATGTCCACGAACAGTCCGCCGCCGAGCCAGCCGCCGACGTCGTGGAGGCGCGAGTAGGGGATGCCGGCATCCTTGAGGTAGTGGAACATCGGGTAGTCCGCCAGCTTGCCGACTAGTGGCGGCTGCCCAACGCCGTTGACCCTCTTCACTGGTCCGACGGCCTTGCCGAAGTCGACCTTCACTTCCGCCGCAGGGACGCATAGCGCGCTCGCGGCCAGCAGAGCAAAAACTATTCTTTTCATCGAGTTGCCTTTCCTTCGTGGTTTCCACTAGGATACAAAACGCCACCCCGTCCGTCAAGCCGCTCGCGGCTTGTTGCAGACATTCCAAAAATCCCGGCTTACGGCTTCACTTCGTTTCGCCGTACCCCGGGATTTTGAAGCATTGAGGTGTTTTTTGCGCGTGCGGGGCGTTTTC
>CACXPT010000215.1 GCA_902769585.1 uncultured bacterium
CTGAATTCGACGTTGGAGTATCGCATGGATGTCCTTTCAGCCGATGAAGGCCGCGTAGTTGTTTATTGCCGCGAGCGCGGGAATTTCCGTATGGTTTTCGACGACGAGGCCGGGCGTCGCGGACTGGCCCCCGCCGCCGTTCGTCCATGACGAAAGGCGGGTACGCCCGTTCACCACCGCATAGCGGTCGAACTCCTCGTCCGTGACCCCGGCCTCCTTAAAATTTACGATGACCTCCCCGGCGATCCCCCGGCGGATCTTGGCGTTCTCGAACACGATCCGCGTCACCTGCGCGACCGATGTGTCCGCGTCCGCGACGAGAACGTCACCGTATACGGTCTCGTCGTCCCCGACGTACTTCATCCACCTCGCGCCAGCGAAGTCGGACAGGGTCGGGTTCTCGATGGGCGTGTCCGACTGTATCTCGGCGCGGTACTTGCGCGAGGCGGCGGGCTCGAGCGAGAAGCCGCGCCCGTCAGTATTCTCCGCGTATGCGACATAGAGGTACGCCTCATGGCCTGTCGCGCCGGTCGGTCCCCTCGGTATCTTGAAGTCGAGGACGGCCGCCGAGGCCGTGCCGGAGTTGCGGACTTCCGCAGGCGAGTCGGAGGCGACCATCTCGACCGACCCGACCTCGACCGTCGCGGCGGTCCCCGTCCGCCCCTGCGGTATGCCGAAGTTGAGGACGGCGTCGTTCTCGTCGCCGACGTTCTCCACGGTAGCCGCGCTCCCTGCTGGGAGCGTCCCCACCTCGCCGACCTCGACCGTCGAGCGAAGTCCACGAGGCCCCGGCACGAGAGGGATCGGGTCGCTCCAGTCGTGCCCAGCGAGGGCGTTCCTGATCCTGTACCAGCGGGCGGAGTCTGGCGTTCCGCCTCCGGGGTCCGCCGCGTACCAGTCCTCTCCATCGTCAGAGAGCTGAACCTCCATGCTCGCCGCGAAGAGGGCGCGTATCTGCGCCGCCGTGTACGAACCGTCCCCGACAGGCTCGGGCCGCCCCGTCCCAGCGTCGGCCCTGCGGTTGCGGACGATGATGTCGAACTGGATGAGGAACTCCGGGTTGGTCTCGCCCGCCGTGAAACCCGCGAGCTCGCAGCCGAACGTGGCTTGCTCGCTCTTGCCGAGCGCGGCGACGAGCTCCTCCGTGTTCGTCTCGGTGAGCGGGATGCGGATGTCGCCGTCAACGACCTCGATCCCCTCGCTAACGCGGAGCTGAGGCGTCGTCTCCGTGTCCCAGTCGTTCGCCACCGCGAAGTCCCACGACGCGTAGTCGAGCCGCTCCGGCCCGAGCCGCTCTCCGTTCTCGTCGAGTAGCTTCAGCACAAGCTCTGCGCGAAGCCCCCTCGTCAGCGCGGGCAGGACGGAGACCGTCTGGTTCCACTCGTCCACGAGCGTCGCCTTGACGCTCGTCGCCCGCAGGTACATCGTAACTGTCTGCATTCTCACGCCTCCTTCTATTTGAACTTGAATCCGCCCTCGACCCCGTAGTCGAGGAAACCGTATGACCTTCCGATCCAGCCCGTCTTCGCGCTGTGCCGCTTGATGGCGTTTCCTTCGCCATCGAACTCGCTCGACGGCACGGTTCCGTTCTGCGGGATCGCGTCTGGGTCCCCGAGGACCAGCTCGAACTCGTATGGGTCGCTCACGTGGACACGCTCCGTCCAGTTGAGGCCCTCGGTGAACCCGGAGCCGCCGCCGTCGAGGTTCGACGTATCGAGCTGCTGCGAGTAGGACACGGGTCCCGTGGGCTTGCTCACGACGACCGCCGCGAAGATGTCGAACTTCGCGCCGAGCAGCCAGTTCCTCGCAGCCGTGACGCGGTACGCCTGCGACATCGCGTAGCCGCAGTACCCGTCCTGGTTGTACTCCGGGTCGCCCTCGTAGTCGGGGCGCGGGCACTTCCAGTGCGTGTTCCCGCTCCACCCGTATATCGAAGACGGGAACGATCCGTTGAGGGTTCCCTCGTTCAGCTTGTCGAACGCCCGCTGCATGGCCGTCCCTATCGACTCCCCGAACGGCGGGTCGTGCTCGGACCCAGACCGCGTGAGGGCCTTCCCGTAGACGTCACCGGCGCGTATGACGGTGAGCCGGTTGATGGCGTTCCTTATCTGCTTGAGCCACTCGCCGCCGTTCTCCCGGAGAAGCCCGTACTGCGCCCACTCGTAGAGGCGGCAGTTGCGCTCCTGGACGAGGTCGCCGTATGTCCACATCTTCGGGAAGTCGGAGTAGTCATCCTCGAACTCCTCCCACTCGACGTTCACGAACATTCTCGCCATAGAGGCAATCGTCCTCACGATCCCCTCGACCGAGCTGCGCGAGAGCGTCTTCCACGGGGAAATCTTCTTGAGGCGATAGTCCATCGACGTGTGCAGGGCGGCGCATCTCTCCATGAGAGCCTGGCGTATCGCCATCACGTAGTCCGCGTTGCAGGGGTCGGGCGTGTTCCAGTTCATGCCCTTGTCCTCCCACGACTCCGGAGTCTCGTACTCGATCACCTCCATATCGCCGCGCTCCCAAGGTATGCCGTCTCCGTCTCGTCGCCGCACACGTACTTGTCGAACGCGACGGATATGTCCGATCCCTGCGCATCCGATCCCTCCGGCTTAGTGAACCTGAACGTGACCGCGCCGCCGTCGGCCTTCGGCTCCGAACCTTCGTGCCAGCCGCCAGCCGAGCCGGTTTCTCCGATCACCCACTTGCCGGACGCGTAGTGGATGCGTCCGTATGTGTAGTGACCCTTGTCCTTGTTGAGAGACCGCAGGAACGTCTCGCCAGCGCCCTTGAACTGCGGAAGCCCCTTGACCTTCTTCCCGCTCTCTCCGTCCTTGCCCTCGTACTCGCCGAACTCGCCGCTCTTCGCCGCCCATCGCGGCCATACGGCCTTGAGGGACTTCGCGCTCCCGCTCTCCGAAATCGAGCCTCGCGGCCGCATCTCGACCTCGTTCTCCGGCCCCGACGGGATGGACGAGAAGCTGTAGAACTGGTCGCCCCTCCAGACGATCTCGCCGTCCTCAAACTTGTAGTCCTCGATTGGCTCGTAGCCGGGGAACTGGCTGCACCACACCCAGCCGTAGGTGAGCGTGTTGTACACGTAGCCGTTTCCCTCCCAATAGATGAATCCGTTGATGTCGGTGTACACGGGCGAGAGCTTCGAGCCGTCGATCTGGAGGCTGGGGCAGAGGTTCGTGCCGCGCACGATCACGTTGCTGCCCCACGTCGAGCCGACGTTGAACGCGTAGAACCCCTCGTCCGATCCCTTGCCGCGCCAGATGAGTCCCGGCGGCGTGAAGCTGGGGACGTTCGGAATTCTGAAAAGTGAAGGCACGCACTGGAAGCCCATCAGTCGTTCCCTCCCGTCGCCTTGAGTGCGCACTTGTGGCCGATCAGCCACGCGCCGGACGGCAGCTCCGAGTCGAGCGCGAGGTCGGGCAGGTAGAGGACCGCAGTCTCGGTGGTGCTCGTGTCGTCCCGTCCGTTGGGGTACACTGTCACCTGGTATCCGGCCCTCGTCGAGCCGCCCGTCACCTTGCACATATAGGCCTTCTCCCCGCCAGCGCCCGATCCCGCGCCGCCGAGCTGGAGGAGGCACCATTGCGACCCCGCGCCGCCTGCCTTCCACAGGATGCGTGCGACCCCGGTGGAGTCCGACTGGAGAGCGCCAGTCGTGGAGCCGGGTGTCGGGACGGCGTACTGGTCGTCCGCGTCCTGTATCGTCACCTTCGCTGGGACGATCCCGAGCACCATCGCCCGTCCGATCTGGTCTTTCGCCAGCGGCTCGAGGAGAATCGCGTAGGGCTTGCCCTCGCGCTCCTCCGTCATCTTCTGCCCGATGAACACGGGCGGGCACGACACGAACTCGTCCTCGTTGAGGTTGGGAGGCACGGCGATGTCGCAAAGGACGAGCGCGGAGAACCTGTCGTGCAGCTCGCTCTCGGCGTTCCTGACGAGGACAATCCCCGTCTGGATTCCCGACCTGAGTCCCTTGCCTCGCTGGTTCTGCCGGGCCTCCTTAACGTAGTTCGCCGCGTCGATAAAGGAGTTCCATGTAGAGGCCTTTATCGTCACGCTCTCGCCGGACCGTACCTTCTCCATCGTGTGCTTCCTTTGCGGTGTGCTGTCAAACTTTGACGGCGGACCGTCACATTCCGAGTCCGAGGTTCCCGAAGTCGCCCTCCGGGTACACCTGCTCGACATAGGCGGCGACCGGCTCCTTGATGACGTTCTTCTTGTTGTCCGCCACCTTGTCGGCGTAGCGAACCCAGAGGTAGTCCCAGCCTTTCTTGTTCGAGACCTTCAGTTTCCCGACCGACAGGCTCGACTGGTTGGGCGACACGGCAAAGCGGAACGTGATCTCCCACGGCGCTGACGCCTTCTTCGACCTCTTCTGCCCAGATGCGCCGAGAAAGAGGACCTCCCCCGCCGCGAAGCCCCGGAACGACGAGCGGTTCACCGTCCCCGTGAGGGCGGCGACGCTCTTCTTGTACGAGGTCGTGACCCTCGAGCCCGCCATCGTGTGCGTCTCGGTGAAGTTGAGGACGGGCATCGTCACGTCCACGCCGTTGACGTTCCCCTCGTTGTCCACCTCGATTGCGCCGTTGAAGTCCGGCGCGTCGTTCGGGACCTTCGAGACGGTCTTGAGCGACTGGTTGCGGTGCATCGTGCCGCCGCCGGTGTCGAACGCGAACGACGACGTCTCGTCAGCCGTGTCGGGCGTGTCCGGGGTCTCGCCGTCCTCCGCCTCGTACACGGCCTTAACCTTCCACGTGTCGCCGTTGATGCGCTCCGTGACCTCGAGGCTGTCGAGGACCATGCCTGACACCGTGCGCAAGGCCGCCTTCGACCTCGCGGCGGAGAGCGCGGCGTCCTCGTCCTCCGCGCCGAACACGATGTACGGTATCTCGATCTCCGTGACGTCGCCCTTGGCGTTGACCGTCTGGTCGCGCTCCGAATACGCCTCTTCGACTCTTGTTGTCGCCATGTCGCTTTTCTCCCTTATTGGAAAGTCATCGTTCCGCCGCCGTCCATGCCCTTGAGGAGCTCGGCGGCCTTCTTGGTGTGCTTCTCGATCTCCTGCGTCGCGGTCAGCATCCGCTGCTCCATCTGGTTGCCCCGGAGGGCTGAGGCGGCGCGTGCGTAGAACGCACCCTGCGGCTTCGTCGCGCCCGCACGCTTCTGCGTCTCGTCCTGTGCCGAGCGGAGCTTCGCCGCGTACTTGTCCACGAGCCGCTCCGCAAGCGAGTACGCGTCCTGCGCCTTGCGGATGCGGTCTTTCTCCTCGTCCGAGACGTCGCCGTCTGCCGTCGCCTCCGCCATTGCCTTGTCGAACTCCGCC
>CACXPT010000216.1 GCA_902769585.1 uncultured bacterium
CGGTTCCAGAAGTCGGACATGTTCAAGGAAGACCGCAACAAGAACGGCGTCGCGAAGGGCTACGTCACGTTCAACGGCGGCACGTTCCGCTCGGCCGCCAATTCCGCGAACATCTTCGGTCCTACGGGCCTCACGACCGACCGCGTGACGGTGTTCCCCGGCGGCGCGACGCTGGACATCAACGGCAAGACCGCGTCCAACGCGGCGATCCCGTTCGAGAAGCCGTTCGGGAAGGGTGTCGCGTCCATCGCGTGGCCGTCCGGCACGGCCACTAACAACTACATCGGCGCGCCCGAGGTAGTGATCGCGGGCGGCGGCGGCACGGGCGCGGTGGCGCACTGCACGTTCGATGCGCGCTCGGGCACGATCGGGAAGATCGTGGTGGCGTCGCCCGGCTGGGGCTACACGAGCGCGCCTACGGCGACCATCAAGACGGCGGACCGCGCGACGGACATCGCGTGCACCGTCACGCTGACGGACGGCGAGGAACAACCCGGCGGCGGACTTACGGTCACGAACTCGTCCGCCACGGCGGGCACCTTCACCCTCACCGCGGCGAACACGTACACGGGCCCGACCGTGGTCGCAGGCGGCACACTCAAGCTCGGCGCGGCGGACGCCATTCCGTCCGCCAATGAGGTGCGCCTCGCGGGCGGCACGTTCGACACGGACACGTTCAGCCCCTCGTACGCGCGCGTCGGCGGCTATGGTACGCTGAAAGGCAACGTGACGGTGACGGACAAGCTCGTCTTCGACGCGGCGCAACCGACCACGCCGGGACTGACCGTGAACGGCACGCTGACGATCGGGTCGGGCGTGACGGTGGAGATCGCGAACACGAACCACCTCACGCGCGGCACGATCCACACGCTCGCGACGTCCGCGACGCCATTCCCGTCGACGCTCCAGTCGAACCTTCAGATGCCGTGGCGCGTGTACCTTACGGACGGCGGCAAGACTCTTAAGATGGGCTATCTTGTCGGCACGATGATGCTGCTTAGATAATTTGTTACCCCAACGGGCGAGATGCCAGTTGGGAGGGTCGTGCTCCTGCGCGACCGAGAAGCTGATACTTTGCGGAATATTCTTATCCTACTGACTTTCCGCAGAGTATCTGGCAAGAATATGGTATAATCCGTCTGATACTCTGCGGAAAGTATAATTCCAGTTGACATTCCGCAGAGTATCGTGTTATAATCTTATCGTTTCTCTGAACAAGGAAAGGTTACATGTATCATGTTGATTGGTCGCGAAACTGAGTCAAAAACGCTGAAAGATGCGCTTGCAAGCGATTCTTCTGAATTTATCGCTGTTTATGGGCGTCGGCGTGTTGGGAAGACATATCTCATCCGCGAGGCATACGAGGGGCGTTTTTCATTTTACCATACGGGAATCGCAAATGCCCGCCGGAGGGAACAATTGGAGCGGTTCGCGAAATCTCTTCAGAAACAGGGGCTTTCGTCTGGCAGGATTCCTGCCAACTGGTATGAGGCGTTTGATTTTCTGGAGGAGGGTTTGGCGAAGTTACCGCCAGGGAAGAAAGTCGTGTTCATCGACGAGTTGCCGTGGATGGATTCGCAGAAGTCGAATTTCGTCAGCTCGATCGAGGCGTTCTGGAACGGATGGGCTTCGGCGCGAAATGACATCGTACTTGTGGTTTGCGGGTCGGCAACGTCGTGGATGACCTCCAAGTTGATAAGGGCGAGAGGTGGACTTCACAACAGATTGACCCATCGAATCAAACTCGAACCGTTTACCTTGGCTGAATGCGAGCGCTTCCTGATGGCGCGGGGGATTGTCGCCACGCGTCTGCAGATACTTGAGTACTACATGGTCATGGGCGGCGTTCCATATTACTGGAACTATATTGAAAAGGGGAAGAGTCCTGCACAAAACATCGATGCCATGTTTTTTGCGCCCAACGGTGAACTGCGCGACGAATACGGACAACTCTACGCGTCGCTTTTCCGAAAGCCCCAGCGCCATATCGCGATCGTCACCGCGCTTGGCACGAAGAAGGCGGGGATGACGCGTGCGGAGCTTCTGAAGGCAACGCGTCTCTTGGATAACGGGGCATTTGGCAAGGCGCTTTCCGAACTGGTTGAATGCGGTTTCGTTAGGCGCTACAGAATGCCGGACAAGAAAACCCATAACGCCATATTTCAGCTGGTAGACAACTTTACGCTCTTTCATTTTCGATTTCTCTCTGATCTTGACGAAGACGGTGGCGGAACATGGATGGACATGCAGAACACGCCGGCGATAAACACTTGGCGAGGATTGTCCTTTGAACGTGTTTGCCTTGCACATGCGGAGCAGATCAAGCGCGCGCTCGGCATTTCCGGCATGAGGACGTGGCTCTATGCCTGGCGTTCATCGCGAAACGGTGAGGAAGAGGGCTCCGGCGCGCAGATTGACCTCCTGATTGAACGGGCTGACAAAGCCGTCAACATCTGTGAGATGAAGTATTCGGGCGGGGAATACGAGATAGACAAAGACGAAAGCCGCCGTATGTTAAACCGACGGGACAGGTTCATTTCGGAGCGCCGCTGCAAGGGCGCTGTCTACCTGACGTTCGTCACGACGTGCGGCATCGTCCACAATATGTATTGGAACGACGTCCAGTCCGAAGTGACGCTGGACGACTTGTTCGTTGAGTAGGATTCGGGCACGGTTTCGTGAAAATCGCAACCGTGCCCGAATCGACGTTGCGGTAAGTGAGAAAAAATGATACAATCCAATTGTTCTTGTTCAGAAGGAGCGCGGAGAATGAAGAAAGTTGTTATTTACATGGTGGCGGCGGGAATCGTCGGGAACTTGGCGCTGTCGGCGTGGGCGGCGACCGACCTCGCGGGAGTGGACATGACCGTGACGTCGCTCGTGGGCGACGAGGTGTTCGAGAACACGTCCGAGACGGCGGCGACGCTCACGCTCGATCTCGCCGACGACGTGACGTGGACGGGCAGCGTGTCCGGCCCCGTGAACCTCGTCAAGACGGGCATGGGCACGCTTACGGTGGACGGCGACGGCTACCAGGGTACGGGCGGAATCTCGATATCGAACGGCATCCTCAAGCTCGGCACCAACTGCGGTTCCCGCGCCCTCGGCGCGGCGGGAACCGAGGTCACTATTGCTGAAGGCGGGCAGCTGGACATGAACTATCCGGCGGTGGCAGGCGATACGACACTTGGCACACCAGCACACGATACGATTACGCACGACATTATCCTCCACATGAAAGGAACGGGACCAGACGGCAAGGGGGCGGTCGTAAACACGGGCGCAGGGCCATGGAAAGCCGCCCAGCTGGGCCGCATCGTGCTGGATGGCGACACGACCCTTGGCTACGGCAAGCGTCTGGACATCGAGGCAAAGACCACATACACGTCCACCTACGACTACAATGACACGGCCTATTTGACGGACAATGGGGCCGGCTATACGCTGACGGTTGCGAACGCGGACAATACGCAGGAGTCTCCGATTACCGTCTATTCTCAGGAGATCGGCCTGATGACGGCCGCGACCGTGAGCGTAAGCAAGGTACGAATCGAGAATGGCGGATGCATTGGCCTTGAGGGGAACAACAACGTGATCAACGCGCCACAGGGCATCGAGCTGGGCGACAGGGGGCAGATAGTGGTTAGTCATCGCTATCATGGAGGATGTGCGCCCATCATTGCGACGGACGGCACGTCTGCGTTCCTGTATGGGCGCGGCACGATCAACGTCACGAACACGATTACGGTTCGGGAAGGCGCAACGCTGCTCGTGCCCGAGTACAACGGTGGTTCAAACGTCGGATACGGCAACTTCAACGCGGCAGTGACGAATGACGGCACGATCATGACCGACACGCGCAAGAACGCCATGTTCAAGGGCAATGTGGTCAATCGCGGCACGATGACCTTCAAGTCCGCCACCAGCGGCTTCACCGGCGCGAAGGTGGAGAACTCCGGCACAATCAACCTGAATCATACCACCAGCACTTTCACAGGGGGCGTCGTCACGAATACTGGCACGATCAATCTCACTTCAAACGGTTATGCGTTCAAGGATGCGACAATACACAACACGGGGAGCATCTTGGCGCCCAGCACCACCAACTACACGCCATACTTCTCCAACGTGACGTTCACGGCGGCGGGGACGATCAGCTCGACGAAAGCGCTGATGACGTTCTACGGCTACCTGAAGTCGCCGAACGAGGACTTCACCCTGGAATCGAGCAATAGAGGCATCGATTTCCATGCCGATGCCGTGACGCTGGGCGGCCACAAGCTTACGTTACGGACAGGAAGCGCAAGCATCTGGTTTGGCGGCGGCGTGAAGCAGCTGGTGGCGGACGGGCCAGTTCTGCTCGACTCGGCCGCCGACATCGACGTGCGTTCCTACGCGACGAGCTTCCCGAACGCAACGCGCGTCGACGCGCAAGTTCCCGCAGGGAAAAGCATCTATTTCGATACGTACGGGCGCTTTGCAGATCCGACGGGGACGGTACGCACGGCCTATCTAAACGGCGGGCCGTGGCACTTCCCCGATGCGTTTGCTGGTTTGGGCTTCTTCAATATGCTGACGGCGGCGGGTTACCAGCCCGTGCGGACGGTGGTGACGAACGCAGATTGGAACATTCTCGCCACGGGCGGCATCCGGCTCGGCTTCAACGGGTACGAGGCGGACGTAGCGTTCGGCGCCGGCACAAGGATCGGGACACGCGTCGTCCAGTTCGATCCCACGAGCGCCCGCTCGTCGCGTCTGACGCTGGAGAACGGCGGCGAGCTGACGCTTACGACGAATGAATCTGGAGTGGTCGTGGGCTTCTATTTGCCGAACACGTATCAACGCAGTGCCTCGCTTGTTTTAAACGAAGGTACGCTGAAGGCCGGAAGCGATTGGGGCATCTGGTACAAGAGGCGCGATTCAGGCAATCCGAAGGAATATCCTCCCTATTGGGGTATGGACGTGACGGTCGGCTCGCGTGGCGATTCGACTGCGACGCTTGACCTGAACGGACACGATGTGGGTTTCACGGCGGGCCTGCGCGGACTGGGCAGCCTGGCGGTGACGGGCGACGGCAACCTGCGCGGCAATACATTCATGCAGGGACGTCTGGCGGGCAGCGTGTCGGTGGAGGGAACGGGCGTGAAGGACATTTCCGGCGCGGCGACGATGAGCAACTTGACGGTGGCGGCCGGCGCGGCCGTCAAGCTGGGCGTGGGCGGCACGAACTGCGTGAAGATGGCGTACATGGATCTCAAGAACGTCGGGTTGGGGAAGC
>CACXPT010000217.1 GCA_902769585.1 uncultured bacterium
CGCGGCGGGGTTCGCCTGCCGGATCGACCTGCGGGACGACCAGTCCCAGGTGCGCGACTGCTACTCGACGGCGGAGGTCATCGGCGGCGAAAACCAGAATCCGGCGGGCTTCGTGTGCAGGATTTCCGACATCAACGACGAGGGCGGGGTGCTGCCGGTCGCGAACTGCTGGTTCGGCGGCACGGCGCGGGTCCGGGGCCGGGCGAGCCAGTATTACCAGCCCTACGGCTTCGCGCATTACCTGGACGGCGACGCGTCGCTCGAAAACTGCGCGTGGATCGAGGTGCCCGGCGCGAAGGAGGCGGGGACGGCGGGCGTGACGGCGATTCCGCAGGCGGCGAGCCGCAAGACGGCGTCGTGGCCGGGCTTCGACTTCGCGGGGACGTGGAGCCTGTCGGAGGACGAGACGACGCCGTATTTTGCGTGGTCGCTGGCGGAGGGGACGGACTTCCGGCTCTTCGCGGTGCAGGAGGAAGGCAAGACCATCACAATCCCCGAAACCGCCACGCCTGGCTCCACCAACGCCATCTCCGCCGTTGCGACCGACGACTCATTCTTCTGTGGATGGGCGGGCGCGGGCGCGTACGCGAGCGCGAGCGAGAACCCGACGACCCTCCTCGCGGACAACCACCGCACGGCGCGGTGCGTCTGGGGCATTGCCATCACCAACCGCGCTGGCCTCGCGGCCGTCGCCTCCAACCCCACCGGCATCTACGGCCTCGGCGCGGACATCGACCTCGGCGGCGAGCCCTGGTCGCCGCTCTGCCAGGGCGAATACACGCCGTTCACCGGCACGATCTACGGAAACGGCCACACGATCTCCAATCTGACCGTGGAGACGAGCGACGCCCGCGCCGGCCTCTTCGGAGGACTCGGCGCCGGCGCGACGATCACCGACCTCCACCTCGCGAACCCCGTCGTCCGCGGCGCCAACTGCGGGATACGTGGAGGGCGCGACCATCGGCGGCTGCACCGTCTCGGGCGCGGACGTCACGGCGACGAGCGAGCGGGCGGGATGCTTCGTAGGGCAGATCGTGGGCGACACCTCGGTTTCGCGCTGCTCCGTCATCGGCGACATCGCCGGCAGCGACCGCTACGTCGGCGGGTTCGTCGGCTCCGCGGAGGGCTCCGCCGCAATCGAAAAGTGCTACGCGCTCGGTTCGGTGAAGGGAACCGGCGGCGAGGGCTTCGGCGGCTTCGTCGGCTACGCCGCCGGCGATTCGGTCTCCATCTCCGAGTGCTTCGCGTGCGGTGCCGTCGCGGCGTCCGGACGCAACAGCGTCGGCGGCTTCGCCGGATACATCTACGACAGCCCCGCGTTCTCCGACTGCTACGCGCTCGCGGACGTGGCGGGCGGCAGCTACGTCGGCGGCTTCGCCGGGCAGCTCTACTACAGCTATACGGCGTTCGCGCGCTGCTACGCCGCGGGCACGACCGTCGGCTCCTCCGAAGTCGGCGGCTTCGCGGGCCGCCAGTATCGCGGTGGCCCGACCTTCGCGGACTGCTTCCGCATCGCCGATGGCCTGGCGGACGTCGGCGCCGCCGACCTCGTCGGCATCGACGCGCTTTCCGCCGCCGCGATGCACAGCCGCTCCAGCTTCGCCGCGTTCCACGCGACCGGCAAGTGGACGCAGACCGACGGCCTCACGCAGCCCTACTTCGCGTGGTCGCTCGTGGACGGCAAGTTCCTCCTCTCCGGCGACGCCGCCACCGTAAACGGCCTCGGTGCCTACGCGCCCGGCGCACAGGCCCCGATCTCCGCGAACGCGCAGGGCCGCTTCTTCATCAGCTGGACCGGCGGCGCAACCTACGCCGACGCCTCCGCGTCCTCCACGACCGTCCTCCTCGACAACTTCCGCGTCGTGGACTACCTCGCGGGCGCCTCGATCTCCACGCGCGCCGAGCTCGCCGCCATCGCGGACGACCCCGCCGGCACCTACGGCCTCGCCGCCGACATCGACCTCGGCGGCGCGGACTGGACGCCGATTGCCACGTTCACCGGCAAGCTCTACGGGCGCGGCCACGTGATCTCCAACCTCACCGTGACCGGCTCCTCCAACTACGCGGGCCTCTTCGCCTACGTCTCCGGCGAGGTCTCCGGCCTCACGCTCCTGAATCCCGTCGTCTCGGGCGGCGATCACACCGGCGCCTTCGCCGGCTGCGTGAACGCCGGCGCAACCGTGAACCGCTGCGCCGTCATCGGCGGCCGCGTCACGGCCTCCGGCAACTATTCCGGCGTCTTCGCGGGAAGCATCGAGGGCGCCGCCAGCGTCGGCGAGTGCTTCGCCGTCGGCACGATCGCGTCCACCGCCAGCTACGTCGGCGGCTTCTCGGGCTATGTCGGCCAGAACAACACCTCCGTCTCCGACTGCTACGCGGTCTCGGACGCCACGGGCAGCCAAAGGGTCGGCTCCTTCACCGGCCACGCGGAGACCTCCAGCTGCTCCATCCGGCGCTGCTACGCGGCCGGCACGGCGTCCGGCTCGTCGGACGCGGGCGGCTTCGCGGGCTATGTCTCCTCCTCGCCGGTCATCGCGGACTGCTTCGCGCAGACCCCCTCCGCCGCGATGACGGGCGTCACGGTGCTCGACGCGGCCGGAATGCGCGCGGCGAGCAACTTCGCCGCGTTCCTCGCGTCCGGCGCGTGGTCGCAGATCGACGGCAAGACGCAGCCCTACTTCGCGTGGGGCCTCGTGGACGGCGGTTTCCTCCTCTCCGGCGACGCCGCCACCATCACCGGCCTCGGCGCCTGCGCGCCCGGCACGCAGGCCCCGATCTCCATCGACCCGACGGGCGGCATCTTCCTCGGCTGGACGGGCGGCGCGACCTACGCCGACGCCTCCGCCAGCGCCACGACCGTCCTCGCGGACAACTACCGCACCGTCTCGGCCTCGCTCGGCACGCTCATCACGACCCGCGCGGAGCTTGAGGCGATTTCCTCCAACCCCGCCGGCTACTACGGTCTCGGCGCGGACATCGACCTCTCCGGCGCGCCCTGGACGCCGCTCGGCTCCTCCTCGCAGCCGTTCACCGGCACGCTCTACGGCCGCGGCTACAAGATCACCGGCCTCGCGTTCGACAACACGTCCTCCGGCGATGCCAACGGAAGCCGCGCCGGCCTCTTCCGCTACGTCAGGGACGCGACGATCGACGGCATCCATCTGGAGGGCGTCTCCATCAGCGGATACGAACGCTGCGGCGCGCTCGCGGGCGAGGTCCAGGGAGCCACCACGATCCGCAACTGCTCCGCGCAGGGTTCGGTAAGCGGCAACTACAACTACATCGGACTGCTCGCCGGATACATCTCCGGCTCCGGGGTCCTCTTCGAGGGTTGCGCGACCACCGGCTCCGTCTCCGCCGTCCAGTCGGACGCCGGCGGCTTCGCGGGCATCGTCTATGGCGGCGCGGCGACCTTCATCGACTGCCACGCAAGCGCGGCCGTCTCCAGCGCGGGTAGCGGCACCTCGCGCGGCGGCTTCCTCTCCGCGCTCTACAGCGGTAGCGGCTCGTCCTCCTTCACGCGCTGCACCGTCGAGGGCAGCGTGTCCGCGTCCGGGAACAGCTACGTCGGCGGCTTCATCTCCTACGTGGGGCGTCCCGGCACCTTCACCGACTGCTCCGCGAACGTCCGCGTGAGCGGCGGCCAGCACACGGGCGGCTTCGCCGGGCGCATCTGCGACGGCGCCAACGGCTCGACCTTCCTCCGCTGCACCGCCGGGGGCGACGTGTCAGCCACCTCCGACTCCGCCGGCGGATTCGTCGGCACCTGCGAAAAGAACGCCACCTTCACGGAGTGCCGCGCCCTCGGCGCCGTCTCCTCGACGAGCGAGAAGGCCGGCGGCTTCGTCGGCAATGTCACGACTGCCAACGCCTTCCAGCGCTGTATGGCCGCCGGTTCCGTGACCGCGACCAAAAACGCGGGCGGCTTCGTCGGCTACAACAGCGGAAGCGGCACGACCGCGACCGAATGCTTCGCCATCGGCGACGTCACCGCCACGACCACGGACTCCGACGCGAACGCGGGCGGCTTCCTGGGCTACGGCTACTACGGCGCGGCCTGCACGGACTGCTACGCCATCGGCAGCGCCAAGGGCCTGCGGGCCGTCGGCGGTTTCGCCGGCCAGGTTTACGACGCCGGCAACGTCTTCACGCGCTGCTACGCGGCGGGCGCCCTCGACTGCACCGGCACCTACGCCGGCGCCTTCGTCGGCTATCCGCGCCGATACGGCGCGGTCACGGACTGCCGGGTCCAGTTCGCCGGCGTCCGCGCCGCAGGCACCTCCGCCGCCGGCGACTCCGCGGCCTTCGATGGCGTGACCGAGCTCGATTCGGCCGGGATGCACGCGCGCTCGAACTTCGCGCCCTACCACGCGCTCGACCCGCAGGTCTGGGCGCAGATCGACGGCGCGACGCACCCCTACTTCACCTGGTCGCTCTCGGACGGCAGGATGAGCCTCCTCGGCGCGACCGTCGGCGCAAGCGGCGGCGCCGTCGCCGGCGCGGGCTGGCACGAGCCCGGCGCGACCGTCACGATCCGCGCCGTCGAGTCCGACACCGCCGTCTTCGTCGGCTGGACCGGCACGACGCCCTACGCGAACCCCGGCGCCGCCACGACGACCGTCGTCCTCGACAACTTCCGCACCGTCACGGCCCGCTTCTCCAAGCTCGTCTCCACCGCCGGGCAGCTCGCCGATCTCCGAAACGACCTCGCGAGCGACGTCGCCCTTGGCGCGGACATCGACCTCTCCGCCCTCGACGGCGGGTGGACGCCCATCGGAGACAACTCCGCGCCGTTCACCGGCACCTTCCACGGCAAGGGCCACACGATCACGGGCCTCTCCTACGAGAACACGGCCAGCGCCGGCAGCTACGCCGGCCTCTTCGGCGCGGTCAAGGACGCGACGATCGAGGACGTCCACCTCGAAGGCGTGGACCTCGCCGGCTACCAGTACACCGGCGCGCTCGTCGGCGACGTGCAGGGCCGAACCACGATCCGCGACTGCTCCGCCGAAGGCTCCGTCACGGGCGCCAACACCTACACCGGCCTCCTCGTCGGCCGCGTGAGCGGCGCCGGCACGGCGTTCGAGAACTGCGCCGCCACCGGCGCCGTCGTCTCCGCCTTCGCCGAGACCGGCGGCCTCGTGGGCGGCGTGACCGCCACGGCCTCGTTCGCGGACTGCGCCGCGAGCGTCGACGTCAGCGGCACGGGCGGCAACAACAAGGGCGGCTTCGTCGGCTCCGTGAACGCCGCGGACACACTGTTCACGAACTGCGTCGCCGTCGGCTCCGCGAATGGCGCGGGCACCGTCGGCGGCTTCGTCGGCTCGTCCTCGGGAAGCAGCGTGCAATACGTCGACTGCGAGGCGCACGGCCCGGTGTCCGGCACCGGCGACAACACCGGCGGCTTCGCCGGAAGCTCGTCGAGCGGCCCCCGCTTTGCGGGCTGCGGCGCCTTCGGCGCGGTCTCGTCCAGCAGCAAGTACGTCGGCGGCTTCATCGGGAACGGCAGCAACAGCGCCTTCTGGCGCTGCTTGGCCGTCGGCTCCGCGACCGGCAGCCAGTACGTCGGCGGCTTCCTCGGCTACAATTACTCCGGCAATCTGACCGTCGCCGAGTGCTTCGCCCTCGGCGACGTCACGGCGACGACGACCGGTAGCGACGCCTTCGCGGGCGGTTTCGTGGGGTCTGTGTCCGCCTCGACCTCCTTCACGGACTCCTACTGCCTCGGCACGGTGAAGGGCCTTCGGAAAGTCGGGGGCTTCGCGGGCACCCTGAACAACACCGGCCTCGCCTTCACGCGCTGCTACGCGGCGGGCGGCCTCGACTGCTCCGGCACCTACGCCGGCGCCTTCGCGGGCTACCTCCAGTCCGCAGCCACCTTCGGCGACTGCGCCGTCCTGTGCGCCGGCGATCTCCACGCCGTCGGTTCTTCCACCGCTGGCACCTCGGACCAGAACGCCTCCATCGCCGAATACGACGCGGCGGGGATGAAGGACAGCGACAACTTCCAGACCTGGCTCGCCATCGACGATGCCGACGGCTCTATCCCTCCATTGTCGGCTCCGGGCGCGGCGAGATCGCGGGCGCCTGGACGGGCCACAACCCCGGCACGTTGGCCCAGGTGACCGCCGTCCCGCAGGACAGCTTCTTCGTCGAATGGCTCGGCTCCACGCCCTACGCCGACCGCACGGCCGCCACCACGACGATCGCGCTCGACAACCACCGCGTCGCGGCGATGCTGTTGGGCCGCCTCATCTATACCGCCGACGAGCTGGATGCCGTCCGCAACAACCTCGGCGGCATCTACGGCCTCGGCGCGGACATCGACCTCGCCGGCCGCGACTGGACGCCGATCGGATTCAACAACGCG
Organism: uncultured bacterium; assembly: GCA_902769585.1. Lineage (GTDB taxonomy): Bacteria > Verrucomicrobiota > Kiritimatiellia > RFP12 > UBA1067 > RUG572. The sequence goes on from CACXPT010000217.1 coordinate 6,371, forward strand.
AAATTCACGGGCCAGTTCCACGGGCGCGGCTACGAAATCAGGAACCTGATCTGCACGAACAGCCCGTCCTCCCAGTACCACGGCCTCTTCGGCTTCACGGTCGGCGCGACGCTCGACGGCATCGTCGTCTCCGGAACCGTGAAGGCCACCGCCTACTACACCGGCGGCCTCGTCGGCTGCGCGGACGCGACCTTCATAACCAACTGCCACGCGGTCGTGGACGTGTCCTCGACCTCGCAATACACCGGCGGACTCGTCGGCGCCATCGGCAACGGCACGGTCATTGTGGACTGCTCCGCGGCGGGAACCGTGACCTCCACGGACCAATACACGGGCGGCCTCGCCGGCGGCAGTTCCGCTGCGACCATCGAGATTCGCGACTCGGTCTCGACTGCGGAGACGGTCGGCGACTCGTACGTCGGAGGCCTCGTCGGCTATGTCAGCGGCGGCAACGCGTCCGTCATCTCGGGCTGCCGCGCCGACGGCTACGCCTGCTGCACCTACCACTCCGTCGGCGGCATCGTCGGCTACGTCTCGGCCCCGCTCGTCATCTCCAACTGCGTGGCTCGCGGCGACGTGTGCTGCAGACGGGGCTACAACTACGGCGGCTACGGCGGTTTCGTGGGATACCTCTACAATTCCTCCGCCGTCCTTTCCGACAACTGGTGTTCCGGCGCCGTCTGGGGCCAGGGGGCGAACTGCGGCTCCTTCGTCGGCTACAGCCGATCCGGCACCATCCGGAACTGCTCGATCTACGCCTACGGCGCGGGTCCGCGTCCGTTCTGTGGCAGCGACGAAAACTTCTCCGGCGGCTCGCTCACCGCCTCGCAGATCGACGCGCTCTCCGCCGACTGGCCCGCGGTGAAGCAGCACGTGGACGGCGCGACGCCCATCTCGACCGCCGAGGAGCTCCTCGCCGTCACGAACAACCTCGCCGGCATCTACGTGCTGAAGAACGACATCGACCTCGGCGGCGCGACGATTTCGTCCATCGGAAACGCCTCCGCCGGGTTTACGGGCGAGTTCTATGGCAAGAACCACTGCATCTCCAACTTCGTCGTGGATTCATCCGTGTCCGGCGCGGGTCTCTTCGGCTGCATCGCCGGCGGCCGCGTGAGCGGCGTGCGGGCCTGTGGCACCGTCACCGGCTCAAACCAGCAGGTCGGCGGCTTCGTCGGGCGGCTCGACTCCAAGTCGCTGGTGGACGGCTGCTCGTTCTCCGGCACCGTCACGGGCGCGCATCCCACGTCCTACGCCTACGCCGGCGGCTTCGTCGGAATGACGGCCGACTCGCCCGTCGCCCTCCGCTGCTGCGTCGTGAACGCGACCGTGACACACACCGGCAGCGGTTCGTATGCCTACGCCTACACGGGCGGCTTCGTCGGTTCCCACGAGAGGGGCTATGTGATGGACTGCTACGCCGTCGCCGATGTGGCGTCCGTCCAAGGCCAGAGGTTTGTCGGCGGTTTCGCCGGCAACGTCGGCAGCGGCCGGATCACCACCTCCTGGTGCGCGGGCTCCGTCGAAATGGGGGGAAGTTACAAGGGCGCCTTCGCCGGCTACGCCAGCTCGGGCAACGTGACGAAATCCTACTACGACTCCGGCAAGACGGCGCTCCTCGCGGTCAACAACGCGGCCTACACGGGCATCACGCCGCTCACCTCGTCCGAGATGCTGCACGCCGCGAACTTCCCGGTCTTCGACTTCGACAGGACGTGGCTCATCGACGAGGGCGCGACGACGCCGTATCTACAGACCTTCGTGGTTGTGAAGCGCGGCTACGACGTGTGGCTGGAGCAGAACGGCCTCCCGGAGGACACCGAGCCGAACGACCTTGTGAACGGCATTCCCGCCGGTCTCAGGTACGTGGCGGTGACGAACCTGAACGAGCTTGCGACGCCGTTCTTCCGGATCGTCACCGTGAGCGGCAAGCCGCGCGCCGCGTTCCTGCCCACGCGCGACGGCTACGAGGGCGTCCAGGTCAACATCCAGATCTACGCGACGTCGGAGCTCACGGACATGGTCGATCCCGATCCCGCCCACTGGCCGCACCGCGTCAACTACGTCTACGACACGTACAACGACGTCTGGAAGCCCGCCACCGGCCTCGAATATCCCAAGATGTTCTTCCGCTGGTGCATCACCTTCGCCCGCGCGGAGGAGT
>CACXPT010000218.1 GCA_902769585.1 uncultured bacterium
GTGTCGAAAAACGCAACCTTCTTCAGTTCCATAGAACTCAACCTTTCTTGTCTTGTTGATGGCACATACTATAGCATTTCCGGTTGCGAAAACATATTAGCGCGACAACATTCTGCAATTTTGTCCTTGCCGCGCCAATCAGGATTCGCTTGTCCCCAAATACGATGGCAGGTGCATTGTATAGTTTCTTTCCCTTCTTTTGGTGTGTCACGTTGAGATTCCAATCTCTCCATCAGCCAATCGTGCAATACGATTGCATGATTGCATTTAGGATTCTTTGCCGCATAGAGGAGCAGGACATCGTTATCTTTGGTGTGACGTCTTACATCCTCTACGAAAGGAATTGCGGCAGCATTCTCGTCAAGCTCCATGCGATAGCGCGCCGCAAACTCGTCGAAGCGGCCCTCTTCGTGTGCGAACCATTTGCGCAGTTCCGTGGATGGCGCTACATCCTTGGCCCAAAGGTCTGGATGCAGAGCGTCTTTGGGAACGCCCCTCGGCCATAGCCTGTCCACGAGCACCCGCCAGCCGGGTGTGGCTGGCTGGATGTCGTAGACGCGGACTATGGAGAGATTATGCTTCATCAGCCAACGAGGAGTTTTATGTCGTCGTCAACCGTCCTGATGCCGGCGATACCGAAGTTCTCCACAAGAACTTTGGCTACGTTTGGCGAGAGGAATGCCGGAAGCGTCGGTCCGAGATGAATGTTCTTCACGCCAAGGTAAAGGAGCGCAAGCAGCACGATGACGGCCTTCTGCTCGTACCAGGCGATGTTGAAGGCGAGCGGCAACTTGTTGATGTCGTCAAGCCCGAAAACCTCCTTGAGTTTCAACGCGATGAGTGCGAGCGAATAGGAATCGTTGCACTGACCGGCATCGAGGACGCGCGGAATGCCGCCGATGTCGCCCAGATCCAGCTTGTTGTACTTGTACTTTGCGCATCCCGCCGTGAGGATCACGACATCCTTCGGCAGCGCCTTGGCGAACTCGGCGTAGTAGTCGCGGGACTTGTGGCGTCCGTCGCAGCCCGCCATCACCACAAACTTCCTGATCGCTCCCGACTTCACGGCCTCGACGACCTTGTCCGCCAGCGCGAACACCTGCTCGTGCGCGAACCCGCCGACGATCTTGCCGGATTCGATCTGCGTGGGCGGCGGGCATTTCTTCGCCTGCTCGATGAGCGCGGAGAAGTCCTTTTGCGCGCCGTACTCTCCGGCGATATGGCGGCAGCCGGGAAATCCCGCCGCGCCAGTAGTCCAGAGCCTGTCCTTGTAGGACGCGGCGGGCGGCACGACGCAGTTAGTCGTCATCAGGATCGGGCCGTTGAACTTCTCGAACTCATCCTTCTGCTTCCACCACGCGTTCCCGTAGTTGCCCGCGAAGTGCGGATACTTCTTGAACGCCGGATAGTAGTGGGCCGGAAGCATCTCGGAATGTGTATAGACATCGACGCCCGTCCCAGTCGTCTGCTCAAGCAGCATTTCAAGGTCGCGCAGATCGTGGCCTGAAATCAATATGCCGGGATTGCCCCGAACGCCGATATCGACCTCCGTGATCTCAGGGTTGCCGTAGGCGGACGTGTTTGCCTTGTCGAGGAGTGCCATGCCCGCGACGCCGAACTTGCCGGTTTCAAGGGCAAGCGCGACGAGATCGTTTACCGAAAGCGAATCGTCGAGCGTCGCCGTCAACACGCGCTGGATGAATGCGTCCACCTCCTCGTCGTCCTGCATGAGCGCATTCGCGTGTTTCGAGTAGGCGGCAAGACCTTTCAAGCCGTAGGTGATCAGCTCGCGCAAAGAGCGAATGTCCTCGTCCGCAGTCGCGAGTACGCCGATCTGTTCTTTGGCAGGATTCACTGGATTTGCAAGATTGGCGGCGAGTGTCTCTTTTACCTCCCGCGTCTTGGCAATCGCGGCCTTGATTGCGTCGGCATCGAAGTTCGCGTTCGTGATGGTGATAAAGAGATTAACAGTCACGATGTGATTGATGGACTTGTCGACCGGCTTGCCATCCTTGCGCATCGCCGTCGTGACTTGCGAGAGAAGCTTGGTCTCAAAGACCAGTTCATCCTGCAACGCGGCGACGTCCGCCGTCTTGCCGCACACGCCGCATACCGTGCAGCCCTTGTTTCCGGCGGTCTCCTGGCATTGCCAGCAAAACATCTTCTGTTCCATTGTCGTATTCTCCTTTTTAAGCAATGAAATTGTGCGCGTTATTCCGTTTCTCGTATTGCGGCCACGGGGCATCCCTCGATAGCCTGTTTTACCGACTCGCCGTTTGCGTCGGTCGTGTCAGAGACGGCCTCCGCCTTGCCGTCCGCGTTCATTGCGAACACGTCAGGCGCGATGCTTGTGCAAAGGCCGCAGCCTATGCATAGTTCCTGGTCAACATACGCTCTCATCTTGATTCTCCTTTTGTTTGTCAATCCAATGTTAGCAGCAAAGCCATCTTGAACGGCTTTTCGGCGCGGACCCAATGTGCGCCGTTCTTGGCGAACGCAAAGTTCTCCCCTGCTTTGATGGTGTGTTCCTTGCCCTCGTAGCCGATCACGCCCTCGCCGTCGAGCGCGAAGATCAGCGCCTCGCCCGGCGCGGCGTGTTCGCTCAAACCCGTACCGGCGGCGAAACTCATCAATACGAACTTCAACTTCGGCTCGTTGATGATGTCCTTGTTGACGATGCGCCCCATAGACTATGCCCGCCTCCGTCTTTACGCCCACCGGCTGGCCGACAGGCGTGACAAAAGCACCTCCCTTTGCGACCTTTGCGTTTCTTTCGCCTAAAACCTCTCCTTCGCCGTCCATGACTATCCACAGTTTATGGTAGTCGTATGTTTCGGGGCTGATATCCGTTCCGGCCGCGAGGGCGAAATGGGAGATTCGCCGCCCGCCAACTTCGGCAACGGCCTTCGAGACCGTGCAGCCGTCAACCGGCGCATTCTCCGCCGCTATCGAAAAAACCTCTCCTTTGCGTTCGTTCATGGCGTCTCCTTCACGAATCGATTAGCCGCCCGTCGAGCGAGATTGTCACGACCTGCCACGGGATGAACTTCCCGCTTGCCTGCAACGCCTTCTTCGTGGCCAGTTCAAGACCGCCGCAGCACGGAACCTCCATGCGGACGATTGTCACGGACTTGATGTCGTTCTCGCGGATGATTTCCGTCAGCTTCTCCGAGTAGTCCACGGGGTCGAGCTTGGGGCATCCGACAATCGTCACTTTGCCGCGCATGAAGTCACGATGGAACGCGGCGTATGCGTAGGCCGTGCAGTCGGCGGCGATGAGTAGCTTCGCGCCCTTGAAGAACGGCGCGGTCGCAGGTACAAGCCGTATCTGGCACGGCCACTGGGCGAGTTCGCTGGTAGGGACGCGCTCCTGCGCGTCCGCTCCGGACGCAGATGGCTGCGGCACTTCCTTGCGGTTGAACTGGCGCATCGCCTTGCCGGGGCAACCGCCGGGCGGAGGCGTCTTGCCCGCGAGCGACATTCCGCCAGCCTTCATCTGCTCTTGCATTTTCGCCATCTTCCTTTCTTGCACAGCCTTTTCGTCATACGCCACCGCATCGCGCTCAACTATCCTTATCGCGCCCGTCGGGCATTCCGGGAGGCAATCGCCCATGCCGTCGCAGTAGTCGTCCTTGACGAGCCGCGCCTTGCCGTCCACGATTGCGATTGCGCCCTCGTGGCAGGCGTTCGCACACAGCCCGCACCCATTGCACTTCGCCTCGTCGATCTCGACAATCTTTCTTTTCATGTCTCTTGCCTCCTGTTTCTTGTTGACGGCGCGTATTATACCAAAACCGATTTGTGAAATATGTTGGCGCGCCAACATTTCACGAAATTATGATACAATATCCGCCATGCAACAGGAAAGCACATATCTCGCGACGCTGGCCAAACGGTCGCCGCTCTTCGACGGAATCGGGATCGACAACCTTTCTGCGCTCTTCTCGTGCCTCGGCGCACGGCGTGTGCGCCTTGTGAAAGGCGAACCGCTCATGCGCACGGGTGAAAAGGCAGACCGTTTCGGCGTCGTCCTGTCCGGTTCGCTTGCCGTCTCAACCTACGATGCGAACGGCAAGCGGACACTGATCAAGCTCATAAGTGCGCCCGAAAGCGTGGCGGCAGCGCAGGCGTTGTCAGGCGCGGATGCAATAAGCGTTGACGTGGAAGCCAGCGAAGAGAGCGAAGTTCTGTTGCTCAAGGCCGCCCGCATCGTCACGCCGTGCGAAAACGCCTGCGCGTTCCACACCCGCATCGTCAGGAATATCATGCGTACGCTCGCAGTGAAAACGCTGGAGCTGAACCGCAAGATAGACATCCTATCCCGACGTGCGACAGCAGACCGCCTCATGGCGTACCTCTACTCCTTCTCAAAGCAGAACGCCTCGCGTGAGTTTGACATACCGCTCGACAGACAGGGACTCGCCGACTACCTCTGCGTCGAGCGCAGCGCTCTCCCCGACGAAATCAGCCGACTGTGCAGAGCTGGGGTCATATCCTCGCACAAGTCTCATTTCGCGCTGCTCAAGGCATAGGTCGTGGCACATGAAGCGGCAGAGGCTTTCCTCCCGCTCCACGACGAGGTGGGACGAGCTGATGTCCGTGAGATGACTTTGTGACTTTGCTCAAATTTGCTCAAGATTGAATTCGCCATTGCATTCGCCGCAGGGATGTGGTATAATACACGCCCACAAAGACAAAAAAGCTATATGAACACCAACCTTCTTCTTAACGGGCTTCTTCTCCTTGCGCTTACGAGGCGCGGGGCGCGTTTGCTTGTGTAGAAAGGTTTGGGTTCAGGACAAAGGCAAACGGCTCCGCGCAGAACGCGGGGCCGTTTTTGCTTTTTCGCCAACCCCCAAGGAAAGAATGCAGATGAATGCAATACAGATATTCGACACGACGCTCCGGGACGGCGAGCAGGCCCCCGGCTACGCAATGAACATCGACGAGAAGGTGCGCATGGCACTCCAGCTCGAATCGCTCGGCGTCGATGTCATGGAGGCCGGATTCGCCGCCGCTTCGCCGGGCGACTTCGCGTCCGTGAAGGCCGTCGCAGACGCGGTGAAGACCTCCTCCGTATGCTCTCTCTCACGAGCGCTGGAGAAGGACATCGACGCCTCGGCGGCGGCAATCGGCGGCGCGGCACGTCCGCGCATCCACACTTTCCTCGCCACGAGCGACATCCACCTCAAGTACAAGCTTCACCTTTCCCGCACCGAATGCCTGAAACGCATAAGGCACGCCGTCGCATACGCCCGAAACCTTTGCGGCGACGTGGAGTTCTCGGCGGAGGACGCATCGCGCACGGACATCGACTTCCTGTGCAAGGCTCTTGAGACGGCCATCGCGGCCGGCGCAACCGTCGTGAACATACCCGACACCGTGGGATACTCGACGCCGGACGAGTTCGGCGCACTCGTCGCCGCCATCATGAACCGCGTCAGGGGGATAGAGAACGTCACCGTATCGACCCACTGCCACGACGACCTCGGGCTCGCCGTCGCAAACACGCTCGCGGGCATCCACGCAGGCGCGAGGCAGGTGGAATGCACGGTCTGCGGCATCGGCGAGCGCGCCGGCAACGCCGCGATGGAGGAGGTCGTGATGGGGCTTCGCACCCGCCGCGACGCATACGGCAGGCTGTCCACGCGGATCAGAACTGAGGAGATCGCCCGCACCGCGCATCTTCTCTCCACGATAACGGGAGTGCGCATCGCCCCCGGCAAGGCGATTGTCGGGGCAAACGCCTTCGCGCACGAAAGCGGCATCCACCAGCACGGCGTCCTGTCCAAGGCCGAGACATACGAGATAATGACGCCCGAATCCATCGGCATGAGGCAGACGGAGCTGGTGCTCGGCAAGCATTCCGGGCAGCATGCGCTTTCGGCTCGCCTCAAGGACCTCGGCTACGACCTCGACGATGCGCGCATGGCGGAGGTATTTGCCGCGTTCAAGGCGCTCGCCGACCGCAAGAAGCAGATAACGGATCGCGACCTTGCGGCGCTCGCGGAGTCCCGCGTTGCCGCGAAAGTCAGGGACGCGAGGGAATGGAGGCTCGACTCGTTCGTGGTGAATAGCGGCAACCACATGAGCGCCACCGCCCAGATCGCGCTCGTTCGGGGAAAGCGGCGCGTGCAGGACGCGGCCATCGGCACCGGGCCGATCTACGCCGCGTTCCGCGCGGTGGAGAAGATAATCCGACACCGTTTCATACTGGAGGACTATCGCATCGAGGCTGTCACCGAGCGGCGCGACGCTCTCGGAGAGGTGCTTGTGAAGATATCCGATGCAAAGGGAACCTACCGGGGACGCGGCGTCTCGACGGACGTGATCGAAGGTTCGATACTCGCGCTGCTCGTGGCCGTGAACCACATGCTGGAGGCAAAGAAATGAACATGACGATGACGCAGAAAATTCTTGCCGCCCATGCGGAGAAGGACGCCGTACGCCCTGGGGAACTTGTCATGGCGCGGCTCGACCTCGTCCTCGGCAACGACATCACCGCGCCCGTCGCGATAAGAGAGTTTCCGAAGTTCGGACGGGCAAACGTGTTCGACCGCCGGAAGATTGCGCTCGTCCCAGACCACTTCACGCCCAACAAGGACATCAAGGCGGCGGCCCAGTGCGCGGCGATGCGGGCGTTCGCACAGGAGCAGGGAATCGCAAACTACTTCGAGGTAGGACACGACTGCGGCATCGAGCATGCGCTTCTGCCGGAGAAGGGTCTTGTCACGGCGGGCGACCTCGTGATCGGCGCAGATTCGCACACATGCACATACGGTGCGCTCAGCGCGTTCTCGACGGGCGTGGGATCTACGGACATGGCGGCGGGGATGTCCGCCGGTGAGACTTGGTTCCGCGTCCCCTCCGCGATAAAGGTCGTGTTGAACGGTGCGCCGCGAAAATGGGTGAGCGGCAAGGACGTAATCCTGCACCTGATAGGCATGATAGGCGTTGACGGCGCGCGCTACCAGTCGCTGGAGTTCGCGGGCGGGGGGATCGCGAATCTGTCGATGGACGACCGCTTCACCATCGCCAACATGGCGATCGAGGCGGGCGCGAAGAACGGCATCTTCCCCGTGGACGAACAGACGCTTGCTTATCTGCGCGGGCACAACGCAAAGCCACCTCGGATTTTCGAGGCAGACCCGGCCGCCGAATACGAGCGCACGATCAAGATCGACCTTGACGGTCTCGAACCTGTCGTTGCGTTCCCGCATCTGCCGTCCAACGTCAGGCCGGTGCGGGATGCGGGAGAGATAGCCATCGACCAGGTTGTCATCGGATCGTGCACGAACGGACGCATTTCCGACATGCGCGTCGCTGCAGAGGTGATGCGCGGACGCAAGGTGGCGGGCGGCGTAAGGGCAATAGTGATCCCCGCCACGCAGCGCATCTGGCTTCAGGCGATGGAGGAGGGGCTGCTCAGGACTTTCGTCGAGGCAGGGTGTGTCGTCTCGCCGCCGACATGCGGGCCGTGCCTCGGCGGACACATGGGCATACTCGCAAAGGGCGAGCGCTGCGTAGCCACGACGAACCGGAACTTCGTCGGGCGCATGGGGCACATCGAGTCCGAGGTGTATCTTGCCTCGCCCGCAGTCGCGGCAGCATCGGCAGTCGCCGGGCGCATCGCCGCTCCAACCAGCAACTAACCACTAACGACTAACCACTATGAAAGCACACAGGTACGGCAAC
>CACXPT010000219.1 GCA_902769585.1 uncultured bacterium
TCGACGGGCGACTTCAGCGTGGGCTCGCAGTCGCACCGCATCGGGCAGGGCGTCCAGACGACGGGCGAGCTTGTGATGAACAACGGCGTGCTCGACATCGACACCATCCTCTACATTGGCTACTACTCAGGCCGCTACTCCGACTGCCCCGACATCCATCTCCACCCCACCGTCACGCAGAACGGCGGCGAGCTGGCCTACACGACGCTCCGCATGGGGCACGCCAACGACTCCTACTACCAGACAGCCTCGCCGAATCTCTTCATCCACGCCGGGACGAACATCTGCCGCGGCACGGGGGCGGTCGCGTATTCGGTGGTGCCGCTCGCGGACACCTACCGCGCGACCGTCGTGATCGACGGCACGGGCGTGATGCGCGTGGGGACCAACCTCGGCCTCGGCTGGGTGGACAATGCGGCCGGCGCGGACCTGACGGTGACGGGCAACGGACGTCTGGAGGTGAGCAACACGCTCTTCCTCGCCTACAAGAACACGCGCGAGACGAACACGTTCCACCTGTCCGGGAACGGCGTGGTGCGCGTCCGGAGCATCATCGGAAACGATGCTTCGTTCGCGTACCCCGTACACGCCTGGTTCGACGGCGGCACCGTCGAGAGCCTCGTGAACACGACGGCGTACTCGGAATTCCAATATCTCCAGCACGCCTATATCGGCGCGGGCGGCCTGAACGTGGATCTCTCGCACCAGACCGACCTCGAGGGGCCGACGGGGTACTGCCTGCGGTTCCGTCAGGCGTTCGAGCACGACCCGGATCTGGGGAACACGCCCGACGGCGGCCTCACGTTCCGTGGCGCGGGCACGGCCGCGTTCTTCACGTCGTTCGAGGAAGGCACGTTCACGGGGCCGATCCGCGCGTTTGACGGCGCGCGCCTGCTGCCATACGTCGAACATGCGGCACCGTTCGCGCTGGAGATGGCGGCGGGGACGCGCCTGCACGATTCCGACGGAACGGCTTCCGTCATGAAGGATCTCACGCTCGGTACGGCAGGGGCGACGGACCCGGTGTTCTTGGAGCTGCGGCGCGACGTGCCCACGCAGGGCTTCGTCGTCACGAACAGCCTCTCCATCCTCTCGCCCGTGGCGATCACCACGTGCGCGGGGGAGCGCGACTACTCGCCCGTGGTGGCGCCCGGCACGTACACCGCGCTCGTGTACAGCGCGTCATGCCCGGATGTGGATCTCTCGAAGTTCACGCTGCCCGCCGACGCCGCGTCGACGGCGACGATCTTGGCCGAACAGGTGACGGTGGCCGGCGGCACATACGACGGCATGAAGGCCGTGGTGGTGACGATCGCCGGCGCGAGCGGCTCGGCGAACGGCAACGCATGGGCGTCCGTCACGGACGGCGGCGACTGGAGCGACGCGTCGAACTGGTCGAACGCGACGGCCGGCGCGCCGAACGGGCCGTGGGAGCAGGCGACGTTCAACCCCGCGACAAAGGCCGGCGTGGCCGTGACGCTCGACGAGGCGGTGACGCTCGGCGGCCTCACGTTCAACGCGGGCGGCGCGTCGTACGGCTACGCGCTCTCCGGGCAGGGGCTCACGCTCGACAACGGCGCGCAGACGGCCGTGATGGCGAACGCGAGCGGCACGAACACGGTCGCGTCCGCGCTGACGCTCACCTCGTCCGCGCAGCTCCAGACGACGGCCGGCAACGAGCTGCGGATCGTGGGCGGCGTGTCGGGCGCAGGCGACCTGGGCGTCAACACGCACGTCGCGACGGGCGCGGGGCAGGTGAACCTGAAGGTCAATTCCGGCTACGCGGGCAAGATCACGCTGGGCAGCGGACGCGTGGTGATGGACGACCTTTCCTTCCTCCAGTCTGCCGACCAGCTCACGCTCGGCAACGGCACGCTGCTCTACACGGGGCCGGACGTGACGATCCCCGGATTCCAGTTCGATTCGGAGGCCGGTCGTTCCACTGTGTTCGAAAGCGACGCGGACGTGACGGTGTCCGACGCCATCACGCGTACGGGCGAGGCGAGCGCGTTCCTCAAGCGCGGCAACGGCACGCTCCACCTGAACGGCACGGGCACGCTGAACGTCAACACCAAGACGGACAATTCCGGGTCGGGCTCCAATACGGTCACGGCAAACGGCGACGGGCCGAACAAGGCCGTGCGCGGATTCACGGTTGCCGACGGCACGTTCGTGATGGGCGAGGTGGACGATCCCGAGAACGCGCCGACCGTCTCCGAAACCGGCGACAGCTGCGAGATAACGGTGGGTTCGCTCGCCACCCAGTCAGGGTCCGCCACGTTCGTGTTGAACAATGGGCTCTGCACCGCGGTTGGATCCTTCTATGTTGGCTACTACGCCATTCAGTCGCCTGCCTGCACGCTGGTCTATCGGCAAAACGGCGGTTCGCTCAGGGTCGGGGCCAGTTTCATGTGCAACTACTACAACAAGTCGAAGCAGAAGGGCAATTCGCTCGTCGAGATCAACGGCGGATCGACCTGGGTGAAGAGCCAGCTCTACATGGGGCGCACCACCGCCTCCAGTCAGAAGAGCCAGTGGTGTCGCCTCGTGATGAACGGCGGCAGCTTCGCGACGGCGGGCAACATGCACTTCGCCTACTCGAACACCGCGAACAAGGCGTACGTGGACTTGAACGGCGGCGTCCTCACGTGCAGCAACACGCTCTATGCGGCGTACAGGGGCGGCAACGACGTGACGGTGCGCCTGAACCCGAACGGCATGTTCCGCTGCAACGCCTACGAAGCGACTGCGGCAGGATCCACGACACGCTTCTACGGCAACGGCGGCACGTTCCGTCCGCTCTGCCGCAAGGCGGCGGCGGAGACGATGGATGCGGACATCTTCACCTACCTCTACGCCTCCACGAACGGACTTGTGGTGGACACCTCCGAGACGCTGAACGGCGCGCCGTTCACGATGGCGCAGGCCATCCTGCACGACCCGGCGTGCGCGGGCGCGGACGGCGGCCTCCTGAAGCGCGGCGCGGGCTTGCTCACGCTCACGGGCGCGAACACGTACACGGGCATGACGTCCGTGGAAGGGGGCGTCCTCGCGCTCTCTGGCGCGGGTACGCTGGGAGGTGGCCTTTCCGTCGCGAACGGCGCGATCTGCGACCTCGGCGGCACGGCGCAGACGGTGGGCGACGTGGTGGCGTCCGGCCTCGTGCGGAACGGGACGCTGACCGTGGGCGGTACGCTGATCGCGACGGCGAACGACATCCTTTCGGTGTACGGCGACCTTGCGCTCGCGAACACGGCGGCGGTGGACTTCGCGGCTGTTCCGGACGCGGACCTGGTGGCGGGAGTGCCGCTCGCGGCGGTGTCCGGTACGGCGACGTTGCCTAACAAGGCACCTGCGCTGAACGCCGAGAATGTGAGTAACGTTGTCTTCAAGCAGATGGACAATGTGATCTATGCAGTCCAGGCGCCGAGCGGCACGACGATCATCATCAAGTGAGAAGAACTATGAGCTGTCGTCTATCGTCTGTCGTCTGTCTGATGACGACTGTTCTCGTTGTGCCAGGTGGCAGGGCTGGGACGCTCGACCTCGCGGTGCGCGGACGCGCGCCTGAGTACGCGATCGTGCGCGCTGCGGACGCATCGCCGTCGGTGAAGTACGCGGCCGAGGAGCTGCGCGACTTCACGGAGCGCCTCACGGGCGTGCGTCTGCCGATCATGACGGATGAGGGGCCATTGCCGCCGAAGGCGATCGTGCTGGGGCGGGTCGCTCAACGGGCGGGACGCCCGTTGTCCCAGTGCAACGGGCAAGATGCCCGTTGTCCCAGTGGCGACGACAGTTTTCGGATCGTGGCGCGGCCGCCGCATCTGTACGTGGTAGGCTCGGACGTGCGCGGCGTGCTCTACGGCGTGTACGAGCTGCTGGAGCGCTACGGCGGCTGCCGCTGGTACGCCTCGTGGCACACCGTCGTGCCCGCGCGCAACGCCTTTTCCGTGCCTGACGACCTCGACGACGCGCAGAGGCCCGCGTTCCTCTGCCGCGACGTCCACTGGTGGGACTACTTCAAGGGCGACTTTGCCGCGCGCAACCGCGTGAACGGCGGCTCGAACAGACAGCAGGCGCGCCACGGCGGCAACACGTGGCGCTTCGGCGGCGGCCTCGGCAACTGCCACACGTTCGAGCGGCTCCTGCCGCCGGAGAAGTACTTCGACGCGCATCCCGAGTACTACAGCATGGTGAAGGGCAAGCGCCTGAAGGAGCGCACGCAGCTCTGCCTCACGAATCCCGACGTGCTGCGTCTCGTGACCTCGAACGTGCTCGCGCGGATCCGCAAGGATCCGGGCGCGAAGTTCTACGGCGTGAGCCAGAACGACTGGCGCAACTGGTGCGAGTGCCCTGCGTGCAAGTCCGTGGACGACGAGGAGGGCTCGCACGCCGGCACGGTGGTGCGGTTCGTGAACGCGATCGCCGAGGCGGTGGAGAAGGAGTTTCCCGACAAGATCATCGAGACGCTCGCCTACCAGTACACGCGCCATGCGCCGAAAAAGACGAAGCTGCGCCACAACGTGATTCCCTGCCTCTGCTCGATCGAATGCGACTTCTCGCGTCCGCTCGCCACGAGTCCGCATCCTCAGAACGTGAGCTTCCTCAAGGACGTGGAGGACTGGAACCGCCAGACGGATTGTCTCTACGTGTGGGACTACGTGACAGACTTCCGCTGCTACCCGCATCCGTTCCCGAATGTTTACGTGCTTCAGGAGAACGTGAAGTTCTTTCGCGACCACGGCGTGAAGATGCTGTTCGAGCAGGGAGCCTGCCAGGGACGGCACGCGGGCTTCGCCGAGCTGAAGGGGTGGCTCCTCGCGAAGTGGATGTGGAACCCCGACCTGCCCGCGGAGCCGCTCATCGCCGACTTCTTCAACGGCTACTACGGCAAGGCCGCGCCGATCGTGCGCGCCGTGTTTGACGAGGCGCACCGCCGCGAGGCCGCCGTTGTTGCCGTATACCGAGAGGGCCGTGCCGGACGGCAGCTTGCCGTTCTTGCCGAGGTACACGCGCGTGAAGGAAATTTCCGTCGGGCCGCAGTACGTGTTTGCGGCGTTGATATTCAAGTACGGAAGGCTACCAGAACCCCGCGTGATGTGGAGTCCGCCGTCCGTCCCGCTGTTG
>CACXPT010000220.1 GCA_902769585.1 uncultured bacterium
GGACACAGCTGCTCGTCCATCGCCACCCCGCGCACCGAGACACCGTCCAGCGGAATCACCTGCACGTAGCGCCAGCCGCGCGCCACGGGGGCGCGGAACGTCTCGTCCGGCCCGACGTCGAGGATCTCCCACTGGTCGGGACCGTTCAGGTCCTCGCACAGCGCCTCCGGCTCCGACTCGCCGTAGACGATGCGCACCTTCCCCTTGCCGGACACGCCGAACAGTTTCAGGAAACCGAACGTCTCGCGCCCGAAGTCGGCGAAGAGATGGTTGTCGTGGATCGTCTTGACGGATACCGGTTCCTCCGCGCGCGTCTCAAGGACGCAGACGGCCGGCCGCTTTGACGGCGCGTCGAATGCTGCGCGCGTCTCGGCCGGCGGCGCGGGAATGCCGCCGAGACCGGAGGCCTGCACGCGCCAGTCCGCGCGCCAGGAGGAGTCGGTCTTGATGGTGGGCCCGTTCAGGTAGAGCGCGGGCGGACGCCCCTGCGAATAGACGCGTGCCGTAATCGTGTACTTGCCGGCGGGGAAGACGAAGCGGTTCGAGACGACGCCCGGCATCAGTCCTTGCCCCATGATGCGGCACACGCCTTCCCAGGCGATCTCCACCTCCTCGGGTGCCTTGAGGTCGACGGTCTTCGTGAAGTCGACGAGCGGATGCGCGGCGTACGACGCCCAGAACACGGGATAGCCGCCACCGAACTCGATCCGGTTCGCCTGGAGGTCGTTGCCGCGCCAGAGCGCGTAGTCGCCAGGATACCAGATCCATGAGGCGTCGGCGCCGCACGCGGCGAGCGCGCCGGCAATGAAAGCGAAAAGGGCGATCCGCCGGAAGAGGCTATTCGCCGGAAGCTGATTTCTTGATTTCATGTTGATGTGCCGACTTGTGGTTTCAGATGCCCGAAGTATAGCAGTTCCGTTCGGCGAGGGCAATATGTGGTATAATCGGCGCATGGACATTACACGCAGAAGTTTCGTTGGTGGTCTGGCTTCCCTCGGCGCGCTGGGAGGGTCGCAACTTGTTGCGACCGCGGCTGACGCAATAAATTGCGTCCCTCCCAAGCTGAAGTTCGGCGTCGTGAGCGACGTGCACGTGCGGCTCTCCGCCGACGGGCGCACGCTTGCCCTCGGCTACGAGACCGACACGCTCGAAAAGACGTTCGCCTATTTCCGCGACCAGGCCGTCGACGCCGTGATGATCGCGGGCGACATGGCCGATCTCGGCTTGACTCGCGAGCTCAAGGCCGTCGCGGACGCCTGGTTCAAGGTGTTTCCGAACGACCGTGCGCCGGACGGCCGCAAGGTCGAGCGCCTGTTCGTGTTCGGCAACCATGACGCCTTCGGACTGAAGAACGGCGGGCGCGTGTTCAAGGACGCCACTGTCCTCGCGCGCGAGGCGATGCAGGCGGACCCGAAGAAGGCCTGGGCGGAATGCTTCGACGAGGAGTGGCAGCCGTACTACACGAAGAAAATCAAGGGATTCGACTTCTTCTGTGCACACTGGCAGCCCGGCATCTGGTGCAACGGGGTGGCGGAGACGGGGTGCGCGGGCTGCATCGACGCGTTTCGCGGGCTGATGGAGAAGTGCGATCCGTCGCGTCCGTTCTTCTACGTCCAGCATCCGCACCCCCGCGATACCGTCTACGGGAAATGCGCGTGGGGGATGGACGACGGTTCGGCGACGAAGCTGCTCTCTGCCTTCCCGCAGGCGATTGCGTTCTCCGGGCATTCGCACGAACCCCTTACGAACGAGAAGTCGATCTGGCGCGGCGCGTTCACGTCTGTGGGGACCGGTTCGCTGCGCTATCTTGCGGCCGACGCGCTCAGGAACTTCGAGTACACGGCTGGCTACGAGAACGGTCGCTGCAACGTCTACCTGCCGGGTGGCGTCCGGCGCGAGGACCGTCAAGCGTTCTACGCCGCCTACGATTCGCCGAAGATGATGGCGGTCGAGACGAACCGTCCAGACATCCGCGTCGGGCAGATCGTGAGCGTCTACGAGGACCGCGTCGAGTTCGCGAAGCGCGAGTTCGTCAGCGGTCTGCAGCTGGGTGAAGACTGGGTCGTGGAGCTTCCGGCGAAACCGCGCGCGTTTCAGTCGTTCGCCCGCGCGGCGAAGCCGGCGGAGTTCCCGGCGGGTTCGGTCCTGTCAGTCGTGCGCACGACTGCCAAGACGCGTGGCCAGAAGCGGGCCGGCGGCGACGTCGAGCCCCATGAGAAGGCGGCCATCCGTCTCACGTTCCCGGCGGCGACCGTCGGCGGGCAGGTGGCGGAATACGAGATCTGCGCCGCCAACGCCGGCGGGAGCGTGCGCGCGGTGCGCATCTGCGCGCTCAACGGACTCTACCCTCGGCACCACGCGAATTTCGCGAAAGCGGTCACGGCGACGGTCTCGGCGGATGCGCTGCCCGCGGGCATCGAGACCGTCCGCGTGACGCCGCTCGATTCCTACGGCAACCGCGGCCGTGCATTGGAGGCGAAGATCGGAGAGCAACATGGTTGACTGGGACCCAAAGGGACAGTCCCTTGCGGTGTTGCTCGTTGAGCGGAATTTACGCGCACACATTTCGTCTTGTTGACAAACCATCCGTTGGCAACTGGCGGTTTGTCAACGCGGGAATTAACGCCAGCAAGGATGTAATCGCGGCTATAGTATGCGGTCATTCAACCGCATCTCTCTTGAAATATTTATTTAACTCCGAAGGCTGTCAAAATGGGCTCCGCTACCGCTCCGCCTATGCTTCGCGCTACCCAGCCAATTAGAAAAAAACAAAGCATATTCTTGATTGAAATACGGGGTTCGATACTGGGGGCTTTGAGATTTGAGCTCGGGATCCTCGTCTCCAAGGCTCCAGAACTCCAAGTAGCGAAAGCAATTTTCCATCGTGGTTGTGGTGCGCGAAGCGAATGCGGAGCGGTAGCGGAGCCCCTTTGCCAACCATCGGAATTCCTATAACTCGTTGCTCAACGACGCATTACCGGCTATGCAGGGTCTGTAGCAAATCTGTATCCAACGCCATGGACGGATTCAATGCGGGCGGCGTCGGATCCGAGTTTCTTGCGGAGGAGCATCAGCCGTTGGTCGAGCGTGCGCGTGGTGCCGTAGTAGGAAACGCCCCAGAAACGATCCAGCAGATCGTCGCGCGAGAACACCTTGCCGGGATTCTCCGCGAAGAGCCTGAGCAAGCCGAGTTCGCGCGGGAGCAGCCGCTGGGACGTGCCGTCGGATGCCGTGACGGTCAAGGTGGAGGCGTCGACGGTCGCCGCGCCGAATGCGAACGTGTCGGCGGCGGACTCCGGTGCGGCGAGCAGCGCCCGGCGCAGGAGGGCGGCGATGCGCGCGAGCAGTTCGGCGATGGAGAACGGCTTGGGCAAGTAGTCGTCCGCTCCCGCCGAAAGTCCCTCGACCTTCTGGCTGTCCAGCCCGCGAGCCGTCAGCATGAGAATCGGCAGGTGGGCGTCCGTGCGGCGGATCGTCCGGCAGACGGTGATTCCGTCCATCTTCGGCATCATGATGTCCAAGACCAGCACGTCGGGCCGCCGCTCGGCGATGGCCGCGAGGGCGGCTGCGCCATCGGCGACATGGCGCACGCGGTAGCGTTCGGACTTGAGCGCCGTGCAGATTCCTTTCGCGAGGAGGGCATTGTCTTCCGCCACGAGGATGTCACGCATGGCCGGACTCCTTTTCGTTCGTGTCGAGGACGCCGAACAGCGCCTTGTCGAGGACGACTTTCACGAGGCGTCGGCTCTCGTCCGTGATGGCGTCCAGCGCCTCGTCGCGCTCGCTCTCCGTCTCGTAGCGCCGCTCTTTCACGATTTCGGCGTAGAGCTGTATGTTGGCGAGCGGCGTGCGAAGTTCGTGCGCCGCCTGCGTGACGAGTTCCGTCTTGCGCCGCGATTCGCGCCGGGCGTTCCGCGCGAAGAGGAGCAGTCCCGCGCCGCCGCCCACGAGCGACAGGACGAGCAGCGCCACAAGGCAACCGCCGATGAGCCAGACGGGCCGCGTATCGGCGACGTACGGCTTCTCGGGCGGAAGGCGATTCGCCACCTCCTGCATGCGCAGCTCGAATCCCACCACTCGGCCCGCCCCCGTCCGCCGCCAGTACATCAGTTCGCCGTGCGGGCCGTGGTCGGTGGCCTTCCAGCCTTCGTCTGGCGCATTCCGCGCGAGCCAGGGCTGGCGCATCGTGAGGAATCCCGAGAATCGGTTGAGGAAATCAAGTTCGGAGCGCGTGGCCGTTTCGCGCCGGGGGCGGATCAGACCGTCCTGGTCAGTCCATTCAAAGGTGTTGCGAACGAGCCGGTCGTCCGAAGGAGACGGCGCGGCAGCAAGACGGCGGGCCGTTTCGAGCAACTCCTTCTGCGCGCGTGCCACGAGACGCGTCCCCGCCTGTGCGGCATGCGTCTGTTCGTCTTGGCGCAGACGGAGTACCTCGCGCCGCACGAGGTGCAAACCGCCAAGCGCCACCAACACGGCCGGTAGGGCGATCATGAGCAGATAGACGAGCAAGACCTTTCGCATGGGGAAAGTATACCATTTTTATCTGTATCTGATTCAGCGAATGGTGAATACGGTGCCAGTTGGAACCGCGACAAGCCGGAAGCCGACGGTCGCGAAGCCGGTTCGGGGCGCACGCCCCTCGCCGCGGTAGGTCAGCGCGCAACTCGCCTTGGTGGCGTACCAGGAGCCGCCGCGAACGGCATTGACGGACTGTCCCGCTTCCGCACCGTTGACGGCGACGATCACGGAAGATGTCCAGTCCCATGAGTTGCCGAGCATGTCGAAGATCCCGTAGTTGCTGGCGCAATCGGGGTAGGTGTCCCAGTCAAGCGTGTAGCCTCCGGCGTCGTTGATGCTCTTGAAGAGGTCGGTATAGACGAATCCCGTGTAGTTCGCGTGGTTCACCCAGCCCGACACCGCGCCCGACGCGCTCACGGAGATGACATCCGAAAGCTTGTCCTGCTCTCCCTGCCGCGTGCTTTTCTCGTGGTAGTAGGTTACCAGTTGGTCGGGATCTTCCGTTAGGAGCTTCGTCGCGATCACGGCGTTGTAGTTCCCCACCTTTGAGCCGGCGGCGGCGTTCTCCCATTCGGCCTCGGTCGGGGGACGGAACTTCCAGCCGACGTCGTTATAGGAGACCGACAACACGGGATGCCGTTCGCGGCCCTGCGGACACGCCCTGCCACCCCAGTAGCCGGGCGTCTTGTGTCCCATCGCCGTTGCGAACTCGGCGTATTCGGCGTTGGTGACGGGATGGCGGCAGAGATAGTACGGGGCCATGATCGGCGAAGCCTCACCTGCGACGTTCGAATGCGGGTTGAGCGACTTCGCGAACGCGAACGAGGGATTCGCGGGGATCAGCGCGAACTCGTCGGCGATGCCGGCCGTCGCCGTCGCGGCGGCCAGTGCGCACAGTCCTGACAGGATCCCGTGTTTCATTTGGAGTCCTTGTTCGCCTTGGGCACGGCCACCACGCGGAAGCCGACGGTGTTGTAGCAGCCGCCGGGACGGCGTCCCTCGCCCTTGTAGTCGGTGCGGCAGGAGTTCCGCATGGCGTACCACGAGCCGCCCTTGATGGCGTTGACCTTCTCGCCGCGTTCGCGTCCGTTGCGCGCGACGAT
>CACXPT010000221.1 GCA_902769585.1 uncultured bacterium
GTCGACGACCTCTCCGCCTCCGGCGGCGGCACGCTCGTCGTCCCGCCAGGCGCCTACGTGACGGCCAGCCTCCGCCTGAAGGACAACGTGACGCTCCGCCTCTCGAAGGGCGCCACTCTCCTCGGCTCCACCAACGCCGCCGACTACGTGCGCGGCCTCTTCGCGGTGGTCGGCGCCGTCGACGCCAAGCGCGTTGCGATCGAGGGCGAGGGTGTCGTTGACGGTCGCGGCTGGGCTGCTCCAGTCAGGGACGGCGCCCCCAACCGCTGGAAGGACGCGTTCTTCTTCCGTTGCAAGGACGTGCGCGTGGAGGGCGTGACGATGAAGGCGCCCGCCTCCTGGACGTTCTACCTGAAGGAGTGCGAGGACTGCCTCGTGCGTGGCATCACCATCTACTCACACGCGAACTTCAACAACGACGGCATCGACATCGACGCGAAGAACGTACTGATCGAGAACTGCACCATCGACTCCGACGACGACGCCATCTGCCCCAAGTCCGACAACCCGGACTTCATCTGCGAAAACGTCGAGGTACGCAACTGCACGCTCGCCTCAA
The DNA here is from genome assembly GCA_902769585.1 of uncultured bacterium. Classification (GTDB taxonomy): domain Bacteria; phylum Verrucomicrobiota; class Kiritimatiellia; order RFP12; family UBA1067; genus RUG572. The sequence goes on from CACXPT010000221.1 coordinate 560, forward strand.
ACTGCAACTTCATCAAGTTCGGCACCGCCTCGCGCGGCGGCTTCCGCAACTGTTTCGTCCACCACTGCGTCCTCCGCCCCTGCGCCGAGTCCCATCTCCGCAACTGGCACTCCCGCAGCTCCTGGGACAAGCGCGCGAAGGGCCTGCCTGGCGTCACCGATCCCATCACCGGCATCTCCGGCGTCGCGCTCGAGATGGTGGACGGCGGCATCCTCGAGAACATCCATGTCTCCGACATCAAACTGACCGGAGGCGTCCAGACGCCCATCTTCGTCCGCCTCGGACGCCGTCGCACCAAGTCCGACGTCACCAGCGTCCTCCGCAGCTGCGTGATCGAAAACGTCTCAGGCACTTCCGCGAGCTTCATCGCCTCGTCCGTGACCGGCGTGCCCGGCCTGCGCCCCAACGGAATCGTCATGCGCAACATCGACCTCGTCCTCAAAGCCGGCGGCACCGTAGGCAACGTTCGCGCGCCCGTCAAGGAGAACGAGCGCGGGTATCCCGAGAACCGCATGTTCGGCACCATGCTGCCTGCCTACGCGTTCTACCTCCGCCATGCCGACGGCATACGCTTCGAGAACGTCCGCGCACGCTTCGCCGGCGGCCGCGAGGAGCGCCCAGCCGTCATGATGGACGACTGTACCGGCATCACGTTCGATTCAGCCTGCTCGTTCGCGAAGCCCGATGGCGACCTCCCCGCCATCGACACGCGCACGAACTGAGGTCACTTTTCGCGCTGGAGGCGCACTGGTCCCTTTACGCCATGCTCCTGGACGGGCCATGACGAGGCATCGAACTTCTTGTAGTTGATGTCCACCATGTTGATGTCAGTGAAGTACTTCCACTTCACGCCCTTCTGATCCAGCTCGCGGATGCGGTTCGCCCCCCGCTCGCACACGTCAAGCTTGATGTCGTTGTCCTCCGCCCGCGGTCCCTTCAGAACGCCATCAGGGACTTCGATCCTGTATGGCGGCATGATGAGCGTCCCGAGGAAAGTCCCGTTAACAGTCACGCGCACGGATTCGTTTCCGATAACCTCTCCGAGGTCGAGCCAGACCTTCCCATGCGGCGCGCTAGGAGAGACTTGCGGCACATCTGGCGAGCACCACAGGAAGCACGAATGCCCCGCGTCCAACGCAAGCGCCACCTTCCCGTCCGTCACCGACACGGGCGCGATCGCGCCCGAAAGCGGATCCATGCGCCATGCGGCGCGCGGCGCGCACGACGGCGCGAACGTCCCCGAAACGGTACTGTCGGTCTGGTTTGCGAGGAAATACACCGTGTCCGCCCCCTTGCGGAAACGCGTGAACATCAGTCCAGCGGCGGCGAACGGTTCCCGGCGCGCCTTCGACACGTCTGGGAACCCAAGCGCCGCAATGGCTTCCTTCGTCCGCTCCGGCATGTGCCGGCACTTGGGCACGGCAAGCGCGGCGTAGCGCCTCCTAAGATCGAGCGCGGCGGCATTCCGCAGCATCCGGTCGGACACGTAGTCGAACGCGTACCCCTCATCGTACAGCCTTTTCGCCAGCGGGCCGATAGACTGCCCGTAGAACCACTCGCGCCGGTGCACGCTCATCTGCTTCTCGTAACCTTCCGGATCCCACCAGTAGTCGCGCAGGGGCCAGTATATGAGCACGTCGTTGTCGGGCTCGCATGTCTGGAACACGGACTGGCACCGCGTGACGTACGCGTTGAGCGTACCCACGTCACGCCAGATCGGATTGCGCGGGTTCATCTCCAGCGACGCGTAGAAGCACCAGCCCGGCCACGGCGCCTCGGTCGGCGAATAGCAGCACCCGTGGTAGAAGACGCGGTTCACACCGGCGAGGAACAGCCGGTCGACGAACTTCTTCACCTCGGCCAGCGTCTCGGTGAAATGCTCCGCGATCCAGGTGCACGACTCGGCGGACACGTACCGCTTGCGAGTGACGTGCGCCGCCGAAGAGGCGAACTTGGAGACGAGTATGTCGCGGTCGCCCTTTCCGAACATCTCCGTCTCCGGCACGTCCGCGAGCGCATAGAAGTCCAGCCAGTTGGCGGGCGAACCGTGCGCCTCGTTGCGCGTCTTCACGCCGCGCGCGTGGCACCACTCCACCCACTTGGGGAACACCTCCTCCACCATCAGGTCGTCCAGCGTCTCGCGATAGTCGCACTTCACGCGCGCCACCTCTTCCGGCGCGCCCTTCCCGCTGAACACGTCCCATTTCTCCAGCAGGTCGTAGCCGCGCCGCGCCTTGAACGCGGCAGGCAGCTCCGGGCTCCAGGCAGCGCAGAAGTATTCGTAACTGTCGTGGTAGAAATGCTCCGGCAGCGCGGCGCCCGGCTTTTCGAACACGGCGAACTTCGCGAGGAACGAGTCCATCGCGCCGGGCGAGAACGGGTTCATCATCGGTCCGCGCCCGCCAAGCCCGGCGCGCTTCACCTGCTGGCCCGTCAGCTTCGGGGCGAGACGGCCGTCCTTGCCGAACTCGAGCTTCCAGCATCCCTCTTCCTTCTTGAGCCACGGTCCGCCGAAGCACCAGCCGCTGCCAGACGTGAGGTCGATGCCCAGCCCGTGCCGCTCGCCGATGCGCTTCGCGAGCGCGAAGGCGTCCATCCATTCGGGAGAGAGGTATTCCTTCCACTTCGCCTCGTAGCCCTTCGCGCCGTAGATGGGAATCACGTGGAATCCGCCGAAGCCCTTGTCGGCGAGTTCCCGGCTCTGGAACTCAAGGCCCTTCTCGTCAACGGCCGATCCCATCCACCAGTTGTAGACCCACGGCCTCATCTCGCGCGTCGCCTCGGGCCACGCCGGTGCGGCGCCAGCCGCAGCCTGCCCCGCCGCCAAGAGCAGCAGGGCGCAAAAATCCACTCGTCCAAACGACATCATGATTCGCCTCCGTTTCGCATGAACCGGCAAGATTGTAGCAAATTCCCGGCACTCGCGGCAAAGCGGGTTGCGTTTTGTTTAGCAAGCCGCCGAAACGTTTGCTAGACTATACGCCATGAAACGACCTACATGGAATGCAATCCTGACAACGCTCGCCTGCGCGACACTCGCAACCGGCGCAGGGGCGGACGAACAGAACCGAATGACCGTCTCGTTCAACGACAAGAACGTGCTGCAGTCGATCATGGTGGGCGCGGCCACGTTCGCGACGGGCGGCGGCGACTTGTGGACGGCCGAGTTCTCCGACGGCACGAACCGCGCGAAGCGCGTGAAGGCGTGCGCACACGAGGCCGCAACGTGCGAACGAACCGAGACGGACACAACCATAACGCTCTTCTGGCGCGACGTGCCGCTCGGAGGCGAACGCGGCGTGCTCGACGCCACCGTAACGATCGAGAAGCGTCCATACAGTTCCCAGGCGTGGCGACTCACGTTCGCCAACCGCTCGCAGCGCTGGGCGCTCATCACGACGGCCTTCCCGCGTCTCAACCGCGTGACGCCCGACGGCGCAGGCGACGTGCTGCTGCCCGCGAACGACCACGGCGCGCAGCTCTTCAAGAAGCGCGTGGCCCAAGAAAAGCCCTTCCGCCGCGCCTACCTCGGCTACTGCCCGATGATCGCCGGATTCTTCCTCGGGACGGACGGACTCTACTTCGTCCCCGAAGACCCCGAAGCGCGCATCAAGACTCTCGTCGTTGAAGGCGAGCAGAACGCCTTCTACGAGACGACGGTCGAAAACGCCGGCGTGCCCGGCCAGGCGGCCGAGGGGCCGCGCTACCCCGTGGTGCTCGCGCCGCTCAAGGGTGACTGGTGGAGCTTCGCGCGGCGCTACCGCGCCTACGCGCTCAAGCAGAAATGGGCCGCGCGCGGCCCCATCAAGGACATCCCCGACTATCCCCGCCGCCTCTGCGAAATCCCGCTCTGGATCAACATCCACGGCTACCCCGACGTGGCGTCCAATGTCCTCACGCGCGCCAAAGCGATCTTCCCGAATTTCACCACTGGTCTCCACTGGCACCTCTGGCAGCATTCGGGACACGACGTGAACTACCCCGAGTACTTCCCCGCGCAGCCCGGCACGAAGGAATGCATCGCGTACTGCGAGTCGATGGGACAGGAACCGATGCCCTACGTGAACGGCCGCCTCTGGTCGGCCCCCACGAGCGGCTTCATCCTCGCCGAACCCTACGCCGTCCTGCGGCAGAACGACACGCGATACGTGGAGAAGTACGGACGCCTCACCGCGCCCCTCGCCGTGATGTGCCCCACGTGCGCGCCGTGGCATAAGGTGGTGCGGACCTTTACCGGACGCATCCTCGACGAACTGGGGGCGAAATCCATCTTCATCGACCAGATCGGCGCGGCGCCCGGCGTCCCCTGCTACGATCCCGCGCACGGGCATCCGCTCGGCGGCGGCGCGTGGTGGCGCGAGGGCTACGAAAAGATGATGGAGCCCATCCACCGCGCGTGGAACGCCAAGGGCGCGTTCATCACCACCGAGGGCTCGGGCGAAATGTGCCTGAACATGGTGGACGGCTACCTGCAGGTGGTCGTGCGCGACCCGAAGGACGTCCCCTTCCACAACGCCGTCTACTCCGGCTACACCACCTACTTCTGCAGCC
>CACXPT010000222.1 GCA_902769585.1 uncultured bacterium
TGGTTGAAATTGCCGAACGCGATGCACGACGACTCGATCGCCAGCGGATACGTCTTGCAGTAGCGCACGAGCGTGTCCTTCACGTAGTTCTCCAGATAGCTGCGCGCATCCTCCTCCGTCTCCTTGGTGCGGCAGTATGCCTCGAACAGAACCTTCCCCTGCCCAAGAGACGCGTTCACGGACGTAGCGAAGAAATCCTCGTCAATGACCCTGTTGAACGGCTTTCCCACGATCCATGTGAAGATCGCACGCGTCGGCGACGCGGAAAGTTCATACGCCTTGAGTCCGCGCGTATACTCGATGATGCTGTTCGGACTGTGCAGGAACTGTTCGTCGCATGTCACGCCAGAGTAGCCTTCCTTGTTCATGCCGGCGGCCCCGCCGAGCAGCTGCTCCAGCTTCTCGGCGGTCACGCCGGTCGTGTTGAGGTTCGCAAGCCAGCGGTATCCGCGCGCCATGAAACCCTGCAGGTGCTCCTTCGGCACCGATCCGCCGTTCTGGGTCGTCACGGCTGGAAGAACGTATTTCTCCTGGAACGCCCAGTCGTACGGACCGTTCTCCTTGACGAAACTGTTGGCGCCGGGACAGTAGTTGAAGATGTCGGCGATCATCCTGACCATCACGTCCCCGGCCGGACCGCTCACGGCGATCTCATGCCGGCCGGCGGCGACAAGACGGAACGTCTCGCCGCGCGGCGTGTTCGGGGAAACGACCTCGCGTCCGTCAAGTTGCACCGTCGAGCCGCACGGCGACGCGATGAACAGCCAGCTGTCGCGGTACACGTCGAACGGATATTTCTCCGCCCCCTCGCCGGCACGCTTTGCGCTCACAAGCTCGGAGGTCAGGTTGTTGAGCCGGCGGCCCTTCTTCAACCCCTGCGGCACGTCCCTCACGGCATAGCGATGCCGTTCGGTGAAGATGCGCTCGCCGGAGGACTTCCTCTCGATCGAAACCGCAAGCACGCCCTGGGTCGGCGCGACCGCGCCCGGAATCGCCAGCTTCACGCCGCCCTTCGCGTCAAGCGGCGCGCGCGAGGAACCAGACGTCCCCTCCACCTCCAGCACGACCTCGAAGTCGCTCTCCGCAGTTCCTTTGGGAAGGGAACCGAAGAAGCGAAACTCGACGGTCGGATCGTAGAGCGGGATCCTTCCGAGAATTGGGCTGAACGGAATCAGCCGCGGCTTTGTCTGCTCGGAGAAGATGGGAGAACGCTCCGTCTTTTTGAGGGCAACCTCGTCCAACGCCACAAGGCGGATGTCCGCGACGTCGAACGTCCCTTTGAATTTTGTCAAGAACGCGACCAGCGAATACGTGCCGTCCTTGGAGGCGAAACACGTGAAGTCGTGTTCAAGCTTCACCCATTTGCCAGCCGTGTCGGGCGGCAGCTTGCCGGCGCTCGCGCCCTTGTACCACCCATGGTTCACCACCTCCACGCCGCTATAACCCGTGGACAGCGCCTTCGTGCGCACGTAGGCGGAAATCCTGTATTTGCCGCCCTCGACGAGACGCAGGCCGTATTGGCGGATGGTCGCCTCGCCCGAATCGCGTTCGTCCGACGAGATCGACATGTACGGCCTTCCGTCCGGACCGCCGGACGGCTTCCACGAAACCTTTTCCGGCTTGCTCACGCCCCAGAACGGCGGCGAGGAAGCCTGGTCGGCCTCAAGCGCGCCGTTCAACACGATGTTCTCGCCAACCAGGACCGCTGCGTGGCAGACTCCTGCACACGCAAGGACGGCCGCATAGACGGCCATGCGCACAATCCTCATCCGCCGTACGGCGAGGAACCTTGTCAAACGACTATTTCTCATGGCGACAGTATAGCACAAATCGGCATGGTTGCGTTTGCGGCCGTGCAGGGCGCGGCATCCGTCAATGTGATATACTATCCGGCAAACGGAACAAGGAGAAAAACATGTCGGCCATACGCAAGTTCAAGCATGCCGCTCTTGTCGCGTGCTGCCTTTTTGCAGCCGCATCTGCCATCACGGGATGCCAGACGCGTTCGCCTGGCAAGGTCAAGGTCGTGGCACTTACCGACGGTTGCGTCACGAACGGTTTCGTCATGGCGCGGAGCACCAACTCCGACGCGCTGTCGGCGGCGGGATACATCCCGGTGCTCATCCCGCGGATTTCGGACACGAACCTGCTCGCCCAGGCGATGGACCGGGTGGATGCCCTGCTGCTGACTGGCGGCATCAAGGGACAAGACTACCCGAACCGCATCGAGTTCGAGAAGCTGCTGATGAGCATGGCCATCGAGCGCGGGCTGCCGATCCTTGGGTTCTGCCACGGACACCAATGCATCAACCTCTACTTCGGCGGCACGCTCATGCCAGTGCCCAAGGACAGTTCGCCGAGCATCGTGCATCGCGGGAAAGATCCGCCCTACGTGAAGGATTGCTTCCACATGATCAACATCAAGCCGGGATCGCGCCTGGCCGAGGGATTCGGCACGACGCGCATGGAGGTGAACACCTCGCACACCATGTGCGTGAAAGACGTCGGCGAAGGGCTTGAGGTGACCGCCCGGTCAGATGACGGCGTGGTGGAGGCGATCGAGCACCGCACGCTTCCCATCACGGGATTCCAGTTCCACCCGGAACGCATCTTCCGTCGCGACCCGCGCTATCTCCGCATCATAGTCGACGCCCTGGAACGCGGCACATCTAAGGGGAAATAGCAGACATGAGTTGCGATAAAAAGCCTCTTAGGATCTTCATCGCGGGAGATGGCGGCTGGGGCACCGCGAATGCGCTGCTTCTCGCGGGATACGGACACGATGTGACCGTATGGGGAGCGGATGCCGCCTACGTGCGCGAAATCGCCGGCGCGCGAGCGAACCCCCGCTATCTGCCAGGCGTCGAGCTGCCGGACAAAATCAAGTGGACGACCGAGTTGTCGGACGCCGCAGGGGCGGATGTCGTGGTCTTCGCCACTCCATCCCGCTATTTCGAAGACGTCTGCTCCAGATTCAGGAACCACATACCCGCAGACGCGCTCGTCGTCTCGCTTGCCAAGGGATTCTGCGAACATACGCATGTGCGCATGACGGTCCTCGCGGAGAAGGCGCTTGGACGCGGGCGCATCGTCGCGCTTTCCGGCCCGTCCCACGCCGAAGAGGTGGCGCGCGGCATCCCGACTGCGGTAGTGGCGGCGTCCAAGGATGTCGAAGACGCCAAGCTCGCACAGGGGATATGGAGCGGCCCCGTGTTCCGCGTGTATGCCTCTGACGATCCCGTGGGCGTGGAGGTTGGCGGCGCCGTGAAGAACGTGATTGCCCTGGCGGTCGGCGTGTCCGATGGCCTTGGCTTTGGCGACAACACGCGCGCCGCGCTGATCACCAGAGGCATCGCCGAGGTGGCGCGATTCGCAGGCGCGCTCGGCGCAAACCCCAAGACCGTGTTTGGGCTTTCGGGCATGGGCGATCTCGTCGTGACCTGCACGTCGCGCCACTCGCGCAACCGCAGCGTGGGCGAGCGACTCGGCAGGGGCGAGCGGCTGGCGGACATCGTGGGGTCGATGAAGATGGTGGCGGAGGGCGTGTGGAACGCGCAGGTCGTGCGCGCCATGGCCGGCGAGCTGAGCGTCGAGATGCCGATCACGGAGACGGTCTGCCGCCTCTGCCACGAAGGCCTTCCGGCAAAGGAGGCCATCAGCATCCTCATGAACCGCCCTATGAAGGGCGAATGACGTGCGAGGGGCAGACTTTTACTTCACGCGCGGAAGAATCATTTGACTTGGGTCCACTTGCTCTCGGTCGAGTCGATCCACACGCCGCCGAGCGACGCGAGCAGGTCGCGTTCGGCCTGCACGGGCGTGCGCCCGTACTCGCTTTTCTCGTACACCTCGACGAGCTTCGGATGGCGTCCGGGGTAGGCCCGCTCCACCGAGTCGGAAAACGCGTTCGCGTAGTCGGCCACGAGGTGGAGCGCCGTCTTGCGGATAAACGCGCGGCGCCCCTCGACGTCGGAGCCGGGCGGCACGTCGTCCAGCGACGCCCCGTGCTCGGGCACCAGCCACTCGAACATCTGGCTCTCGTGGCAGGCGAACGTGTCGACGATCACGTCCTCGTGCCGCGACACGTCGATCACGAAGTCGGGACGGAACGGCGTCGGCTGCGTGAACCGGTCGCCCATGAAGAAAACCGTCGGGATCACGTCCGGAACCGGCACGTCGGGACACCACAGCGGCACGCCCACGAGGTACGTCGCGTCCTGCACGAGCGTTGCCGTCGCCCGGTGGTCGCAGTGGTAGTCGTTCGGACGGTGCGTGACGATGATGTGCGGACCGAACTCGCGGATCACGCGCGTCACCCAGCGCCGGAGCGCGAGCGAGGGCTCCGCCTCGCAGTCCGGCGTCTCGCCCACGATGTAGTCCTCGATGCCGAGCGTCCCGATGACCTTCCGCGACTCGCCGTAGCGGCGCTTGGCCAGCTCCGGCGAATCCATGAACTGGTGTCCCTTGTCGCCGTTGCAGACGGCGACGAAGCGCACGCGGTGCCCCGCCTCGACCAGCGTCCGTGCGAACCCGCTGCAGCGCACGTCGGGATCGTCCGGATGCGCTCCGATGAACATGACCCTGAGCGGCGGCGCGAAGTGCCGGTCGACGAATCCCGGCACGCGCGGGTCCTCACCTCTGAATTTCGATTTCATCGCGCACATCGTCAGATCTTCGCGCACTCGTTGCAGAGCGGATGGAGGGCGGGCTCGTCCTCCTCGATGTCCGCGAAGCGCGAGACGGGCTCGACGAAATAGTTGTCGGTGTGGTCGTCGTTTACCTTCGAGACCTCCCCGACCACGCAGTCCCCCGTGCCGGGCTCGGGGCCGAAGATGTGGGAGATGTACGGCGAGAGCGTGATCGAGTTGCCCTTCTTCACGATGATCTTCTCGCCGGGCTTGAAGACGCGCTCGATGCCGTCCATCCAGACATGGACGTCCGTGTCGAGAAGCGCGCCCGTCTGCGGGTCCGCGTTCCACAGCTGGACGTAGATGTCGCCGCCCGCGCGGTTGATGATGTCCTCGGACTTGAAGACGTGGTAGTGGTTCGGCAGGCGCTGGCCTTCCTTCATCACGATGTACTTCTCGCATGTCCCAGCCGAGCTCGACCTTCCGCACCGTGTCGAGCTGGTCGCGCCTGGCCTTCCAGTCCTCCAGCGACCAATAGGCCATGTCGGGCAGGCGGATGTTGCTCGCGGCCAGGAGGTTCTCGGCCCATTTGATGTAGGAGTTGATTTCGGATCTTTTCATCTTGATGGTTCCTTTCACTGGGTCCGCGGCCTTGCAGCCGCGAACCGCCTAAACGGTTTCACTGCGCATAGTATACCATAAGCAGCGGTTCGGTTTGCCGGAATGTGGTATAATTTCAGCCGCTGGACACTGACCGCCAGCGGCAAGAAAGGAACAAGACATGAAAAAAATCGGAACGATCGTTCTCGTCGCACTCGCGGCGCTGGCCAACTTCGCGCGCGCGGGCGCGCTGGACGACGCGTGGCTGAAGGGAACCACGGACAAGTCCCCGATCTCCTACAAACCGGGCGAAACCATGGTCTTCACCATCGAGCCGCAGAAGATCACGGGCGAGATCCCCGCAGGCGCGTACTTTCTCAAGTGGACGCGCAGCGGCGACGACGGCGTCACGGAGAACGGCCGCGAGCCCTTCACGGGCAAGCCGTTCGTGTACAAGACCAGCATCGCGAAGCCGGGGTTCGTGCGCCTCTACGCCGAGGTCGTCGACGCGTCCGGCCGGCCGTTCACGAAGCAACCCAAGAAGTTCACCGGCGATCCGAATACGCCAGAGGGACGACGGGCCTTGAAGAAATTCAAGAAGGCGAAGCGAAAGGTCTTCTTCGACGGGGGCGCGGGGGCTGACATCGACACGCTCCGCCAAGGCGCGCCCGAGCCCGCGGACTTCGACGCGTTCTGGACGCGGCAGAAGGAGGAGCTCGCCAAGATGCCGTTCAACGCGAAGCGCGTGGAGGTGCTGTGCGGCAATCCTGAAGTCCGTGTCTACGCGGTGTCGGTCGACTGCACGGGCGGAATGCCCGTGACCGGCTACATCTCGATCCCCAAGGCCGCCGAGAAAGGGAAAAAGTTCGCCATCCATATCGCGACGCCTGGCTACGGCGTGGGAGAGCAGTTCGCGCCGCGGCATCCCGGTGCGGACGCGATCGGGTTTAAGATCAACGCCCACGGCTTTCTCCTGCGCGAGTTCGGCGGGACGGACGAGTACTACCGGACCTACGGCGACAAGATCAAGTCGAACGGTCACACCTACGCCTTCGACCCACAGCAGAACTCCAATCCCGAGACGTCGTACTTCCGCGGCATGATCCTGCGCCTCATCCGCGCCATCGAGTACACGAAGTCCCTCCCGGAGTGGGACGGCAAGAACCTGTACGTCAGCGGCGGCAGCCAGGGCGGCGCGTTCGCGATCTGGGGCGCCGGCTGCGGCAAGGGCGTGACGCGCGTCTCCAGCACCGTGACCGGCTTCTGCGACGTTGGCGCAGAACTCGTCGGACGCCTGCGCGGCGACTGGCCGAAGATCAAGTACGTCGAGGCGCTCGGCTATTTCGACCCCGTGAACTTCGCGAAGCGCGTGCCCGCCACCTGCCGCGTCGACATCCCGCGGGCGGGGCTCGGCGACTACACGTGCCAGCCCTCGGGCATCGCGATCCTCTGGAACAACCTCAAGTGCCCGAAGACGATTCTCTGGATGCAGGGAATACGAAGGCCGCGACACCATCCGCCGCCACCGCGCCGAAAAGTAATCGCCCGGAGCATTCCCTCACGGGCGGGGGAAGGTCTGGCTGAAAGTACCGGGGCCGAGGGTGATCGGCTGCCGGCCCGGCACCACGAGGCGGCAGGTCGTGCCCTTCGGCACGTCCACGTGGATCGCGAACTCGCCCTTCCCGTTCTTCAGCCAGCTTGCACCGATGTTGCCGTGCGGCGTGGGAACGCGTCCCGACGCCCAGCTGAGGCGCGACGTGACGGGAATGCGGTAGGTAAAGGTCTTGAAGCCTGGCTCGGCCGGCTCGATGCCGAGTATGTAGTTCGTGAAGAGTCCGGCGATGGCCGTGTCGGGGTGGGCCTCGTCGCCCCAGCCCCTGCGGATCAAGCCCATGCACTCGCTCGTGAGGCGCATG
>CACXPT010000223.1 GCA_902769585.1 uncultured bacterium
GTAGTACGGCGTCAGGTACCGGTAGCGCGCCGGCGAGAGCGACCGCGTCTGGTAGCCGCCGAACCACGTGTCGCTCGGCGGCGAGCAGTCCCAGTTGATCACACCCACCCGCGTCACCCCGAACGCCGCCAGGGTTCCCAGCCCGGCCGCGACAGCGCACGCAACCGCCAAGACTTTCAATTCATTCTTCGCATACATCATGTTCACTCTCCCATAAAATTTTCTGCGAAGCATTTACATGGCAACTTTGGCCGACGAACTCACTTCTTCCAGTCGTTGTTCTTCAGGTGGTAGAGGAAACCGTCCTCGCAGCCCAGGATCACTTCGGGGATGCCGTCGTTGTCGAAGTCCACGGTCGTGGGATTGGTGGTGTGGGCCGACAGCTGCTGGCCGCTCATGTCGCCCGCGTCGACGAAGATCCAGTTGCCGTCGCGCATCCCGGTCTGGAGGTAGAGCCGCGAGTTCTTGCCGTTCATGATGAGGTCGGGCTTGCCGTCGCCGTTCCAGTCGCAGATGGTGATCTTGCGCCGCCCCGTCGCCCCGCCGATGCCGCCGTTCCACGCCTTCGGGCTCTTGCGCGCGGTGGGGTGGAGCACCTCGCCGTTCTCGTCGCGGAACGCCTTGCGCGGGGCCTTCAGGACGAGCTTGCCGTCCTTCTTCGCACGTTCGAAAAAGGCGAGGTCGCCCTGCTGGTCGACCATGACGAGGTCGGTCAGCCCGTCCCCGTTCATGTCGAACATGACGGGCGTGGTGCGCCACTGCGTGATCAGCTCCTTCGGGTTGTCGGTCTGCGGAAGAGGAGAGGCTTGCCCCAAATCGAGTTGGCCATGATGTCGGGGAGCCCGTCGCCGTCCCAGTCGGCGACGCTGAGGCACGTGTAGCCCCACTTCGCCTCGGCCGGACCCTGGATGGAGCCATTGTGCCCGGCCATGATGCGGATCGGATCCGCGGTGAGCATCCCGCCGCGCGAGGCGAAATCGCGCGTCTCGTCGAAAGGTTCGCAGCTCAGCAGTTTCGCTTCCGCCCACTTCGGCTCCGCCACGCCCGGACCGCTCAGGTTCTCGAAGAAGCAGATGTACCCAGTCGAGTTGCCGCAGATCAAGTCGTAGTCGCCGTCGCCGTCCCAGTCCACGCCCGCCGGCGTGCAGAGGATGCCGAAGTTCACCAGGTCCGCCTGCTGGCGCAGGAAGACAGGCGGATCGAAGACGGGCATGCGGTCGACCACCTTGCCCGTGTTGCGGTAGAAGGCCACGCGCCCGTCCTCTTCGCCCGAGACCATGTCCATGAGCCCGTCACCGTCCCAGTCTACCGCCGCCGGCGTGATGATGCAGAGCTCGCCGTGGAGACGCGCCCCCGTCGAATCGCGCAGGAGACGCCCGGAGGTGTAGACGGGCACGGTGCGCGTCCCGATGTTCTCATAGTAGGTGAAGTTGTCGAGGAAGTCGCCCACGATCAGGTCGAGGTCGCCATCGCCGTCCCAGTCGTGGAACATCGGCATCGCGTTGCCGAACACGTCCACCGGCGTCTCGTTTTCAAGGCGCACGATTTGCGGCGTACCCCACTTCTCCGCGCCGTCGGCACCCGCCTCGTTCCTGATCCAATACACGTGTCCGTGTATCTGCCCGTTCTTCCAGTTGCCGTTTTCGTCGTAGGCGTTGTGCCAGCCGTACTGCACCCAGTCGCCGATGCCGACGATCAGGTCGTCCTTGCCGTCGGTCGTAGTCCGCGAGACGCCACATGTTGCAGCGGACGTTGTTGTAGTGGATGTTCTTCGGCAGACCCGCCAGTGTCTTGAGTCCCTCCCAGCCAGACTTCGAAAACTCCCAGGTGATCTGGTTCTGGCGCAGCACCGCGACGCGTCCGTCGGGATAGGTCTTGGCGGAGACGTTGCTGCATCCCTCGCCGACTTTCCGCGCGGGCTTGAAGATGGGTAACGCGTCTTTCTTTCCCTTCGGGGTCGGGTTCTCGAAGTACCAAGTGCCGCGCCAGGTTGGGATGCCCCAGTTGGAGACGACGAGGTCAAGGTCGCCGTCGCCATCGTAGTCGAACGCCATCGGGTAACAGATCAACCCGGTCTTGAGGTAGGGCGTCGCATCGGGGTTGTTGTAGCGCAGCGGGGTATAGTCGTATGGACGCTCCGGGTCGAACCGCTTGTACGCGAAGGTCTTGCCCGCAGCGCGCAAGCGCGCGGACGCGGCGGTACGGCGTCGCGACGCCGTGCCGTCGAGCGCCTCGGTGAGATTCAGCAGGTCGCAAACGCCTTGCACGCCAGTGGCGCGAACTGTTGACTTGCCGGTGTCGGGGTCCCACGCGACGATCTTGCCTGTATGATCCGCGAAGCAGAACTCGCCGTTCACGAATGCGGCGGAAAAGGCGTTCTGGACGGGAATCGGCATCAGCGGACGCTTCGCCGTGCCGGTGATCAGGTCGATTGACTCCGGTTTCTTGGAGGGAATCAGCAGCCGGTCACGGTCATAGTCCAGCAGCATGCCGCCGTGCGTCTGCGCGGGGGAATTGTAGGCCGCCTTGCATGTTGGCTTGTCGCCCGCCACGTCGAACACGGCGATCTCGCCGCTTCCGCGGTTGGCGGTGTAGAGCAGACCGTCCGCGCCAAAGGCGAGCGTGCGCGGCACGGACAATCCCTGCGTCAGGCAGACGCCGCCTTTCCCGTCGGAGAGGCTGTAGCGGAAGAGCTGGTTCGCGTTCTTCCCAAAGGCACTGCACACATAGAGGAAGCCATCGCGAATAGCCAGCGCCTCCGGACGTGCCGGCACGGATGCCAGCACGCCCAGGAACTTGCCGTCCGGCGTGAACTTCAGAATCGCGCCGGCGTCGCCGCGGGAGTCGCCCACATAGACGATCCCGTCCGCGGCGGCGATGCTGTGCGGACCTTTCAAATCCGTCCCGCACGCGAGCCAGGTTCCTTTCCGGGTCCACTGCCCGTTGTCCGTCACGCGCCACTCGTCCACGCAGGACTTCTCGCGCACGATCAGCACGCGCGTTTCCGAAAATGCGGAAAGACAGGCCATCACCACACCGACAAACAAACCATTTCTTCTCATGGCGTTAGTATATCAAAACCTCGAATCAGTCGCAGGTGAGTTCGTAGAAAATCGTGGCGTCGTCGGGGCGGATGGAGACATCGGCCTGGAACACGAGCCGTCCGTCCCGGCGCGTGGAGGGGACCTCCTTCTGCCGACGCCCTGTGGCGTCAAGCGCGTACACCCGCCAGGCGCCCTCGCGGACGGCGACGGACACGTCCGCCCGTCCCGTGCGCAGAAGATGCGGCAAGCGGCCCCACCGCTCGATCTGGATGCGGCGCCCGTCGCGGAACACCGTACCGGAGTCCGTACCGTCCGTCAGGTGCGCGAGCAGGAGACGCAGCGAGCCCGAAATCGGCGCATCGGTGAGGGAGGTCACCCAGACGCACGCACCCTCCGTTCCGACATCCGCACGCAGGGATCCCGCGTCGATGACGCCGAACGGACGGTACCCGCCGCAGGTCCGGGCAGTCGTCACCGAAATGGATCCGTCGACCGAATCGATCGCGATGCCGTCCCCATCTCCGAACGGCGCGGTGCCGACTTGCAGATCCCCGCGCAGGAACAGCATCGCGGCCACGCGCTCGCTCGCAAGCGCCACGGGGTCTGTCCCCAGCTCGAACCAACTCCGCAACGGCCTGTCTTCGAGCGGTGCGCAGATGCCTGGGCGTCCGCCCCATCCGAACCGCCACGCTCCGGACCACGCGTCGTGTGCGGCGTTGGCGCCCGTCAGCATGCCCGAAAAGCCGCGGAACCTTCCGGGGGGACAGTAGTGAAACTCCGTCACGGTCAGGGGCTGTCCGGGGAGGCGCGCGCCCGAGCGGTGCGCACGGTACGGCGTACAGAGCGGGTTCATGCCGTCATGCTGGCATCCGGCAGGCAGACCGAACGGCGCGCCGCCGGGAAGCGTGGTGGGATGATCCCAGTAGTAGTGTGTGTCGGTGTAGTCGAAGTTCGCCTGGCGGAATGCGGCGTACTCCGTGGGCGGGACGCCCGAATTGAGACTCGTCAGCAACGCCCTGCAGCCGATTTCCTCGCGCAGGAAACGGCGCATCGTCGCCGCGAAAGACGCCTCCTTCTCGGCGTAGAAGGCGCGCAGGGCACGATTGACGGGCGTGTCATCCCGGACGGTCGCCTTCGCCGGCAGGTCACAAGAAACATCAGCAAACGCTCCGTCTGCGTGCTTCTTCTCCAGCCAGGTCTTCCAGATCCCGGACATCACGGCGTACGCCGTCGTTCCCGCCTTGGGCGTCGGGTGATGCGCGAGCATCCCCTCGTTGATGAGCGAAATCCACGAAAGTGCCGGCTCGTCCGCAAGCCGCCGTCCCGTGTAGACGTTCCGGTGGCACAGGAAGTTCCGCGTGAATTGCTTCAGGTTCTCGGTCGTCCCGGCATGGAGGATCGCCATCGCCTTGTACGACCAGTCGATCGTGCCGTCGGCGTCGATACCGACGTCCCGCCACGCCACCGAATGGCCGCGCGAGCAGAAGAGATCGGTCGTGATGTAGAGGCCGTACCGCACGCAGGCGTCGACGAGCGAATCCATCCGACGGAGCAGCGACTCGTCCGGCGTCACGCCGCCCTTCCCGACCGTCACCTTGAAATCGTAGTGGTGGATGCGGATCGCGTTGTAGCCGCACGCCGCGAAATACGACACCATGCCATCCGCCTTCTCGGGGGAGTCCGGGTAGCAGTCGCCGTAGCAGACGTTGATCCCGTAGAATCGCTGCGGTACGCCCGGGAGCTTCTCGAACTCGAAATGGCCGTCGCGTACCACGGCGTATCCGTATTTTCCGGCGGGCGCGTGCGAAACGGCGAAGGAGGTGAAATCAACCGCGGACCCGGGTTCAACCTTTGACGGAAACGCTATCGGCCGCCACTGTTCGGATGCGGCGGGAACGTACTTGCCAGGCGGATTGAGTTCGACGGGAACGCCCTTCGGCAAAATCAACCGAAAACCCGTCTCCACCGTTTTGTCGGCGGCGAACCGATGTCCCAGAAGGATGCGAAGCTCAAACCACGGACACTCCCAGCCTCGGCTGTCCTGCACGAGCAAGTCCGTCGGTTCGGGAAAGACGAACGCGAACGTCTCGCGCCCGTGGGCATCGCGGAACACGAGCTTCAACACGCGCCCACGGAACTGGAGGGACTTACCGTAATCCTTCGCGAGATGGATCGACTTGCCGTCCGCCACAAGGGTTCCGTCCGCATAGCGGTAGACAGGCAAGCACGCCAACAGACCGCACTCTTCCACCCAGATGTTTGTGGACGGCGTGAACGCCCAACGCGCCACAACGGCGCCGTCCCCGTCAAGACGCGACTCAAGGCGGCCGTTCACGGAGCCGCCCGGACCGTCCGAGAGATCAAACGCGAAGGAATCGGCGTCTTTCCCCGCCGTGGGCCGCGCCTGACCCTTCCAGCCCGAATAGACGATCCGCGGCGTGAAGGAGACATCCAGGTCGCGAAAGGCCAATCCGCCGCCGCCAAACGGCGAAACCTCTTCCGCGCATGCCGCCGCATAGATCACGACGGCTGCGCAGAAAAAGAGTTCAGCTGTTTTCATGGCCGCAGTATGCCACAACTAGTATGATTTGCCGCGAGAAGACCGTTTGCGTGTGCCGCCCGACGCGCTGGACGAACGGCCGGTGGCGAGGTCGCCGAACAATCGGCCCAGCATGGTGAAGAACGAGACAATCACGCTGCGCCAGGTGAGACGGCGTGGACGTGCCCGCGGACGCGGGTAGATACTCCAAGGTGAACGTGCCATGGCCAAATTATATCAGAATTCCGGCCGGACTGCCTGCGAATTTGCTATACTCTTCGCCATGAAAACAACTCTGCGTGCTGGATTCCTGGTCTTGGCGTGCATGCTGGCCGCGGGTGCGGCGTGGGCAGGCGCGTCGAAGAAAATCGAAGTGATGGCGGTCTACTACCCTCACTGGAGCGTATATCCGAAGGGGAACGAGTGGTTCCATCCGGGCTGGACGGAATGGGAGTTCGCCCGCACGGCGAAGCCGCGCTTCCCCGGCCACAAGCTGCCGTTCAAGCCCCTGCCGGGCTACCTCGACGGCAAGGACCCGACGGACGTCTCCACGGAGATCGAGCTCGCATCGAACGCCGGCATCGACGTGTTCCTCTACGATTACTACTGGTACAACGGCCAGATCACGCAGCAGGAGGCGTTGGAGGAGGGCTTCCTCAAGGCGCCAAACCGCAGCAAGATGAAGTTCGCGCTCATGTGGTGCTACCACGAGCGCTGGAACCAGTTCCGTCCGAAGTACGGCCAGCCCCGCACGAAGCTGATGGAGCTCGCGCACACGCCCGAGGAGTTCCTTGGCCTTATCGACCACTCCATCAAGAACTACTTCCCGCGCCCCGAGTACTGGCGCAAGGACGGCCGGCTCTTCTTCTCCATCTACAACGGACAGTACTTCGTGAAGATGCTCGGTCCGGAAAAGGTGAAGGCCGCGCTCG